>REDP01000303.1 GCA_007693455.1 Planctomycetota bacterium | reverse complement strand
GCCATCAAAACTGGGCTGGGTATCGCGGAGCAAGCCTTCACCAATACGAGCAGCTTCAGGCCGTCTACGAACAGCTACTTGACCCAATTATTGTCAAAGATCAGCCGGAAGTCTTTGTTAATGTCAATACCCCCAAGGATGAGGATGCACAGGGGTTATGGATATTTGCCAGTAACTGGACGGTGCCAACTGATCCGGAGATGATGGATAAGCGCTTGGTGCAGGGGCATTTTAATAGTGCTGTGAAGCCCGTGCAGGCGGAGCTTGGTATACGCAGTGATGGCATTGGTGCGATTTATGACGTGATTAATGCCCAGCAGGTATCCCTGCAGGAGCGAGACGGACGTTTATACTTTAACGCAGAACTAGATGGCGTTGAGGGGCGTATCTATGCTGCACTTCCCGAAGCGATCGCCGCTATTCACGTCAGTGTACCGGAAGAAGTGACATCAGGGCAGCGCTTTACCCCTCGCATTCGTTACCAGGGAGAAAGTGGTGCCGACCTAGCTATCATGGGGAATGTGCAAATTACCGTTCGCGATAATTTTGGTAATCAACTCAATCAGCGGCGCCGAGCCGTGCTGGCCGATGGCATATTGCCTTCGGTGCAAGTGCCTGCCGGCATTAACGCGCTACAGGTGGAAGTGATCGACACCATCGCTGGACATATGGTGACGGTGGATGTCCCTGTGAACATGGCAGGTTTACAGCAAGTTGGTCAACAAAGCAACCTCGTTACGACCTACCGTGCGGATCGCATTCATGATTGGTTTGCGAGCCAGCGTGATGCTGGGGAAGAAATAATCGTTTTGATTGATTCCGGTGCTCTCAGTTTTGAAGATGGTGCTGTAGCAGTGGAGGAGGCGAATCCTTATGCTGATCAGTTACAAACCTGGGCGAATGGGATAGCTGAGAGTTTACGTAGTGCTGGATTATCGGCGCGGGTTGCTCGTAGCGAAGATGTGGTTACCAGTCGTCTTCATGCTCACCCGTGGACTGGCCGCATGGCTAGTTACCGTGCCCGACATAGTGTTCCCAGCTATCGCATAGATGCACCGGTGGTGCTTGTTGGATCGCCACGTACGAGTCCGATTATTGAGGCCTTGGATCGTTCCATGGTATTGCAGCGCAGTGCACAGATTGATGCGGTATTTGCGAATCGTGGTCTTATTGCTTGGAACCCACGCAGTTTCGCGCCAGATCAGCATGCCATAGTGGTGGCTTTGGATGATAATGCCGCCTTGGCCGGATTACAGGAGCGCCTGCAAAGTCTCATCAGTCAACAACAGTCAGTTGATTCCTATTATCAGGCTCGTGAATGGGTGCGCTTTGCCTGGTCGCCAAGTGAAGTGCAAATCCATAAGCGTGATCGGGGATTGTTTGCCGACAGCGGTAATACCATGGATCATGGAGCGCAGCGTGAAGTTTCATCGGATCAGCGTTGGGCTGGGCTGACAGCCACTGTTGGCACTGCCATCTTTGATCTTCGTGCTTCACCTGGTGGTGTGGCGATCGGCACCAAAAGTTGGGTGCGCCCGACTGGAGCCATTAGCCCCGATGGCGATATTCTCGGATTTTGGGGCGGAAATGATGAAATTACACCCCGCGATGTGGCCATATCAGCCGATGGTAGTCATGTTGCCGCAGGCTATGCTTTACTGGGTCGATCGGTTATTTATGAGATTGGTGGCGATCGTCAGATCAAGCATCGCTCAGGAATTGTCCATAGCGCGAATATGTTCCGCTGGGACTCCTTTAAAGAGTCCGACCGTCACATTGGCGCCAATCCACAGGGGACCCAATTCTTATTGGTCTCTGGAGATGCCTTGATCGCATACGATGCTCGTAGCTTGGAAGAGCAGTGGCGGATTCCCATGGTGGCGCCACTCGCCAGGCAGCAGGGGCAGCCCCAGCCAGAAATCGCGTACTCACCTGATGGACGTTATCTCCTTGCTCAACCGCGTATTCAGGATCCGCAGCCATTGGATGTGGAGGTTGTGGTAGAGCGCTGGGTGCAGCGTTCTGATGGTAGTTGGGATGAGGACGAGACCACCGAACAACGTGTGCAGTTACGGTGCGATGTCCATCGCCACGAACTATGGCTGATTGACGCAAGGAGTGGAGAGCCCAAGTGGCGCCGCCTCATCAATAAAAAGCTGATCGATCAGGCAACCGGGAGGCTGCTCTGGCGAGCTGGTGACGATATTGAATACCAACAAGAGATTAATGGCAATTGGCGTAGCTGGAGTGCTGCTGACGAGCATGAGCTTCCCTACGTAAACGGCCGGCCAATCGATGATCCACCACTCTTGCGCGTGCCCTTTTGGCATTTGTACTCCACCGTAGGTCCCGATGGTGAGTGGGCGATTGCAGGGGCTCGTGAGCCGCGTATTTCATTGTTCGATGATGAAGGAAAAATTCTACGGAGTTGGGATGAGCGGGGTTTGCCTGATGCACTGCAAGCTGGGGATGAAATACCCGTGCATGTCGTGCCTAGTCGCGATCCTCGCCGTATTCTCACCTTCGCCCCGCAGCGTCAGTCTTTTATTGTGTATGATTTGATCATCGGCGATGCGGCGACACGCCGTCAAGCTCGAGAATTGAGCGAAAAATACGATCAGCTCATACGCACCATACGTGAGGAAGTGAGAAACCGGCGCAATTACCGCAATTATGGCGATCAAGACTATCTGGATGCTTTTGCTGAGCGCATTAGCGATGTCCCTGAAGACCTGCGAGATAACCTCATTAGTCGCATGAGTCGCGTCCCAGCTGAACGACGCGCTGGCCGGCGCCGTGATCACCGTTTCTTTAGTAGTCAGATTGAAGACATTGAAGAGCGATTATTTCAAATCGGCACCCCAGTGTTTGATGCTGCCGCTGGCATGGAAGAAGTCACCCGATTGAATGTTGATGCCCTGATTTGTGATGCGGCGGTTGATGAGCGTCTACGAGTGGTGTATGCTTCCCTATGGGATGGTACCGTACGAGCGTTGGACGTGGCAAGTGGTGAGGAGTTGTGGCGCACTGAGATTATCGGTGGTGCACGCATGGATATTGTGCTGGATGATAATGGTCAGGTTGAAGCGCTCTACGCTGGTGGTTCACGCGGTGATCTGTATCGTCTCAATCCCGACGATGGAAGCATCATTTGGCATCGCAATATTACGGCAGAAACCAATCGCTTTGATCCACAGTAGCTATGCTGGCCTTTGAGCATATGATAGGGGGGAGGGGGCGTAGAACACGCCTCTTTCCCTCTTTCCCTTTTTCCCTTTTTCCCTTTATGTACTTGCATGGTAGGTCTGTTACCGCATTCCTCTGCGGGAAGTCTGGGCTGATGCTTGCGTAGACGATTTTTTCTCTCTCATGGTGTCTTCGCAGCGTTGCACTTTGCCGTAAAGCACGCAGCCTGGTTGCGCCACATTACATGCGCGATCAAGGCGCCGGCAGTAATCGCCATCACCGATCATATGGGGGCAGCTGAAGGATGACATGGTAAGAATCTACGCGCTATTGCCAACAGTCCATGGCAGAGGCAGATTGAGGTCCAGGGCCGCGCAAAGCTCGCCCCCCGGGACCGCCGCTCTCCCGAGCGGCCTGTAAAAACGCCCTTAATAGGGTGTTTTTACACGAAAAGCATGCCCCGCGAAGCGGGCTTTCCTTGCCCAAGGTGAGCTTTGAGTCGGCCTGGATTGAGGTCCAGAGCCGCGCAAAGCTCGCCCCCGGGACGCCTGATCGGTCTGCAGGAATGCCCTAAATAGACGCCATTCTGCGAAAAATCGCCGCGCGAAACGGGTATTCTTTTCTCCATGGCGAGCTTTAAGTCGCCTTGGATTGAAGATGGCTTATGGCATTTCATTGCATAGCGTTTCGCTATACGCTGGTGTTCGCCTCGTTGCTTAATCGCCAGTGCTCATTAGACTCCAACAACTGGCTTAGCAACGCAGTATCATATTATTATGAAGGGGAAAAAAAACCTTATGTCAGAATCTGGAAAATGCCCCTTTACTGGCCATACCGCAGCAGCTGCGGTCAATGCTGGCTCGACGGGAAACCGTGATTGGTGGCCCAATCAACTTAATCTGAGTATTTTACATCAACACGCTCCGGCAGCAAATCCCATGGATCCTGATTTTGATTATGCAGCCGCATTTCAGAATCTAGATTATGCGGCGCTCAAGCAGGACTTGGTGCATCTCATGACCGATTCTCAGGATTGGTGGCCAGCGGACTGGGGCCATTATGGCGGGCTATTTATTCGTATGGCCTGGCACAGTGCTGGTACCTATCGCACTTCTGATGGTCGCGGAGGTGGCGCAACGGGTAATCAACGGTTTGCGCCTATCAATTCATGGCCGGATAATGCAAATCTTGATAAGGCACGGCGTTTACTGTGGCCGATTAAGAAAAAATATGGCAATGCCCTGTCCTGGGCCGATCTGTTTATTCTTGCCGGCAACTGCGCCTTGGAATCCATGGGATTCAAAACCATCGGTTTTGCTGGGGGCCGCGAAGATATTTGGCAACCTGAAGAAGATATTTATTGGGGTAAGGAAGACGAATGGCTTGGTGATAAGCGCTATTCTGGAGACCGTGAGCTGGAGAACCCCTTAGCTGCGGTGCAAATGGGTTTGATTTATGTCAATCCAGAAGGGCCCAACGGTGAACCCGACCCAGTGGCATCGGGCCATGATATCCGAGTAACGTTTGCCCGTATGGCGATGGATGACGAGGAGACCGTGGCCTTGGTTGCTGGTGGTCACACCTTTGGCAAATGTCATGGTGCGGGTGATGCCGCCTTAGTCGGCCCCGAACCAGAAGCAGCACCATTGGAAGAACAGGGCTTAGGCTGGAAAAATACCCTTGGTACCGGCAAGGGTGCCGACACTACCACGAGTGGTATCGAGGGGGCCTGGAAGCCCAATCCAACTCAGTGGGATAACGGCTATTTTGACATGCTTTTTGGCTACGACTGGGAATTGGTAAAAAGTCCAGCTGGCGCCCATCAATGGTGGGCCAAGGATGTCAAAGAGGAACACCGTATTCCCGATGCCCATACCCCAGGCAAGACACATCCACCGATGATGACCACTGCCGATCTGGCTCTGCGTTATGACCCTGTATACGGGCCGATCTCCCGGCATTTTTGGCAGAACCCGCAGGATTTCGCCGATGCTTTTGCCCGCGCTTGGTTTAAGTTGACCCACCGCGATATGGGGCCCAAGGCCCGCTATCTGGGTCCAGAAGTGCCTGATGAAGATTTTATCTGGCAGGATCCTGTGCCTGCGGTGGAGCATCCTTTAGTGGATGCGGCGGCCGTTACAGAGCTTAAGCAACAGGTGCTGGCTGGTGATCTCAGTATCAGCCAATTGGTGGCTGCCGCCTGGGCCTCGGCATCCACTTTCCGTGGCTCTGATATGCGCGGAGGAGCTAATGGGGCGCGGGTTCGTTTGGCTCCCCAGAAAGATTGGGCCGCCAATGATCCAGCCAGCTTAGCTCAGGTTTTAGACGTATTGGAGGGCATTCAGCAGTCCTTTAATGCTGGACGTTCGGACGGCATGCGTATTTCACTCGCTGACCTGATTGTACTCGCCGGCTGTGCTGCGGTGGAGGCAGCGGCCCTGGCGGCTGGACATGAGGTTCAGGTGCCCTTTCGACCAGGGCGCACAGATGCCAGCCAAGAGCAAACTGATGCCGAATCGTTTGCGCCACTTGAGCCCGAGGCGGATGGTTTCCGTAACTACGCCAAAACCGTCTACAGTGTTCCAGTCGAGGCAATGTTGGTAGATAGAGCGCAGTTATTAACCCTCAGTGCACCGCAAATGACCGCCCTTGTTGGTGGCATGCGCGTCTTGGGAGCCAATACTGGCGGTACCTCCCATGGCGTGTTTACGGATCGCATCGGCGTGCTAAGCAATGACTTCTTCGTTACCCTCACAGATATGTCCATCGAATGGAAAGCCTTGGATCCCGGTGCCCATGCCTTTGCTGGCGTTGATCGCGCCAATGGCCAACATAAGTGGACTGGCACCCGAGTTGACCTCATTTTTGGCAGTAATTCACAATTACGCGCTTTGGCTGAGGTCTACGCCCAAGACGATGGTGAGGCGAAGTTTGTTCGCGATTTTGTCGCCGCTTGGGATAAGGTCATGAATTTGGATCGCTTTGATCTAGGTTAAGCGGGCACCATGACAGGATGGCGTAACGCTATATGCGCCTTCGCAACCTCGTTGGGGTTGCGAAGACGTACATATTATGATGCCATCCTGCTCCATTCCGGGGCCGCG
>REDP01000203.1 GCA_007693455.1 Planctomycetota bacterium | reverse complement strand
TGGCCCACATCTCAATATCGCGCACCACGGTGCGCGGCGGGGCGCTGGCCAGCCACAACGCGGCGGCGGCGATGTCGTCCCCATGCAGGCGCGCGCCCTTGCCGTCCAGGGCGGCATCGGGGGCATAGTTGATGGATGAGGGCGACAGGGTGGTAACACGAATGCCCTGACGGCGCAGGTCCTTGCGCAGGGCCTCCGACAGGCCCATGAGGCCAAACTTACTGGCGTTATAGGCTGCCGATTCGGCATCGGCGCGGTGGCCGGAGGTGCTGCTGACATTGATCACCAGGGGCGCTGATGAGCGCTGCAGAGCTGGCAGCAGGGCCTGCGTCACCTGGAAGGGCCCACAAATATTGCTGTGCACCATGTCGGCAAAGACTCCGGCATCCACCTGGGCCAAACTGCCACCGCCGCCCATGCGGGCCGCATTATTGATGAGTACATCCACCTGGGGATAGTGCTCGCCCAGCCAGCCGGCGAAAGCCGCCACCTGTTTCCCATCGGCATGATCCAGCTGATAGCAATCTGCCGCACCCAATTCGCTGGTGGCAGAGTGCAGGCGCTCGGCATTGCGGCCGGTAAGAATGACCTGATCGCCGGCGGCAATAAAGGCAGTGGCAAAGCAGCGGCCGAGGCGGCCATAAGCACCGGTAATGACAATGGTACGCATAGGAATTCCTGACGGTGGTAGGAGTGTAGTGGAGCCTTGCTCCTGCGAAAGACAGGTTGTCTTAGGATTCTCTATGGCAACCAGTCGCCGCTTTGCGCCAGGCCGAGGCCGAGCAGCCCAGGTGTTGCTGAAAGTGGCGGCAAAAGAGGGGGACGGATTTATAGCCGCAGGAGGTGGCGATACGGGCGATGCTGCGTCCATCGCCATTGCGCAGGAGGCGGCAGGCATTGGTGATGCGTTCCCGACGGACCCACTGCATGGGGCTGCAGCCGAGATGGAGCTGAAAGTCTCGGCAAAGTTGACTGCGACCAATGCCGGCCAAGCGGGTAATAGCCCTCAGATCAAGACGGGGATCATGGAGGACCGTTGGTTGCCCCAGTTCCTGGCGGAGATCAGCCAACCAGCGCGGTAGGGCGCCACTGGCAAGATGAAGGTGACCGTGGGCAAAGCCATGGCAAAGCACTTCGGTCAGTATGCCATCCAGCAGTGGGCGCAGGCGCATACTGCGCATGGGGCTGTCAGTGGAGGGAATGGCCTCACGCCAGCGCTTGATCTCCTGGTGATCAAGACCGCGAATAATCGCAGGCGCTTTCAGTCGTCGAAGAGGATCTTCATAGCCAGGGAGGGTGATTAATTCAAAGTCAGCCGTCATCCATTGGCTTGCCTCGATGTCTTGAGTGTAACCCTCATCAGGGCGAGTCAGTACGGCATCCCCCGGGCCCAATGCAACGCTACCGCTGGGAAGGGCGAGTTGACTCCTGCCAGCAATAAAGAGGTGTAAGCCCCAGTGGCTATGGGCGGGACGGATGGTGTGGAGGGGCTTGCTTTGCCCATGCGTGTAGCATTGCAAGGTAATGACGCGCAGGCCGCTATTGCGCCAAGCGGTATGAAAGGGGGCGGGGATCGCCATGTCTGAAGACTAACAGATAAAAATAGCGGATAAAGAGATAACAATGGGCAGCCGTGACGGGAGTACCATAGACACAACCCATTACCGCGCCGTGTTTGGAGTGCTTATGCTACTACGTCGTCTTGCCCTATTGTTCGCTCCCCTGTTTCTCATGGTCTTGAGTGCTGGCATGGCTCAGCTTGCCAGTGCCGAGGGCGAAGCCATGCATCTGCATCTTTTGGGGGCTGGCCCGCGCCATACCGCGGTGGTGGTCACCATCGCAGTGGACGGTGACGATCTGCGCGCGGCGGCAGTGAGTGAACCCTATCGTCCTGGCTACCGCCGTGGTTCTGTGGCCGGTAATATTCAGGTAGACGCCGTCGCCATTGATGAGCTATCCTGGGACGGCAGCCGCCTACAAGGCCGCATTGCCCATGGCGAAGCCTTTTCCCTCAAGCTGGATGTGCAGCATGACCAGCACAGCCTGCGCGGCAGCTATGAATGGCAGGATCAGCGCGGTGACGAGCCGCATCAGGCCAGCGGCGAGGTGCGCGGTATGCTGGTGCCCCTGCCCCGCTGGGACAGCGCCGATCGCCTTACTTTGTACCTGCATAACCCAGTCCCCGGCAGCCCCGATGGCGGTCGTCGGGATAGAGATATGCGCGCCATTGCGAGTATCAGCCTTGTTGACGGTCAGCCGCAGCAGGCAGTGCTGGTGGACTCCATCGTTCATGGCGCCAGTCGCCATAGTCGGCAAAGCATTCCCGTGGCCATGGCCGGTGGCTGGGTGGGCTGGCAGGCGGTTGCGGACGAGAGCAGTCTCGCGGCGCGCTCGGTGACCGGCCAATTGGAGCAGGGTGAGGGCAGCCTGCGCCTGGAGGCCAGTCACAATGGTGAAGATTTTGCCTACGATATCACCTTGAAGCGTGTCGGTGATGTACTTTATGGCCACTATGCCTTCGATGGTGTAGACGGTCATGAGCAACAGTTTGTAGCCGGTTACTGGGGCAGCAGCGACCACCTGCATTACCCCATCAAGACCTCAGACGACGCCCCCCGCGGTCATAAAGAGGTGCAAACGCATCTGCGTTGGTTGGGCACGGTGAACGCTTACGGTGGTGGCTTATTTGGTAATGATTTTGGCTTGAGCCGCGTCCGCAATACCGGTAGCAAAGACTATAATGACACGCCCTTTGTCGGTGGATTTGGCGGGGTTGCCGCTCGGGCAATTATTGCCACCGCGGATGATCCCCTGCTGCGGGCCCATGCCCAGATGATGGCGCAGCGCGCCGGGCAATACATCCTCACCCATCGCGTGGGGCCCTACTACCTCATGCCCACCTATAAAACCATGTTTCGCCCGCAATATTGGATGGGCCGCGGTTTGATTGATCTGGCGGTAATCAGTGAGTCGGAGTTCTGGAAAGCCCGCGCCGCGGAAGTGGGCTATGCCCTGCAGCAAACCCAGGACGAACATGGCAGTTGGAGCTATGTAGATGCGGGCAGCGGCGAAACCGGCACCACCTTATCGCGCAGCGATCGCAGTTGGGACCATGTCCCCCGAGCCAATGGCATGTGGTTGGAATTGTTAGCACGACTGCGCCAGGAATTAGGAATACATGACTATCAAGAGGTGGAAAACAAGGCCGCCGCCTGGCAGCGTCAAGCGCTAATGGAGGATATTACCCATAAGGGACGTACATATCTGCTTGAAGGGCGTTCGCACCGCTCGCGCCCCGATGACGATGGCCCTACGTTTTATGCGCTCTACCAATTACGCCATGCCGATGACTGGGATGATGACCTTTTTGCCAAGACCATGGAGTGGGCGGAAATGCTCTTGTATGAAGGGGATGATCGTCTCCTGCGAGCTCAGTATCATCAAACCCGTCGTGGTCCCCCCGGGGATCAGACCATTGGCACCGCGCGCATGGCCCTGATCTATGCCGTGGCTGCCGAAAAGACGGGCAAGGCCGATTATCTCCAGCGTGCGGGCATCTTACTGCATACCCTCTTAAGCACCTACCGCCCGCAAAGCGGTCTGCTGTGGGATCACTCGGTGTGGGATGATCCCCGGGTAGAAAACTGGAGTGGCCACGCCTATGCCGTTTTAACGGCGGAAGTGGCCAGCAATATGATCGACCTCATGGCTGTGGCCCAGCGCCTGGAAGCAGCGGGCACGCCCATCCCCTTGCCGCAAAGCATTACCTTCCCTGAAATCGAAAACCAGCCAGCCGAAGCCCAGCGCCTCAACCCCGGTGCCAAGAGTGATTCTGGCCTGACCGTGCGCTATGAAGTGGATAGCGGACCCGCCACTGTCGATGGTCAATATCTGGTGCTCAGTGGTGAAACCGGCATTGTCTGGGTGACCGCCTATCAAGATGGCAGCGAAGGTTTTATTCCCGCTTTGTCGGTGGAGCGCACCTTCGCCGTGGGCGATGCCGCGCCGCCAGCCCCCACCGGCATTCAAACCTGGCCGGTCAATAATCGCGCCGTGCGCGTATTATGGGAGGCCAGTGCTGGCGAAAATATTATTGCCTACAGTGTGGAGCACAGCCGGGACAATGGTGAAACCTGGGAGTCCTCGCCGCGCTTGGACGAAGACGCCCGTTACCACGAAGTGCACGGCATGAGTAATGGCGAAGAGCGTCTCTTCCGGGTTATCGCCCATAACCCATCCTTTGCCTCTCAGCCCTCAGAGGCGGTAGCCGGTACAGCGCATCACCAGGATTTCCGCCAAGACATCGACTTCCATCAGATCGAACACGGTGAGCACTGGGATTTCCGCACCGATCAAGAGGAAGCCCCCGATGGCACCATGTTTGTGGCCCTGGATAATAAAATGCGCGGTGATCCAGAACCGGCCTATAGCTTCTGGTTTACCGTGGAAATTGATGAGCCCGGCCGCTACGATGTGCATTATTTCTGCTGGGGCAATGCTGGCAATAATGACTCAGCCTGGATACGCACCGATGCCCAAGATCAGTGGACCTGGATTCCCATCGGCAACCAACACTGGACCTGGCAGCAGCGTGGCGTGGTTCTGGATCGCCCCGGCACCCACACCATCTATTTCGGTGCCCGTCAAGCCGGCAACGACGGCCCCCGTATCGGGCGTATTGTGGTCACCAATACCCCCGATCGAGATGACTAGGAAGAGCAGCCTCAGGAGCAATCAGCCATCAAGCACCGCGCTCAATTGCTCCTGCGCAATGCCGGGGCCCTAGTGAGAGGATGCTTCTGCATCGGCACTTGCCTCTGGCCAAGCGGGGAAAGGGTCGTCCATGCTTAGCCAGCCCTGTTCACCCTGTTCCAGTTCGTCGTCACTGAGCAGGCAGGATTCTAAGGCTGCGGTGATTGCGGCTTGATCCATGTCGGCGCCGATCAGCACTAATTCCTGCATCATATCACCCCAATAGGGATCCCAGTCGCGCATGATTTGTTGGCGCGCTTGTTCGTCCTCGGGCCAGTGCTCTTGCGGCACCAAAGCCCACCACGGCCCGCCGGGGTCGACTCGGCACAGGGTGCCAGCCTGATGGAACACCGCACGCATACGGGGCCGGGTGGCCAGCCATAAAAAGCCCTTGGCGCGCAAGACGCTTGGGCTGTAGGGGCCCATAAGAAAATCCATAAAGCGCGCGCTTGAGAGCGGCCGTCGGGCACGCCAGACCAAGGAGGTGATGCCATAGGTCTCGCTTTCTGGGGTATGTTCGCCCATGAGCTCCTGCATCCAGCCAGCGCTTTGCTGGGCCGCTTCCATGTCAAAGCGGCCAGTCCCCATCACCCGTTGCAGGGGGACGCGGCCATGCTCCACCACCACTTGATCGGCCTGGGGGTTGAGTTTGCCCAAGATGGCTTGTAGACGCGCCAGTTGTTCGGCATCCAGTAGGTCCGCTTTATTGAGCACCAGGACATCGGCAAACTCCACCTGATCCAGAAGCAGGTCGGGAATAGTCCGATGGTCATCATCACCCAGTTCCAAACGCCGGGCTTTGAGATCATCCGGCGAGCGATAATCCCGCAAAAATGCCCCAGCATCCACCACCGTACACATGGTGTCCAGGCGCGCCACGGTGCCAAGACTGCTGCCGTCTTCTTGTTCAAAGGTAAAGGTCTGCGCCACAGGAAGGGGTTCACTAATCCCAGTGGACTCAATTACCAAGTAGTCAAAGCGACCGGCTGCGGCCAAGCGCCCCACCTCAACTAACAGATCATCGCGCAGGGTGCAGCAAATACAGCCATTAGACATTTCCACCAAGCTTTCCTCGGTGCGGGCAAAGGCCGCATCGCCATCGCGCACCAGGCTGGCATCGATATTTACTTCGCTCATATCATTGACAATCACCGCCACCCGCAGGCCCTCGCGATTAGCCAGGATATGGTTGAGCACCGTGGTTTTACCGGCACCCAAGAAACCCGAAAGCACCGTAACCGGCAAGCGCTGATCGTTAACGGAGGGTGAGATCATGGGACTGCTCCTTTCCCAGCGTAAGGCGACGCTGGGAAAGCGTAGTATCAGACCCGCCCTGTTTTGCAACCCTGTTGCACTTTGTAAGCTTGCTGGGATTTATTGGCTGGGAGGGCTGAGTTCACCACCGAGAATGGTCACTGCCTGCATGCCAATGCTGATGCCGATGATGAGGATGTAAGAGCAACCCGCAATGTAATCATGACAATCTTCGCGTCGTTATTCTTCGTGAGAATATTACCACCCAGTAAGCAAAGTCAGGTGCTTACTGGCCGTATTCGTAGTTGGCATGGGGGGCAAGGTCTGTTGAAGAGTCCATTGATATTCTTACTGATTTTCCTCAGGTGCCTGGATAAAGCCAAACCAGTTGTGAGTGGTGCTGGAGAGTCCCGGGAATACTGCCGGTCCCTGATCGTCTGCTTCGTCGCTGATGGCGTCATTGCAGGTGACGATCACGGAGATCGCTGCGCCTTGATTATCACTGAGCGCCAGGGAAACGCTGCGCTGTGCAAGATCGGGATCATAGATCAGTACGGCGCTGCGGCTCACCGCCCCCTGGTTATCCCAGGCCTGAGCCCATAGCCAATGGCTGCCAGTATCCAGCCCAGCCAAGTCCTGGATGTGGGGGCCTTCAGCATCGCTGCTGCCGAGATATTCCAGGCCGGCAAAAAAGTCGACCCGCATGATCTGTCCATCAGGATCATGGGCCTGGGCCACCAGTTGGCCGGCGTTCATGCTCACGGTAATCTCCGGCGCCTGATTGTAGACGGGCGGGGTTCCCCGGCTGAGTTGCTCAATACCCACAAAGTCAAAGGCCTGCACAAAGTCTGCCATACTCAGGTCATACAGGCCATCCCAAGGATTGGGTTCACCCGCGCTCTTCAACCAAAAAGGGCCATAGGGGTTGCGAAGAATAATCCGTGCCTGCCCATTAATATCACGGTAGGTTTGCAGAATGCTATGCAGGTGTTGATCGGCCACCCGAAGATTACTGCGAAAGGGCAGGGAGGAAAGGCCGTGTCGCGGCCAAGTGGAAACAATCGTTCCTGAGATGAGGTGTTGATCAATAATTTGCCATAGGGCCTCGGGGTCAACGCGGTTGTAGTCTAGATTGGCGGAAGCCTCAATATTTTCCAAAATACTCGGCACCCTCATGCCAAACTCACGGGTTTTTTCGGTTAATAGCCACCAAAGATTACCTGTGCTGCCGCGCATGGATAGAGAAGGTGAATCATTCACCCGTCCATCAATGCGCAGGTAGGTATTAAAATCGCGGCGGTAGATGGCCTTGACATAGCTCCCATCACCCAGAGGTATGATGGTTTCCTCTAATTGCTCGCCCCAGTCGACGGTCATCGCGGCATAAGTGCCCGTTTCTGGGCAGTTCTGATGGAAGCCCTGGTTGACATCCAGAAAAGATGGCCCTGCAGGACCCCATAGGCCCGAATCCTCATGCACCGTAAGAGAGGCCAAGGAATGGTAAAACCCCTTATTGGGATAGGTGGGATTATTAAGTCGTTTATCGGCGTAATGCTGGTGGCTGGGATCACGACGCCAGTACTGGTGGAAGGCGTCCACCCGCTGCACCAGATCTGCTGCATATTCAGCCTCTGAGGCCAGAACCGTATCAATGCCCACCCCATCTGCCCAGTAACTGGTGTTGACACCATTGCCCTGCAGGGTGTCCCGGCCAGCGCCAATACTGATCAATCGGGCCTTGGCAGGGGCTTGGCTGGTGAGCGTGTTGTTTCCGCTCACCCCATAGACATAAGAGCGTACCTGCACGCTCTCGTCGATAAGCAGGCGGTCATCACCAGCGTTGCCATATACAAAAATTTCGCCAAAGGGGCCGCTGCGCCGGCCGACTTCGGTGCCGTGATTCCAGACCACTATATCCTCACCTTCCTGGGTCACCACGATGTCATCATTGGCATCAGTTCCCTGCACAATGATGCGCGTGTAATAGGTCATCTCCCGCGTGCTGATCTGGACTTGGGGGTCTTGGCTAAGGGTATTGGCAGTGGCGGTCACGCTGGAGGATTGGCCTTGAGCATTGGCGGCGCGCAAACGGTAATGAAGGGTGCCGTTCACCTCTGCACCCGTATCACTGTAGTGGCCAATATCTGGTGGTATCAAGGCTCGGTGCTGCCAGGAACTGCCATCCGGGGAGCGTTCCAGGAGATAACCATGGGTGGCTAGGGGATTGGGCTGCCAGCTCAGATTGATCTGCTGTTGGGCCACTCCGCTAGCGCTGAAATTGGCAGGTTGAGCAGGGGCGTCACCGGGGGCAGGCACGGTGACCAAGAGCACCGGACTCAGGCCGCCCTGCCGTTGCATTTCATGGCCACTGAGTCGATAATAATACGATTCACCTGGGTGCACGCGGCGATCATCAAAAGAGCGTCCATCGCCAATGGACTGCGTGGCATTGCCTGATTCGGGTGGTGCAGCAATGCCAATGGGGAAGAAATTGACGCCATCACTACTGCGCTCCACCACTATCGGTCGCAGATCGGCATCAGCGAGGGACCAGGATAGGCGCACCAATTCCGAGGACAGAGCGCTGGTTTGCAGGTTGCTTGGAATCGCTTTCTCATTCACACCTACCGCTTGCAGGCCGTCAAAGTCTGGGGCATCCAGCGCTCCCTGCGGAATACTGGCGCTGACTACATTACTGGGGCCGGAATGCAGGTTAGAAGGGTCCCGCCAAGCAATGCGATAGTGAACGGTATTCCCGCCATCAATCTCCTGGTCCGTGTAGCTGGTGCTGCCAATGGGCAAGACGGCCCGCCGCTTCCAGACCCCATCGTTATTAGCCCGCATGAGCAAAACCCGTCGATCCGGCAAGGTGCTCACCGGCCATTGTAGGGTAATGGACTCACTGCTCACACTGGCGATATGCAATCCCTGGGGGTCGGTGGTTTCTGGGTCGGCATCGATCACTCGGGAATCGACGTCAAAGTAACCAGTCCCCATTTGGAAAAAAGTGGCCAACACTGCCGCCGCCTCTGCCCCCTGGCCAGTTGTGCCGCCACGACTGGGTCGCACCCGATAGATATAGGTATTGCCAGCACTTACCGAACTGTCATCAAAAGAAGTGGTATTGGGATCTAAGGTCACCAGATGAGTAAACTCACCACCGTTGCGTGAGCGCTCAATGACCCAAGCATCCTCATCGGCTATGCGATCAAGCCAGGTAATCTGGATACGATCGCGACTCTGCCAACGGGCTTCGAGGTTGATGGTCAGCGTGGTACTGGAGACCGTTTCCTCGGTCAGTGCAAACACCCAGTTGGATACGGCGTTGCTCGTCCGATGACGCAGTCGGTAAAAATAGATCTGGTCATAGTTGGGGGCCTGATCGGTGTAGCTACCGTCATCAGCATCGCCGATTGCAGCATACTGCACCGCATCGAGAGACCGCTCAACGGTCACTGGGCCGAAGTTGGCATCCCAGGCCAGGGTCACATCGACACCGTCGATATTCACTAGGCTCAGGCGCGCTTCGTTCTCACTTGCCTGCACCGCACCAAGGCTGGTAAGCAGAACCAAAGCCAGACATGAGGCAAGCTGAGGGCCCACATGGAGAAAGGGCCGAAGGCGCGAAAAGTAATTGATGATCTTTGTCATGGATTTTGCTTCATTACGAAATATCCCATTCCTGTTTTGAAATAGCTTCATGCTGTGACGATCCTTTTTACTGCGGTTCTTCCGGGGCTGGCACCAGAATATGTTCACTTTCTGGATCAAGATCATCAATAATGCTGTGGCCTCCATCGCCACTATCACTGCGGGTGCCCGCGCCATCGAGATGGACCCAGAACCACATGCCAGTGATGTTATCCATGGTAATGCGACGCATGGCCAGGCCGAGTACGGTGATGGAGACGATGCCGACATTGGATTCAGCCCGGCCATCGCTGACCACAAAGCGGATCTCATCCTCGCCGACATAGTTGTGGTGGGGGGTATAGATGGCCTGATCGCCAAAGACCGCCAAGTCACCACGGGTCGGACCCTCGATGATATCGTAGACGAGGATATCTGCCGGATCCGGGTCGCTGCCTGGCAGGGTGAACGATACGCTGTGATTGCGTTCAACGCTGAGACTCAGGTCGTAGGCTGTCGGCGCAGTATTTTCAATCTCTCCCCCGGGATTGCGGGCGAGGGCGACCACTTCGGCCGCCGTCAAAGCCCAATCGTAGATGCGCAGATCGTTGAAGTGGCCGAGAGTTGCCTGCTGGCGTTGTGCATCGTTGGCAAAGAGCACTGCGCCATTGCGGGCACTCAGCACATTACCGACGCTCACCCGATCTAAGTGTTCGCCGTCAATGTAGAGATCCAGACTGCCGGGGGTGTCTGGGTTCTCACCATCAAAAACCAAGGCCACATGCTGCCATTCCTGGGCTAGGGGCCCGTATTCCAGAGTAGGATGACGCAGGGCGGCATCCCAACTGGGGTCGGAGATATGGCCGCGCAGGCGCCCCTGGTCAACCAGGGCCAGTTGCAGGAAGGGCTTTTCAGGATCGCTGGCATCCCCTTCTTGATAGAGCACCTGTTCACGGCCGCTCATTACTAAGCGATCGAGGCGCATCCAGAACGCAACGCTGCGGCGGCGTATGGGGCTGTCGGTGAGGGAACCGTCGCTGGCAATGCTGAGCGCTTGATCATCCCCGTCGATATGCAGGGCGCCGGCATCGGTGAAGCCCGCATCGGCGCGAATCGCAGCCCCGTCCTCCAGACTGCCGTGGTGTTCATAGAGCGTGATATCATCGGCATCATCGAGCAGGGGCAGATGGGCCAGAAGCGGATCGCCCGTATAGATTTGAATCTGCGCACTGGCCTCGCCGCCTCGTCCATCGGAGATGGTATACAGGAAGACATCCAAACCTTCCCAGCCCTCATCCGGGGTATAGCGCACGACACGGCCATCGTGGCTGGCAGTGCCGTGGCTGGGAGAACCAATATCAATGACCGTAAGGGGATCGCCATCGCGATCCCGGTCATTGACCAGTACTTCCACCCGCGCGGTTTCGCCTGGGCGAATCCACACCCGATCAGCTACTGCAATGGGGGGGTGATTAACTGGAGTCACGGTGATATTCACCGTGGCCACATTGGAGAGGGCCTTGCCATCGTGGGCGGTAAAGGAAAAGGAGTCTTCGCCGTAAAAAGCCGAGTCCGGGCGATAGAGCAGGTGCGGTGGCTGGCCATGCAGTGTGCCATTGCTGGGGTGCTGGGCGATGCGGTAAATGAGATGGTCACCATCCTCATCGCTGGCCTGCAGTTCAAGATCAAGTGTTGATTCCTGTTCTACGCTGTAGTTGGCATCATAAGCTACAGGCGCCATGTTGGGTTCTGTGTCGTATTCGGTAAGACGCATTCCGTAGAGCTCAAGGGAGCTAATGAGGAGTTGGTTGCTGGACTGATTGGTTTCGTGAACCATGCGTACGGCAGTGGCGACTGCCGATTCGTTGCGGAGAGGTGGAAAATCCGTGCGGGGCCCCATCCAGTCAGGTCGATCATTTCTGACATATGCGTTCATGCGATTATATTTAATAGTCAGCCTTTGCCAGGATCCACTGCTATCGCGATACTCCAGCCAGCGATCTTGAGTCTGATTGCTGCCATAGAGGTAGTCTATTCGTGCCTGATTAATATAATACGTTCCTTGTAGATCGATCTCAAACCAAATGCGATTGCTACGATCGGGGTCTGCCTCTCCAGCCCAGAAGCTTACCGTGAATCGAGTAATCCATCCATCCGTGATTGCTTGGAGGTTGGGCAGTGCCCACCATAGGTCGCTCAATAAATTGAAGGGAATGGGGCGGGTCGTGTAGCGGGTGGGACTACTTCCTATCACTGGTTTATGTAAAACAATATTGCTCCCTTTTACCTCCACTTGTACGGTGTCAGTAGAGCTTTGTTCACCATCGCTGACTGTAAGCCGAAAGGTGTAGGTGCCAAAGTGGTCGCCGCTCTCCAGGGCATCGATATCAAGGGCGAGGATCGGCTGTGCGCTATCCGCGCCAGTGAGCGGTAATGCTTGGGCTCCGCCAATTTGTTCCCATTGATAACTCAAGGGGTAATTGGGGCCAGTGCTGGCACTGCCATCCAGGGTCACGGCCTCGCCCAGGCGCACTATGCGGTCGGGCCCGGCGTCGGCTTCGGGACGATCAAGCTCGCGCACCTTAAGCAGCAAGCGCACCTCTTCGTTGGGCACCCAGGAAGCGGTCATGTAACGATTCCGTGGCAGCATGGCATAGATTGAGGCGCGATAATCCCCTACTTCCATGCCAGTGGTGTCAATGCGCAGCGGAATGTCTAGCCAACCCTCAGGCTGAATGAGGGCATGGTTAGGTACCCCACTCAACCAAGGTCGTCGTGGAGTGAAAGCAATGGTGGTGCCGTTAACTGCGCGTGTCCAACTGCCATTGCTTGCATTATTGCTGTCTATGGTGATGCCGCGAAGGCACCAGCGGTCACTGATTCCAGCATAACCAATAAAACCAGCAAAACTCGGGGCTGGTGTACGATGGTAGACAAAGTGAATGCGACCATCGGCGTGCAGCCAAGTTTGGTAACTATATGTACTGCCATCAATACGCCGATCCCACTGAATAATCATGGTTTCGTCATCTGGCTGATGGTAGTAGAGCCCCTCAAGATAGTGCTCGGAGTCTACCCCCCATAGCACCCATAATGGGGCGATGACATCGGAGCGAACATAAGCCTCGAGGGTAATGTGGTTTTCCGGGGTAAGGGGGACGCCATTAAGCAGATGGATGCCAATCTTGTTGTCAAGATTAGGATCTACCATGCTGAAGCTGAGCCAGCCAGCGGAGTGCACGTGCGCCTGGTGTACCGTGCCCTGGTAGTAGGGCATGGAAAAGCCTAAGGAGATGGTGTGTTTTTTGCGCTCCGCATTATGGCGCGCAAAATTGCCCTCATCATCGTAGACGCTCTCATCATAATCCCAATCTCCCACTGCTTGTCCCAGTCCATCACCTAGTTCAATCCAGGTGTGATCAATTTCTTGCCATTCATAATAGGGCATGGTATCAGTAAAATAATAGCGCGATTCCTGATTACCGGTGTTGTAAAAGGATACTGTTCTGTCACTAATCGTATTAGGGGCAGCTATAATCGTCAAGTCTCTCGGTCGGGCTTCAATACCAATGGAGCGCAAGGTGTGATTGAGTTCCAGGTCCGGGTGAATCGACCAAGACCCACCCCAGATTTGGGCACCAGGATCACGCTCATAGAGGGGGTGTGCGAAGGTGACATAGTTGAGTAGGGCCTGGGAGCCTTCTGGAATGATCATGGGAAGCTCATAATAGCCGTCTTCACCTGTGGTCGCGTGGTGATAACGGTAGGGTGTATTTATGGGTCCTTCCTCATAATACAGTGCAATCCAGGGGAACTCCCATTCGGTTTTAATATGCACATCCGCAATCCCATTATTGGGGAATCCGGTTACACGACCGTGCATACGGCCCGTACGCCAGGGAATATTGTGTTCGACATTGCCAGTCACGAAGCCCTCCACCATTTGCCATGGAGAGCGGTAGGTCCAATCACCGAGCCATTCCTCCGGATGGTATTCCTTCAGGGCAGCATGCACTTCATAAATGCCTTGGGGTAATGAGATGCTGTAGTAACCGTCGCTATCGGGGGCGATCCAACCGGTGCTGGGGCCACGGTAATAGACACGCACACTTTCTTCTGAAAATGGCTGGCCGTCTAGCAAGACTCGGCCTTCCAGGGTGAAGACATCGCGAATGGAGACTTCAATCTCACGAGTCCAGGTGTGATCGTCACGGTAAATGAGCAATTCGAATGTGACCGTTTGTGGTGTTTCCGAGAGGTGATCAACGACAGTGAACTGAAACACATTGCTCAAGTCATAATTTCCACCAGAGCTGAGCTCAGGGATGGCAAAGGTGTCCTTATCCAGGTTAATATATTCAGCGCCTGAGATTACACGCAATATGGCCTGTAAATCGCTGACGCTGGCATCGCTGTAATTGCTGATATGCAGAGTCGCGTCAATGGTTTCCCCAGGATTGATCCAGCCATCGCCATTGCCTGATACGCTGTCATCAAAGGACAGGCGGGCATGACCGCTGAATGGGTTTTGGATGATCGCCGATAGACTAGCAAACGCGTTGAGCCTACCGCCGGTTGCCACTTTCATTAATAATGTGTCCACAGGATCCACATTATCGAGGATGGCCTGACGAATGTGGGCAATCGGCGCACCTGGTCCCAGATAGGCAGCCAAGAGTCCGGCCACCCCGGTAACATGTGGGGCAGCCATGGAAGTGCCGCTCCCCTGTCTGTAATCATTGCCAGGGAAAGTTGAGACGATTTCGACGCCAGGAGCAGCGAGATGCACAGAGCTTTGTCCGAAGTTGGAAAAACGTGCGAGGTGATCATTGCGATTAGTTGCTGCCACGGAGATAACATTGGGAAAGTCGAGGGATGCGGGCCAAATGGGCGTGATATCGTTGTCATTACTCGTGTTTCCTGCGGCCATTACCATCAACACATTGTTATCATTGCCGTATTCTACGGCAGCACGCAGCAAAGGACTGTATGACGTTCCCCCCCAGGAATTATTGACTATGTGCGCTCCATTGTCTACTGCATAATGAAGGGCATCAGCGGCTTTTGAGGCAGTAGTTCCTTCAGGGCCAAAGATGCGCAGGGCCATGATTTGGCACTGCCAGTTGACTCCCGTAACACCGATGCCGTTATTGCCTATGGCGCCAATGGTTCCCGCCACATGGGTACCATGACCGTTGCTATCCATGGGACTTGGGTCGTCATCGTAAAAATCGTAGCCGTGACGATCTGGCGCATCGGGATCAGGGTTATTCCACATATTCGCGGCCAGATCTTCGTGGGCGTAATCTACCCCAGTATCCACTACCGCGATGATGACCGCCGATGATCCATCGGTCAACTCCCAGGCCCGTTTTGCATCAATATCGGCACCGGGGGTTCCGGGGGGATTGTTATCAGAAAGGCTTTCCTGACCGGTATTGTGGAGTCCCCATTGAACAGGAAATTCTGGATCATCAGGTTCTTGGCTTGGATAGATAATGTCATCGGCGCTCACCCAGGCGACGGCCGGATGCTGAGATAGTCGTTCTTGCAGACGGGTAAAGCGTTCAAGATCGTCTGTTGGAAAGGATACGAGTACCACTCCCTTCATATGCCGCAGGTGTCGGCGTAGTGCTAATTTTTCGTCGGCATGATCGGCAAGGATGCGTTCCAGTTGATCGGCATTGTACAGACGCACGGCAAGGTGATCTGCAACGCTTTCGCGCACCACGCGGCGTTCGCGGACAATGGCTTTCTCGCCCTCCTGCACATCACCCAATCGCACGATTTCTTCCCGCCGCAGCAGGGGATATTTAAAGCCGGGCCGTTCCACCAGAGTGATCTGGCGCCGTGCGTTCCGCGGTACCTCGTCAGGCCGCGCGTGCTCGTCGATGACCGCGTGGTCGATAATGCGGTCTTGCTGGCGGATCTTCTCTGCCCCGGGTGTGGAGAAGGTGGGCTGGGCATCCTGGTCGGTGTCGGTCGAGGGTTCAAGCTGCCGAGAGCTTCCTGCCGGACCTTGGGGGGTGGAAGTGGATGTGTGGTTCTGCGACTGTCTCCTGTCCATGCTCCCACGGCTGTGGTGCGAGACGCGACCCGGGGAAGGGGCGTGGGACCCTTGGGAAGGGTTCTGCGATCCTTCCGTTGCTTGAGCGGAGTCTGTGTGGGAGGTCGATTCGA
Source organism: Planctomycetota bacterium (assembly GCA_007693455.1). GTDB lineage: Bacteria > Planctomycetota > UBA11346 > UBA11346 > UBA11346 > REDP01. The sequence goes on along the minus strand of REDP01000203.1, from coordinate 10,456 downwards.
GAGGTGCGACTGGCCCTGCTGCGGAATAGGCCAGCAAGAGGCTCAGACAAATAGCAGCGAAGCATACACCGCCAAAAAGGATTTTATGTGTCAAACGCATATAGCTGTCTCCTATTGTCGAATGGCCAGCGTGTGGATTGGCGAAGCCGCTTGGATGCTGCGTCGGCTTCAAGCTGACTGCCTAGAGTCAATGATAGCAATGGTTGCTCCATTATCTGAGCTTTGGCGGTCGCCCCGATCCAGGGAGGTCTGCGTATGAGTGTAAAAACAAATAATATACTATTTTAAGGTGGTTTATACATTCATATGCTGTTTGATACGGGATTTATGGTCCGATGAGGCGTGGCCCATGCTGAGTAACACAGCCTGCATCTTCCGTCGCCCAACGCTATTGTAGATTACAAAATTGACGGCAAAAATATACTTTGTAGCCTTCAATAGGCTTGCCCCTGTGACCGAGCTGGCAGCAGATATGCCGTTGTCGGTCTCAGCTACCTGTGAAGGTCGTTACCAGATGAGAGTGTTTAACTTCTTCCGTTGCTGGTTGGGGGAAGGCGGTGTAGACGATCTGCGACCGTGTAACCGTGTAACCGTGTAACCGTGTAAAAGAAGCCCAATCTTTTTCAATTGAGCCCTCTGATGCCTCCCTGGGATTATCGCTATGCCTCCTGCCAATAAGAATGCATCCCCTGTGGTGCGTGCCCTGTACCATGCCCTCCCCCATCCTTCCCGTGACCACATGCAGGCCGTGTATGATGCTGAGGGTGGCGATGGACCTCTGCGCCAGGCCGTGGCGGCAGCAATGGCGGTGGATGATGTTATAGCGGAACATAGTCCGTCTGTGGCTACCGTGGCATCTGCACAAAGTTTCATTCAAGATGCTCTGCAGAGGGCGGTTGGGGATATTCGCCTGTGGTCGTGGCTAGTGGCGGTCAGCGCTAAATTTGCCATGTGGGAAAAATCCTTTGAGCGGGCCGCATTATTACTGTCCTATCTCCAGCAAGCCGATCTCAGTGCGCTTCCCTATACCTATCGCCTTTTGGCCCCGCGCATTCGCAGCGGTCTTGAACTCGAATATCATGTAGACCTGGAAGCCAGTTTGGCAGCTATTGATGAAGCCGATACGATTTTGCTCCAGGCTGGCGCGCAAGACTCGGACGCCAGCTACGAATTTCGCGTGCGGCGTATGGCAACCCTCTTTAGCATGGGCAAAGGTATTTCGTCTTTGCGGGAACTATTAGTTCAGGAGATGCCGCGGAAGAGCGAGTATCTTCGCCGTTTGGGCTATGATTTACAGGATATGCAGCGAAGGTTCCAAATTATCTATCTCCATGCGTGTCAGAAATCCTCTGAGATTGACCCCTCAGCCATTTCCCAGGAACATATGTGGACAGAATGCCTAGCCGCGCTTTATCGGATGGATCACGCTTTTCTCGATCGCACCCTAGATATCGCTAATAAGCGTTGGCCGGCTCAGCAGCAATGGCAGTCGATGCGGTTTTTGCAGTATTTGGGACGTGATGATATCTCCGCAGCACGGCGGCTAAATCGGCAGCTAACTGGCCATGAGAAAATTGCCAATGAGGAAACGCTCCTCCTTGCCCTACGCGAGAGACGTCATGAGCAAGCCCGGATGATCTTGGAGGAACTGGATCCTCACCGTGTATTGCGTTACATGGAAGGGCTGTGGCTGCGCCTGTTCTTACTCGAAGGAGACATGGATACGGCAGTGGCGTATCTGCGCGAATTGCTGTCTTGGGGATTTTCGCGGCGATTGATCGCGCCTCTATCCTTGGCGCAGGAACAACCGCCCCAGGTGCTGCATGAAATGTGGGCGCGGGTTTGGGAGTACAGCCCAGGTCCTCGACCCATATCCCCGCCGAATCGACCTACTGTAGTAGGTAAAAGTGCGCTCACCGCTGTCCCGCAGTACGAGTTGGTTGGCGCCAGTCCAGTGATGGATGCGGTGCGTCAACTCATAGCTCGCTTTGCCGAGCAATCAGAGCCCGTCCTGATCACTGGCGAGACTGGTACGGGCAAAGAGATCGCTGCCCGTCTCTTGCATCAGTCGAGCAATCGCGCCAAACAGCCCTTTGTGGCGATTAATTGTGCGGGCTTGCCCGCGAGTTTGGTGGAGGCCGAATTGTTTGGCTTTGTCAAGGGGGCCTTTACTGGGGCTGATCGACAGCGGCAGGGTCTTTTTGCCCATGCGGGCAAGGGCACCCTGTTTTTGGATGAGGTAGAAGCCATGCCCCTGTCTACCCAGGCGATGCTCTTGCGGGTCTTGGAAAGTGGAGAATATCGTGCTTTGGGCAGCGAAACGCTGCTTCACACCAAGGCGCGCATTATCGCGGCTACCAATGTCCCCTTAGAAATCGAAGTCCAAGCCCAGCGCTTTCGCCAGGATCTTTTTTACCGCTTAGATCGTTTGGCCATAGTTATGCCACCCTTGCGCGAGCATATCGGAGACATCCCCATGCTAGCGCGGTATTTTCTGCAGCTGCTCGGTCAGAATCCCTTGCCTATCATTGAGGATCGTCTTATTCACATTTGGCAAAACTACGATTGGCCAGGTAATGTTCGCGAATTTCGCAACGAAGTGGAGCGCCTCGTGATTATGAGCGATGACCACAGTGTCTTACGGGCCAACGACTCGCGCCTCAATCGTCCCACCTCAGGGCCGTCCCCTGCCGAGACAGCAGTTGCCGCGGTGCAGCAACTCAGTCAAGCGCAGCTTCCTCCCCGTGGTGACGAGCGAAGGACAGTGCTACTGCAGGCACTGCAACAGCGGGGACGCATGCGGCAAAAGGAAATCAGCCAACTACTGCGTTGTTCAGCAGGAACCACGCGCACACTTGTGCGCGCCCTGGTACAAGAAGGCGTTGTGCAACGGGTGGATACCAGCAACAATCTGCGCACTTCGTACTATACTTATATGACATAAGCGAACGAGTGTGACGCCTTGGATATGATGACGACTGACTGGCTAGGCGTCTATGCTGATTTCGACCAGCTGTGCGCGGGCGATTTGTTTGGCGCAGTGGACGAATTGCTCCACCAGGGGGCTGCTGTGGTCATCGCGCTCACGCGCCGCGGCGTAGAGTTGCGAGCGCATGCCCTGCTTGCCCAAGGGCCGGGCCACCACCCGCCCGGCATCCAGGGCGGCGCTGACGCACCACATGGGAAGGGCGGCGATGCCGGCGCCGCTGGCGACTTTTTGTTCAATTAAAGGGGTGAGTTCGCTGGTGATACGGCCCTGGGGCTGCACTCCGGCGGGCTCTAAAAAGCGGCTGTAAATATCCAGGCGGCAGGTGCTCACCGGATAGGTGATCAGGGTTTCCTCGGCCAGATCCCGGGGGCGAATCCATTTCCGCTGAGCCAAGGCATGGCGCGGGCTGCACACTAGCACCATGGGGAAACTAAATAGCGGGATAAAACGCAGGCGGTGGCGACTGGGGGCATCGGGGGTAATCACCACATCGACATTGCCGGCTTGGAGATCTTGCAGGCGCTCAAAGCCCGATCCCAAGCGCAGATCGAGATCAATATCCGGCTGCTGGGAGCGAAATCGATCCATGCTGGGCAGCAGCCATTCCAGGCAGCCATAGCATTCGGTGGCCAGATACAGTCGCTGCCCCTGTTGATGGCGCATGGCCTGGAGGTCGGCATGGGCCTGATCCAAGGCGGGCAAAACCACTTCGCCGCAGCGCAAGAGGCGTTCGCCAGCCGTAGTGAGCGCGAGTGGGCGTACGCGCCGATTGAGCAACCGTACACCCAAGCGCTGCTCATAGTCACTGATCACATGCGAGAGGGCGGATTGACTCATATGCAAATGTTCCGCCGCAGCGGTTACCGAGCCGTATTGGGCTATGGCCGCCAAGGCGCGCAGAATGCGGCAATCAATCATGCCGTGAGTATATGCCATAAAATTCATCTACTATGAATATTCTGCATGTTTCCATGCAGCATGCGCAGTGGCGCGTTCATCCGCGCCTGTGAATAATGCCCTCCAGCAACCCATGAGCATAATTTACAAAGGAGCTCCCCCATGGTTACCACCGCCATCCTTGGTTTCCCGCGCATTGGCGCCAATCGCGAACTCAAGCGTTTGCAAGAGCGCTACTGGTCGGGCCGGATTAATGAATCGGCCTTTATCCAGGGCAGCAGCGAGCTGCGTCTCCAGCACCTCAAGCAACTCAAAGATCTCGGTTTGGATATCATCCCCAGCAACGATGCCCCCGAATATGATGCCATGCTGGATACCACCCTCATGCTGGGGGCGATTCCTGAGCGCTTTAACTGGAGTGGCGGCCCCATTTCCCGCGCCATTGCCTGCCGCATGGCCCGTGGCCAAGCCCCCGGTGATGCCGGTAGCGACGGCGTGGCCGCCTTGGAGATGACCAAGTGGTTTGACACTAATTATCACTATTTGGTGCCCGAGCTTTCCCCGCGCCTGCCCCTGCAATGGGCCGATGACAGCGTTGTGCGCCGCTATCGTGAAGCCCGCGATACGGGCATTGCCACCCGTCCGGTACTCATTGGCCCGCTCACCTGGCTGCGTTTGGGGAAGGCCGACGACGCGACTTGGGACGCCCTGGAATTATTGCCACGCATCCTTCCCATTTACCGCGAGGTCCTCACCGCCCTGCGCGCCGCCGGTGCCGAGAGCGTGCAAATTGACGAACCCATTCTGGCCACGGACCTTGATGCCGATACTGCCGCCGCCTTTACCAAGGCCTATACCCAACTCTGCGGTGAGGGATTCCCCGCCATAACCCTGGCCACCTATTTTGCCCCGCTGGCAAATAATCTTGGCCTTGCTTGCAGCTTACCCGTGGCGGAGTTGCATGTGGATGCAGTTCGTGGAAGTGATGAATGGGAAGCGGTTGCCCAGGCCCTGCCTGCGGATAAGCGCCTGAGCGTCGGCATTATCGACGGCCGTAATGTGTGGGCTGCTGACCTTGAACAGACCCTCAGTCGTTTGCACGCCATCGCCACTATTATTGGGCCGGAGCGCTTGACCGTAGCCAGTAGCTGCTCGCTCATGCATGTGCCAGTGGATGTGCGGGGCGAAACGGATCTCGATAACGAACTGCGCTCGTGGTTATCTTTTGCGGTGCAAAAAGTGGAGGAAATTGTGACCCTGGGACGCGCCCTCAATGGTGAATCGGTGGCGCTGACCTTGGCGCACAATGCCGCGGTCATCAGTGCCCGATGCGATTCTGGGCGGGTGCATCGTACGAGCGTGCAGCAGCGCATGGCCACCGCCAGCGCTACCGAGGAAAGCCGCGGGGCGGCCTATACCCAACGCGCCCAGGCCCAAGCCCAGGCCCTGCCCCTGCCACCCTTGCCCACCACCACCATCGGCAGTTTCCCACAAACCCCTGCGATTCGCGCCACCCGTGCCCGCTATAAAACCGGTGAAATCAGCGCGGCCGACTACCGTGCAGCCATGCAGGATGAAATTCGCCAGGTGATCCAGCGCCAAGAGGCCATTGGCCTGGATGTACTGGTACACGGCGAAGCCGAGCGCAACGATATGGTGGAATATTTTGGCGAACACCTCTCAGGCTTTGTGACCACCCGTAACGGCTGGGTGCTGAGTTACGGCAGTCGCTGCGTCAAGCCGCCGCTGATTTACGGCGATCTCGAGCGCCAGCGCCCAATGACCGTCGACTGGGCGCGCTTTGCCCAAAGCTGCACCGATAAACCCGTCAAGGGCATGCTCACTGGGCCGGTAACCATGCTGCAGTGGAGTTTTGTACGCAACGATCAACCACGCCGTGATACCTGCCGACAATTGGCCTATGCCATCCGCGACGAGGTGGCGGATTTACAAGATGCGGGGATTGCGATTATTCAAATCGATGAGCCCGCCTTCCGCGAAGGCCTGCCCATCCGTGGCAGCCAGCGCCCAGAGTACCTGGACTGGGCCGTGCGTTGTTTTCGCGTCGCCGCTGGTTCGGCGCGGCCACAAACGCAGATCCACACCCATATGTGTTATTCAGAGTTTAACGATATTATTGGTGCCATAGCTGACCTTGATGCGGATGTAATTTCCATCGAAACCTCGCGCTCGCACATGGAACTGCTGGACGCCTTCCGCGACTTTGCCTATCCCAATGGTATCGGTCCTGGGGTCTATGATATTCACTCGCCGCGAGTCCCGCCCAAGGAAGAAATGCAGGAGCTGCTGAGTAAGGCCTGCACCCTCATTCCCGCCCAGCGTCTATGGGTTAATCCCGATTGTGGATTAAAAACCCGCAAGTGGGATGAAGTGGAACCCGCCCTACGTAACCTCGTCGCCTGCGCCCAGGAGTGCCGCCTGACGGTGCATGAATCTATGTAAATCAGGCCGATAGCCGTGAGGGCGTCAAACGCTCTCACGGCTATGGTGGCAACGGCTGGTGTACCAGGGATGCATCATCACGGTGGTATGATCAAGGCGTTGTATGGCTTAAGGAACGATAATCGTGCAAGCGTTCCTTGAGTTCCCCAAGGGCTGTAGCGTAGGCTGGGTCATCGATGACATTGTGGTTTTCGTGCGGATCTTGCTTGAGATCGAAGAGGACGGCAGGGAAGCGATCTGAAAAATCAATAAGTTTGAGATGATCTTTTTTCACCATATAATCATCGCCTAATTGGCTTATGACTACGTTATCCCAGGTGAGAGCATCGCCGCGAAGTAAAGGTGCCAGGGAACGGCTGTCGGTGTTTTCCGGCATGGGGATGCCCGAGAGGTCGCAGAGGGTGGCGAAGAGGTCGCACAAGGAGACATTTTCATTGATCCGTCTGCCGCCAGCAAAACCCTTGGGCCAGCGAATGATTAAGGGCACGCGAACGCTGGCCTCATAAAACTGGGTTTTCTCCCAGATGCCATGCTGGCCGAGCATTTCGCCGTGATCAGAGGTGTAGACGATAATCCAGTCATCAAGGTCTTCACCCACCTGGGCCAGCTGATCCGCGATCTGGCTGTACTGGGTATCAATGTTTTCAATCATTCCGTAATAGGCGGCGGTGGTACGGCGGATGTCGCGGGTGGTGGCCTGTACGTCGGCGCCATATTGGGTGCGCGATAGGCGTGGATGGTCGCAGCGCGCTTCCTCATAAATGGGTACGCGATTGATGTAGTAGTTGAATCGTGCTTCGTCAATTTGGTAGGGATAGTGGGGGGCTAGCAGGCTGAGTTTTAACAGCAGCGGTCGATGATGCTGGGTTTTATCATGATCGGGACTGCAAAAATGATCGATCACATAATCATGCGCCGCCAGGCAGGCCCGTCGATCAAAGCGTAAAAGCCATGAATCCCCAACCCCAGCTCGTTCTATTTCGGTTTGGTTATCCCATTTTCCAATCCCTGCTTCCGGTGTATAGCGGGCGAATTCTTCCACGACTCGGCCATCGATATGGGGATCATAGACCTTGCAATCGCCACTGGGGCGCTGGGTCCAACCCTGCATTTGATCTGGGCTCATGTGGTGCAATTTGCCGCAGCATACCGTATGATAGGCGTATTGGGCAAAGCGCTTGGCGAAGGTCATGGAAAAGGGTTCAATATCTTCGGCCCAGCGGGTGCAGCCGCTGCGCGCAGGTAGGCAGCCAGTCATCAGGGCCTGGCGGCCGGGGATGCATTGTGGCGCAGCGCAATAGGCGTTATCAAAGACCACGCCGGTGTCTGCCAGCCAATCTAAAAAAGGGGTGCGCACCACCTCATTGCCGGTATAGCCAGCCACATCATAGCGATGTTCATCGGACATAAGAAAGAGGATATTCGGCCGTTTTGGGTGCTTTTCGGGCATGGGTGGAAGTACTTTCTGCGCTGATGAAGGAACCACGTTGATGTTCTATGCTAACAAGGTCACACGGGGGTAAAGTCGCCCTGCCCGCCTATGGTGCACGGGTTATTCTGAGAGGATGCCAAGATCCATGAGTAGGCTGTGCGCTTTTTTCAGGCTGACGCTATTGGCATGCCGTTGCTGGAGGGTGCGGTAGGCAGTAGCCAAGGGGCGCAGCTGGTGTTGATAGCGTTGCTGCACTTCGGGGGCTGAAAAATCGCGGGTGGTGGTGCTTGCTTGCAGAGCTTCGGCATGCCCCTTCATTTCAAGCCAGATGCGATGGGCCGGGAGCTCGGCGCGTAAGCTGGGATCATTGCGCAGGCTCTCTACACGCTGGTCCATAATGTCTGCGAGCGAGGTTTCGGACAATTGTTGGCTGAGCTCAATCATCTCTTCGGCACCCTGTACGGGATCTGTGACAAAGCGCTGCTCTGCCCGGTCTTTTCGCAGAAGCGCCCATTCTCGCAGGGCGGTAACTGCTTTCTGTGCCTGTTGACCGGCGCTGCTATCGGCTGCATGCAGTTCTTTTGCGGCTTCGGCCAGGGCGAGGGCTTGGCCGGGTTGTTTGTTTTGTAGGGCTGCGCCTACTTGCGGGAGGTCCGGCAGATCATGGGCACTGATGCCATTATAGCGACCTGGGGCTTGGTATTCCACGCCCTGGGGCACTACGGTCATGGTGAGATGGATGCGTACGCTCTGAGAGGGGGCGGCCACTTGCCACGATCGATTGCGCACCATTGAGGTCAGTCCGCTAATGCCTTGGCTATAATCCTTGGGCTTGAGAGGCCAAAAGCAGCGATCATTCTGAAGGCGATGGGCGGTTGTGTAGCTGGCCCCGGTAACCAAATGGGGAGCCGTATAGTGGGGGCCAATTTGCCGCATATACTTATAGCGAACGAGGTGTCGCTGGTTTTGCGCTGGCAGGCGCCAGCCGATCTGCAAGAGCATCTCCGCGGCATCTTCTGGCGCCTCGAGTATGTCCCACTCAATGTACAAAATTCCTGTGGTGTAATCAACTGGGCTGGTCCAATTCCTGGGTAGGCCTTCTCGCACGGGGAAGGAGGGGCCACTGCCCGTGACCGTGATCTCCCCATCGAATACCAGCAGGGGCTCAGCTGCAGAAGCGGTCGCCATAAGCAACATCAACATGCATGCACCAAAACGGGCAGTGCGATGATGGCGGCTTGGCTGGATACAATGAGAGTGTTTCATTGGAGTGGTACGCACACAAGCTCCTCATGCTGAGTGGGTATGGCTGCGCTAGCCCCCATCCCCACAGCAAGCGCATGGGCTTAGCGCGGCCACAATCTACCGGTAATATCCCAGGGACCACCCAGGTTGTCGTAGGGTTTGGGGAGGGGAGTGATGCGGGCGCGGTATTCGGCGATGCGGTCGGCCACCAGGCCCTGCTGCACCAGTTCGGGCTCGGGTACGGCTCCCAGGTCGCCGACGCTTGAGAGATGCTCATCCAGGGCGGCGCGGTGGCGCTGGATTTCTGCGGCCAGGGATGGGTCGGCCATGCGATTGTCCAACTGCCAAGGGTCGGCGTCGCAGTCGTAGAATTCTTCGGCGGGTTTTTCTGGGGCAAACCACGCCGCCTGTTGGGGGGTCAATTGGCCGGCGGCGTGGAGGCGGCGCCAGGCCTGCATGCTGGGCATGCGCTCCATATAATGGTTGCGCTGGGCCCAGGGCAGTTCCGGGTGGTAGTTGCGGATATAAAGATAGCGGGAAGAGCGGGCAAAACGGATGCGGTCGAACTGCTCATCCATACGGTCGCGCCCGCCAAAGCAGAACTCCCGCGGCTGCTCGGCATCGAGAAAGGCTTGGCCCTGGAACTGCGGCAAAGGATCGCAGTCGGCCCAACGTAAGATCTGCGGTGCCAGATCCACCCAGGCCACCAGATCCTGATGCACCGTGCCTGGGGCAAGGCGACCCGGGGCGCGGATAATCAGGGGCATGTGCACCCCTAAATCATAGCACCAGCGTTTGCCACGCAGGATGCCCGCGCCGTGATCCACGGCAAAGATGACGATGGTGTTGTCAGCCTGGCCGCTGGCTTCCAATTGGGCGAGAATAGTGCCGATTTCCTGGTCAAGCACGCGCACATTATCATGGTGGCGGGCCAAATCCTCACGCACCTCCGGGCAGTCGGGAAGGTACGGGGGGATTTGTAGTGATGCGGGATCGCAGCGCTGGCTGCGGGGCAGATTTTCGCGATGAATCTGACACCAGCGTTGGCCTTCACCATCGGGCTCTGGCCACATATTACTTTCATGGGTCTGGAAAAGATTGGCATAGCAGAACCACGGCCCATTACTGGGGAAGCCCTCGCGCATCCAATCCCGCTGATCACTGATTTCTTCTGGCCGCAGCTCGAAATTAAAATCAGTTTTCCCCGGCCAGCTCACCTGATAGCCCGCCTCTTTGAGGGCGCGGGTAAACAGCGGCGGCGGGTCCAGCAGGGTGGAGCGCATCTGATGCGAACCAATGCTGTAGGGGTAGCAGCCGGTCACCAGACCCGAGCGTGACGGCGCGCACACCGGACAATGGGTAAAGGCGTGGCTGGCGCGCAGGCCCTCAGCAGCCAGCTGATCCAGATGTGGTGTACGCGCATCGGGGTC
>REDP01000135.1 GCA_007693455.1 Planctomycetota bacterium | reverse complement strand
TTGTCTTCCAGAAGGCCATCTCGGCCAGTTAACCAACCTCGCTAATGTGGTATGGGAGCGCATCAATATGCGCGGCCCCAAAAATCAACCCTATGTGGGCAAGGCTGCCTTTGCCCATAAGGGCGGCATTCACGTTTCGGCCATCCAGCGCAATGCCAATACCTATGAACACGTAGCTCCAGAAACCGTGGGCAATGTGCGCCGGGTTTTGGTAAGCGAATTGGCAGGTCGTTCCAATATCCAGGCGAAACTGCTCAACCGCTATCCGCAGTTGGCGGATAACCAACTCATTGCTGCCATTTTGGAAGAGATCCAAGATAAGGAAAATGCCGGTTACACGTATGAGGCGGCTGATGCCAGTTTTGATCTGGTGGTGCGTCGGCACGTGAGTGCCTACCAGCCCGCCTTCCGTCTCCGCCACTTCCGTGTGCATGGCATCGGCACCGAGGGTGATCAGGTGGATTTGGTGGAAAGTACGGTGAAATTGGCGGTAGATGATCAAGAGCGTTTGTGTGCTGCCGAAGGCAACGGTCCAGTCGATGCCTTGGCTGGCGCTTTGTGGGCGGCCCTCGAGCCCAGCTATCCTGAGTTGGCCGATTTACAGCTAGCTGACTACAAGGTACGGGTGGTGGACTCTGCCGATGGAACCGCTGCCCGAGTCCGCGTGTTGATCGACTTCCTCTATGATGGTCGCCGCTTTGGTACAGTCGGTGTTCATGAGAACATTATAGAGGCCAGTTGGCTGGCTTTGGTTGATGGTATTGATTATACCGTTAATACGGTACGAGAAGCCAGCGCGAGCGTGCCATAAGCAACGCCTGGGGCGAGGGATATCGCAGGAGTTTCTCGCCCCAGGCGCAGTGCTCGCCGCTGCCGATCCATTTCCGTGGGTAGGGAGTTGGCGTTTTTTGGGTTGACCATGCTGGGGTTGCGGGACCGTGTGCCCCGAATTTCAACCACCACTCCCACCTTTTACCCCATGCTCAGGAGTCCCCATGACTTGGTCTGATTTTGGTCACTTTAGTGATGATGGCCGTGAATTCATTATTACCCGCCATGATACCCCGCGACCATGGCATAATTATTTAGTGAACGATGAATACGTGGCGAACTGCACCCAAGCAGGTACCGCCCATGTCTTTTGGCAGCCACGCGGTGAAGGCCTGCGGGCCAATATGCTGGAAGATAAAGATGGCTCAGGTGGCCCTCGTTTTGTGTATATCAAGGACCGCGATAGTTCCCTGCATTGGACGGTAACAGGTGCCCCTGACTTTCCCCAGATGGATGCCTGGCGTTGCCGCGTAGGCCTGGGCTACCAGGTAAACGAAAGCTCTTATCAGGGCATCGATTCCTCGTGGCGGGTTTTTGTGCCACAGAACAATGACCCGGTCGAACTGTGGACGATTACCGTGCGTAATGCCAGTGACCGGCCGCGCCAGTTAAGTGTGCTCCCGTATACCGAGATGCACCTTACTGGTGGCTCTACCCTGATGGATTTTATCGCCGTGGTGGGGGGACATTATGACCCCGCATCGCAGGCGGTCTTTGGTATCAACACGTGTGTGAAGTTCCCTCCGCGCTTTAACGCTTTCCTTGCCAGTGATCGCGCGCCAGAGCGGGTTACGGTCAGTCGGGACGAGTTCCTCGGGCATTACCGTGGCTACGATCGGCCTCGCGCTTTGGAATCGGATGTGGATAATCGTCAGGCCGGTACGGAGTGGGTAGGCGCTTCCTTGGCGCATGATATTACCCTGCAGCCAGGCGAAACCTTCACCCTGCATTGCGCCTTAGGTATGGTGGAGAATGTCGAGGAAGGCCGCGCCTTGATTGCACGCTATCTGCAAGGTGACGGTGTAGAGCAGGCCTTTGCTCAGCTCCAAGAAACCACAACTGCCGCCTGTGATCGCTTGCAGGTGCGCACCAATGACCCCCAGTTTGATCGTTGGGCCAATGTCTGGCTCAAGCATCAATTAGCCTTTGTTGCGCGCTGGGGCCGGGTCATAGGTCGTGGCTTCCGCGATATCCTTCAGGATACCTTTGGGCATCGTCTTACCGATCCAGCAAAATCCAGGGCCTGTATTCTTGAGGTTTTCAGCAAACAATTCGCATCGGGTCGTTGCATCCGTGCTTGGCGTTTGCCCAATGCCCAATTAGATCTGCAAGACTACGCTGATTCGCCATCATGGATGATTATGGCATTGGCATTTTATCTTAAGGAAACGGGTGATTTCCCCCTTTTAGATGAGCAGGTTTCCTTCCTCAATAGTGATGACCCTTACGCTCCAGCCCAAGAATCGGCAAGCGTGTGGGAGCATGTGGTGCTTGCCCAGCGCTATCTCCTTGCTGATCGTGGTCGGCACGGTTTGGTGCGCATTCGCTATGGAGATTGGTGTGACACCATGAACGGCGTGGGCAAGGGTGGCGAAGGCGAAAGCGTTATGCTATCGCAGCAGGTGGCGTGGGGCTGCCAATTATTGGCAGAATTGGCTCAGCGCTTGGGTCATGATGCCATTGCTCGCGAGATGGAGCAGGGCCGCGAAGATCTCGCACAGGCGATCAATGAGCAGGCCTGGGACGGGCGTTGGTTTGTTCGCGCCTTTGACGATGAAGGTATCGCCGTGGGATCCGATACCCCGCCGCCCCAAGATAATGGTGAAGGGCGTATTTTTATGAACGCGCAAAGCTGGGCCGTTATTAGTGGCGTGGCTGATCCTGAGCGCTGCGACTCGGCCATAGAACATGCCATCAAGCATTGTGACACGGGATATGGCATGGTGCTTAATTGGCCCGCGTTTACGGCTTTACGGCCGCGTATTGGTCAGATGACGGCGATGAGTCCAGGATTCTATGAAAACGCCAGTGTCTATGTGCACGGCAACTGTTTTTGGGTGTATGCCTTGGCTGCTTCAGGCCGTGGCAATCTGGCCTGGAAATATCTCAAAGATATTTTACCTGATAGTGATAATAAACCCAATACTGATACCGAGCCCTTTGTGATCCCCAATTACTACATTGGGCCCAATGTGGAGCGTCGCAAACAACGTAACCTATTCCTGTCGGGATGGCGTACGGGTTCGGCGGCATGGTTTTATATGACCGTTATTGAGCAGATTATGGGCGCTGAGGCAGACTACGATGGTCTGCGTATTGTCCCACGACTGCCCGATGGCTGGACTGATGTAAGTATTACCAGGCCCTTCCGCGGCGACACCTACGAGATTCATTATTCAGGATCAGGTCAGGTGCAGTCCATCACTCTTGATGGCAAGCCCCTTGATGGGAATGTGGTGCCAGTAGTCGGCGACGGCGGTACTCATCACGTTGAGGTGCAGCTCGCCTGAGTTGCATGGGTATGGCAAGCGTGCCCAATAACCGCATTGACGAACAGCAGTGCCTGCGCCAAGCGCGGGTACTGCTGGTGCGTCATGGGCAGCCCTTGGATACGCCGCCGAGAAGCTTTTTAGGACATAGTAATCCATCCCTGGCGGAAAGTGGTTGGCAGCAGGCGCGCTATGCGGGGCGCTTGCTGCGTCAGCTATGGGACCAGGCTCTCATACCACCAGCAACCCAGCTCTGGCATTCTGATTTAGCGCGAGCCCAGCAAACAGCCTGTGCCTGTATGGAGTATGCTCCTGCAATGAGCATGCGAGCTGATTCAGGTTTACGCGAGATTGATTTTGGCAGCTGGGATTGCCGCACCTTTGCCGAAATTAATGCCGAGGCACCAGGTAGTGTAGAGGCGTGGTTTGCAAACCCAATGGACTCAACGCCTGCCGGCGGCGAGTCATTACAGGCTGTGTACGAGCGTGTGCGCTCTGCGCTGCTGCGTATTATCCAGGGAGTTGCGCCCACAGAGTCGGTGGTGATCGTCGCCCACTACGGGTCGTTAGCCATGGCAGCAGGGTGTTTATTGGGTCTCACCCCACCGCAAGCGCTTGGGGTAACCCTGCGCCGTGGTTGTTGCGGGTTTATTGATCGTGGAGCTTTGCAGTGGTGGGGACGTGGCCATGATCAGTGAACAGGAACGTCGATCACGTCGTCAACGTCGAGCCTGGATTGCCCTGTTTGCCGTTGTGCTGGTGGGGATTGGCTTGGTGGTGCCCGTTGCCGAATGGGCTGATGCGGTGCGCAGTTGGATGCTTGCCTGGGGACCATGGGGCCCGTTGCTCATGATTGCGGTGCTCTCGTTGTGGGGAATCGCCCTGCCGATTCTCCCCTTGCAGGTTATTTCAGGTGCCTTGTTTGGCGCTGGTATGGGTATCTTTGTGAGTTATGTAGGTACTTCCATTGCCATGGCCTTAACCTTGGCAGTTGGGCGCTATGTTTTGCGCGGACCGGTGGCTCGCTGGATCGCACGTTACCCCACCACCCGCGCCATTGATGCGGCCTTGGTTGCCGAAGGCTGGCGTGCCATTGTCTTGATTCGCTTTTCCAACATGGTGCCAGCGCATATTGTCCATTGGGCCTTGTCGGTCAGCGCTATGCCCATGCGGGTGATTATTCCCGTGCTTCTTCTTACCAAAATTCCTGGGGCGGTGATTCTGGCTTCGGCTGGAAGCGCTGGTTTAGGAACCGAGGATATGCGTAGTGGACCGATGGTGTGGATTGTGGTTGCGGTGAGTATTGTGGCGTCGATTCTCGCCGCGTACTTTCTTGGCCGTCGTGCTCGCCAGTTTATGCAGCGCGAAATGCAGCGTACGGCGGCCCTCGAGCTACAAGAGGGTGTTGTGGATAATGCCGATATAGCCACTGAGAAAAGCGAGGATGGACCGTGGAGTGACGCTGAGATGGTTCCAGATCGTTCATCGTAAGATATTTGTGGTAAACACATTGGGTCTACTTTCTGGGATTGAGTCGGCCTGCCGCAGATATTTGTATGGCGCCGATCGCGGCAGCTTCTATGCTTTCTTTGGTAGACTGGCTTGGTGTCGGTCTGCCTTTCGTCGGTTTGCGATCCCCATGCCGCAGTGGGTGATCATTAGCGGCCCGCGCTGCCGCCACAGATGACACCTGTCGTATGTGGCGCGATAATGGTACCTCACAGATCCTGTGATGTATTGCTGTTGCTAGTATATAGCACGCGTGAGTGGCCCCCGATGACCCTTTGAAACGCATTATCGGCGGTTTGCGGCACCGCCCCCAGCAAAGGTTCTTTTGCATGTCTGTACATATTTTGATGAACGTGGTCGACGAGCAGGAAATGCGCGTTGCCCTCATCCGTGATGGTCATTTAGACACCATCCTCCACGAGCGCATTAATCCCGACCATCTCCAGTGTGGCAATATCTATAAGGCAAAGGTGGCGAACGTTGAGCCATCGCTTGATGCTGCTTTCTTGGATGTAGGGGGCGCCAAAAACGCATTTATTCATGTGGATGAAGTCCCGCACGATGCTGGCCCCAAGGCACGCATCGAACAGATCCTGCGGCCAGGCCAAGAAATCATCGTGCAGGTGACCAAGGAGGCTATCAAGGATAAAGGTGCCTGTGTAACCGGTCATATATCTATTCCCGGGCGGTACCTGGTGTTGGTGCAGGACCCGGAAGGATTGGGCGTGTCCAAGCGGATTGAAGATCCCGCAGTCCGTCGCCGCTTAAAGTCCCTCCTGGCGAGCTTTGAGCCGCCGACAGGTTTTGGCTATATTGTCCGCACCGCTGGCGCCGAGCGTAGCGATGAAGAAATCAGCCTGGACCAAGAGTATCTTTCGCGCCTCTGGCAGGAGATTGATGCCAAGGCCAAGCGGGTAAAGGCTCCGGCCTGCATCTATCAAGAGTCTGATGTGGTCTTGCGCACCCTGCGAGAAATGGCTGATGAGCCAGATGTCTCAGTGATTATTGATAGTGAGCGCTACTACGATGAGGCCCGCGCCTTTGCCATGGTGTTTATGCCAGAGTTGGAAGGCCGCATTCAGCTGCATCGCGAAGATCTTCCGGTAATGACCTACTATGGCGTGGAAGAGCGTTTGGCGACTATTTATGACCGCAAGGTCCCCATGCCATCGGGCGGCAATATTGTCATCGAGCAAACTGAAGCCATGGTTACCATCGATGTCAACTCAGCGCGCTCTCGTGAGGGGGCCGATGTGCATGCGACTGCCCTGCAAACCAATCTTGAGGCGGCGCTTGCCATAGCCGAGCAATTAAAATTGCGCGATCTTGGTGGCTTGGTAGTGATTGATTTTATCGACATGGATTCCCGTGACCACCAACGCTTGGTGCAATTGGCCCTGCGCCGGGCCTTGCTTAGCGACAAAGCGCGCACCCAGGTGGCCAGTATGAGTCGCTTTGGTTTGGTGGAAATGACCCGTCAGCGCACCCGTCCCTCGCATAAAATGTTTGCGACCATGGAGTGCCCGCACTGCAAAGGCACTGGGGCAGTCAAAACTCCAGAAACCTTTGAGATTGAAGTTATGCGCGCCGTGCGGCAAACCCTTAATAGTGGCAATGTGGCGAAATTGGATGTAGTGGTGCCATCAGACCTTGCGGTTGGCCTCCTTAATAGCCGCTCTGCCGAGATCGTTGGCTTGGAGCGAGAATACGACTGCCGCATCTCCTTTAGCGTTGACCCCTTGATTAAGACCCGTGAATACCGCCTCCAGCCTACCACCCGTAAGCGCGGCGGCGGGCGCCGAGGTCAGCAGGAAAAACCCGTGCATTCCGGCCTTTTGGCCGACTGGATGCAGGCCAAGATGCAGGTCAAGGCCCAGGTAAAAGAGTTGCAGGAGCGCGGTCCCGCTGCCATCGAGCAGGAACTTTTGGACCATGCCAATGGTCGCACGAGTAGTCACGATACCAGCGACACTCCAGTAGTAGCCAAGGTTAGCCAAGCCCCTGGGACCACAGCAGATTCCCCATCTGCCCCCGTGCCCGCTGGTCCTCCCACCATATTAGAGGAAGCCCAGCGTCTGCGTCAGCTGCTGTTTACGGCTCCCAGCCCAACTCCGGTCATGGTCCCTCTTGCATCGTCGCAAGAAGGCGCTAAACCACGCCGCTCATCGCGAACGGTGGGGAATGGTCGTCGCCGTCGTCGGGGCTCCCGGTCCTGAAGAGGTCCCCAAGGGGATCGGTATCGTCATCGTTTTACATGCGGGTAGCCCCGTGTGAGGAGAAGTTATTATGTACGCCATCATTAAAGATCGTGGTCATCAATACAAAGTAAGCCAAGGTGCGCGCATTACTGTTGATCGCCTCAAGGCTGACGCCGGTGCAACCATCGAAATGCCTGTGCTGCTGCTTGCCGATGGCGAGCAAGTGGAAGTCGGCAGCCCCTTCACCGGCAAAAAGGCCGTGTGCAAGGTGGTTGGCCACAGTCGCGGCAAAAAAGGCATTGCTGGCTTCTTTCGCCGTCGTAAAGATTCCCGTCGTCGTGTGGGTTTCCGTCACGACCTAAGCACCCTCGAGATCGTTAGCATCGGCTAAGTACTGGTTGCCGACAAGGCGACTGGGTGCAAGTATCTCTGCTCAACTAAACAACTGCTCGTTCCGCAAGGACGAGCAGTTGTTTGCGTTAGGGTATGGCCCACCGCGCCGCAGGGCCGCTTAAGGCTCACCGTAAGAAAAGCTTGTCCCCGGGACCGCCGATCTCCTGATCGGCCTGCAGAAAACGTCGTGAATGGGCGCTTTCTGCACTCAAAGCATGCCCCGCGAAGCGGATATTCCTTTTCCTGAAAAGCTTTGAGCTGCCCTGCACTTAGGGCCTGAGTCGGTATTCGCTTTCCAAGAGGCGCTGCATGGTGGCATTCCAGCGGTGTACCCCAGGGACATTATTGCCGTGGGCGTCTATCACCGGTAGGTCTGCATTGGCCCAGGCGAAAATACCGCGGGTCAAGTGACGCGCATCAAAGCCGGCGGTATGTAAATCGCGCACCACAGGTGCGGCGCGCAAGCCAACGGCAGAATACACCACGATCTGCGTACCAGGGGCAATGTCTTGCATGCGATCCAAAGCTTCGCGACCACTGCCGAGCCATTGTGCGCCAGGAATATGACTGAGTTCAAACTCTTCGGGCTCTCGGGCATCCAAAATGAGGGGTGGCTCGCGCTGTTCATCGCTGAGCCAGGCGTCGAGTCCCTCCACCGTGATCGTGGGAAGATCCGGAAAGCTTTCAGCAATGGTGGTATCAACCCGGTTCCAGGTCACCGTGCTTTGCGAAAGGTGATACCCCAAAAAAGCGCCTCCCCCCAGGAAGGCCAGGATAAATAGAGCAGTAATTTGTAGGCGAGGAGACATAGTAAGGGCGCCTTTCGAATGTGGGTGTTTTACGAGGCCGCATTGAGCTCAGCGATACGTTGTTGTAAATCGGTCAGTACCACGCCCTGGCTGCGCGAGACCGCAAGCCAGGGGCAGCCAGCAGCCTGTGCCGCTCCCCCGTCTTCGGCATGACTGTCGCCCACATGCAGAAGTTCTTCGGGTTCTATGACCAGTAAGCTACTGGCCAAAAGGAGTAACTCGGGATCCGGCTTGGGCAGACCCGTGAGCGAACTGGGCAGCACATCGTGTACCGGCTGTAGGCCTAAACCACGTACCAGGCCGTGCAGTCGGGCATCAAAATTCGAGCATATAACCACTGGCAGGTGGTGCTGATGGCACCATTGGATGCAGGCGGCCGCCTGGGGTAGTAAACGCCAGCGCTGGGCCTGCCCGAAGGCGGTAAAGAGGGCCATGCATAGCACCTCCGTAACCGCTGGCTGCTCTGGGCCCAGGCATTGGGCAAAGCACCGTTGGATGACGGCAAACCAAAAATCACGGGCGTCTGACTCGTCTGCCCCATAGGCAGGTTGGCGATCGTGGCGTATGGCCTGGAAAGCACTGGCGAAGTGTTGATTAAGACACTCGGCATGTATCTGATATCCATGTTCTGCGGCTACCTCGGCATAGATGCTCCCTGGCGACGGATAGGGGAGGGCAAGCGTGCCGTGAAAGTCAAAGGAGACGCCGCGAATGGCCATAAATCAGTCGCCTAAGCCCAGAACATCAGCCATGCTATAGCGGCCGGCCTGGGCCTGGGCCAAAAAGCGGGCAGCACGCAAGGCTCCACCGGCAAAGATATCGCGGTTGTGGGCAACATGCCCCAAGGTAATGCGTTCTCCCCCGCCGACAAAGTACACAGTGTGGTCTCCCACCACATCGCCCATGCGCAGGGCATGCATGCCGATTTCCCGCGCCTTGCGGGCACCACAGTGGCCTGAGCGACCGTGCTGATAGTCGGCGCGGCTGCGGCCAGTGGCCTCAGCGATGGCGTCAGCAATACCCAGTGCAGTGCCCGAGGGGGCATCCACTTTGTGGTGATGATGGGCTTCGACAATCTCAATATCGTAGTCATCGCCCAGGGTCAGGGCGAGGCGACGAGCGGTGGCAATGACCACATTTACCCCCACGCTCATATTCGGCGCCCAGAGTACGGGAATATCCTGTGCGGCCCGCTCCAGGAGGGGGTTGAGGGTTTCGGGGTCAACGCCAGTAGTGCCAATCGCCAAGGGCATTCCCACTTCCTGGCAGCGCAGGATAACGGCCTCGGTAATACTCGCGTGACTAAAATCCACCACCACGCTGCCTGGCATAGCTGGTAATTCAGTCCATAACGGAGCATCGCAGGGGATGCCCAGATCGGCTAAGGATCCGCTGTCACGGTCGACGCCACCAGCAATGCGAAAGGCGGCAGCATCTTCACTGGCGAGGTGGAGAATACGGCGCCCCATACGTCCGGCGGCGCCATGCATAATCAAAGATACGGGTGTAGTACTCATGGGACGTCATCATGGCGGGAATCCCAGGGCGGCAACCATGGGCAGATGGGCCCACAGTCGCGGTCAGTAGTTGCCGAAGCCCGGTTGTAGAAACTTGGCGGTATTGCCTCAGGGTCCCCCTTGCCGTGGCCCTATTAAGATGAAGAATGCTCGGCTTACGGAGGTAGGATATGTCCCCAGCGCCCCAGGCTGCCCAGTGGTTTGTCACCAAGAGTGATGGTCAAGAAGCAGGGCCGTTTTCCAACCAGCAGATGAAAACTCTGGTGGCCCAGGCAAAAATAGGCCCAAGTACTTTGGTGCGACGCGGTGACACCCCCAAAGCCATACCAGCAGCCAATGTCCAAGGACTCTTGACTGCCAAGAGTACGGTTGCGGTATCGCGGGCAGCGGCGCCAACACCCGCTCCAGCCAAGTCCTCGGCCGCAAAATCTCCGCCTCCAGTTCCCCCAGAAGTGGACGGTATTGATCCTGAAGCATACGATGACGACAATGATGGCTACGATGATGATGGTGATCCAGAAGCCGCCCAGCGCGCGCCAGTGGGCATCCGCATTGTTAGCGCCCT
Organism: Planctomycetota bacterium; assembly: GCA_007693455.1. Classification (GTDB taxonomy): domain Bacteria; phylum Planctomycetota; class UBA11346; order UBA11346; family UBA11346; genus REDP01. The sequence goes on along the minus strand of REDP01000135.1, from coordinate 16,024 downwards.
GATTGACGGTGTCGCCTACTCTCTGTTGGTAGTGATTGGTATCATTATTTTTATGACGGTATCCTTTGCGCCAATTGTCAGCGAAGCGGGGCGCATTGAGACGCGCTGGCAGCAAGAAGTCGATCGCATGCTGGCTTCCAATAATATCGAACATCACAAGCGTATCCTTGGCATTGAGCGATTCCCTCGGCCAGATGAAAGTACAGACAGTATTCCAGATCAGATAGAAGCCTATAAACGTATGTTTGCATCCGTGGATAGTGAGCCTGATCCCGGTGCCTTGCGCGATCTTATCGTACTGGAATGGCGTCAACGTCGCGAGGGAGGTGGCCCCGATGGCCCAGTTACTGAAGAAGAACGTGAAGCCGTTGTCAATTGGAGCCAATATGAGGAGTTTGAGACCTTCGTTCGTCGCCGCGAGATATCCCTCCGCCGCGAACTGCGGGGAAGTGTCGAGCGTCTACAAAGCGTAGCCGGGATTATTCGTCAAGACCAAGAGGCGGCAGCCCGTTCCAGTGGTATACGCGCAGTGATTTTTGGGGTGGTACTCTTTCCTCTCCTGTTCTTCGCCATGCCCTTGTGTGAGCGCTACCTTGGCGCGACTCCCGGTAAACTGCTCATGGGCTACCAGGTGGCAACTATGAGTAATCATCGCATCGGCTTTTTTAAGGCTCTGCTGCGCATGGTTCTTCGCCTCATACCTTTCTATTTTGTTACCGTCTTTACGGCTTCGCGGCAGGGCTTGCATGACTCGCTCAGTGGCACCCAGGTCCTTCCCAAGGACATGGTGAGCGAGGCCCCCCGTGGCCGCAAGGCTCGCGCTGCGCGCAAAGGCGGTGGACGCCGCCGCCGTCGTTGACAGGCTGCGGGGATGACTACGACCACGCAAACCACCGCCGTTATTCTCGCCGCCGGCAAGGGAACCCGCATGGGGTCCGACCTTGCCAAAGTCTTGCACCCACTGCAAGGCAAGCCCCTGGTGCAGCATGTCATTGGCCATTGCCACCATGCTGCCATCGACGATGTGGTCTGTGTGGTGGGCCACCAGCGCCAAGCCGTTGCAGCAGTGGTGCAACCCTTGGGAGCCCGATGTGTGGTACAAGATCAGCAATTAGGCACTGGCCATGCGGTGCTGGTGAGTGAAGAGTCAGTGCGCGGCGATACTGTAGTGGTGCTCTGCGGAGATGCCCCGCTGATTGATGGCGCTCTCCTGCGCCGCCTGCTGGAGCAACACCAGCAGCGTAAAGCCAGCGCCACGGCGGTAGCGGCCCATATGCCCGACCCCAGCGGATACGGCCGCATGATCACCGATGCCCAAGGCAATTTACAGCACATTGTCGAACAGCGGGACGCCACCCCAGAGCAAGCGGCCATCACCCTGATCAATAGCGGTATCTTTGCCTTCCGGCGCGACCGACTCTTCGCCCTCCTCCACGAGCTACGCCCAGAAAATGCTCAAGGGGAATACTATCTCACCGATATCCCCAAAATGCTGGCTGCCGCTGGCGAAACCGTGGCCATGATTGTAGCCGATGACCCCACTTGTGTATTAGGCATCAATACCCCACAACAATTGCGCGAAGCCGAAGCTATCCTCGCTGCCCGTGGGTGACCAGGCAACGGACTGCTCCGCGGGCGGCAAGACAGGGTCCTAGTCACGGATGCACACGGATACACACGGATGGGGAACGCCTTTCGGCCGGAAAGGGCGCTTTTCACCCTTTTCTGAGCTCCCGGTGTTCTCTGTGGTGAACCGTCTTAGGATTGAGCCGCAGAGGGCGTAGTGAGCATAGTGAGCATAGAGGGGAGGTGAGAGCGTATTCGTACTATGTGCTGATTTCCCGAGGCAGCGAGCATTCGTCTATCAGCAATGAACTTGCGCCAGCCTTCTTGACTAAGGGCATATTATGGTGGTGCTAGTGGGGTGCTGTATGAACTCACATATGCGCATGAATTCGTCTGCCAGAAAAATGGAGGCGATCGGGGATTGGCTTAATGCTGATGTTCAAGCATATAGGGATCAGACTTCCAGTATTAAGGAAAGGGTGCGGTTTACTGTGCAGATATTACACGGACTTGCCCTGGGTCCTTTGATTATAATGGTATGTGCGATGCAGGTAACATCCACTCAAGAATCGTCTTGGCATTCGCAGTTCTATCCCCAGGACTGGCAGCCGCCCCAGGAGGGTTGCTTCATTGAGGATACGTTTATCCAGGACTTCTCCTACGCTGGCTATCATCGTGGCGAGCGCCCGCTTCCCCAGATTGAAGGTCCAGTCTTTGCGGTGAAGGGCATTGATCCCAGCGGCCAGATGGATGCAACTGTGGCCATTCAGGCAGCGATCGATAATGCCGTTGCCGCAGGCGGAGGAGTGGTGCAGTTGCCGGCTGGCACCTTTCGACTTTCGGTGGCCAGTAATGCCAGCACTGCCCTGCACATTCACGGCTCGAAGGTGATCCTGCGCGGCAAGGGCGCAGGGGAAACCATTTTAGTAAATCATACGGTTGAAATGCGCGAACGCTCCGTGCTCTTAGTGAGCCCACCTGAGGATATCGATTGGCTGCCGAAGCATCCAGAGTCGGTGTCCATCACTGCAGATCTGCGCCACCCCAGTCAAGAGATACCCGTGGCCCAAACCGCTCGCTTTCAGGTGGGCGACTGGGTGCTACTGCGTGCTGATCTGAGTCCAGCATTAGTGGATGATCTTGGCATGAGCGACCATTGGGGATCGGAAGAAGCTCGTTTATTCTTGGGTGGTCCGCTTTTTTACCGTCAGATCACCGCTGTGGATCATGAGCAGCTGCGCATCCGTATAGATGCACCTACGCGCTGGCTGCTCCTGACGCGGGATCAGGCTCGGATAGAGCCAGCGCCACAGTTCCTGCAAGAGGTGGGCATTGAGGCTCTCTCTATCGGCAACCTACAGCATCCGCAGGGAGATGGTTGGGAAGAAGAGTCCTGGCGTAGCGAAGAGAACGGCGCCTGGCATGCACATGATGCTTGGCTCATCCATTGGCGCGGCGTACGCGATAGTTGGATGCGCTCGGTTTACTCTCATCGTCCTCAGGACAATGACTTAGATGTGCACATGCTCGCCAATGGGGTCCAACTGCAGTTGGCCCGTGGGGTCACCTTGCTGGATGTGCGCATGCAGCGCCCCCAATACGGCGGCGGTGGTGGAAATGGCTACGCCATCCGTCTCAGTTCTGCCCAGGAATGTTTGGTGCAGGACTGTCATGTGGCCTGGAATCGTCATGGCTTTGTCTTTTCAGGCATGCAAACCTCGGGCAATGTGATCCATGGAGGATCCGCATCCTTTACCCGCTGGCAGGGTGCTGGCAGCCAGCGCACCAACGGTCAAAGTTCGGATCATCATATGCACCTCAGTCAATCCAACCTGATTGACGGGGTCACCCTCGACGGGGATTTTTTCCACGCCTCCTACCGTTATCATTGGGGCAACCCAGCCCATGCCCTCACCGCCACCCAGGTGGTGTATTGGAATCTTTACGGACAGCGCTCCAACCCCGATTCCGACCTTACCTGGGTCGTGCAATCAGGCCAATTCGGCCACGGCTATGTCATTGGTACCCGTGGCGAGGTGAATGGGGTGCGCTTGGATGAACATGAACGCACCCAGCCCATGGATCACCTGGAGGGAGAGGGTGAGGGAGATCGCCTTGTCCCGCAATCGCTATACAATGACCAAGTGCAGCGTCGTCTCGGTCAATAAATCAAAAAAACGCAATAGTCCCCATCTTCTCCGAGCCACATACCATAGGGCATGTTGCCTCCTCCTTATGTACTGAAGTCAAACTTCATCCACCCTTCGGCTACACCTTTTGCGCTTTGAGGCTGGGGCACTCTCGCGCCGTTCAGGATAATGCAGGGCAAATGCAAGGGGTAGCAACTACGAGCAAAATACTACCGACGTCGTTCATCTGTCGTTGGAAACCTTGTGCCGCGATTCAGTACCCTACCAGTGCCTTATTAGGGTTGCCGTGGCCCACTCCACCACTGGTTGTTTTGCAGTGAACTGTCATTGAGGGCCTGCCAGTGATGGGGTGTGCCGTGACTGATGTTCAAGGTTTGCTGCCAGCCGGTAATGGCGAGTTGGTAGCGATTGCCCGCCCGTGAGAGGGTGAACCGCCGTTCTTGGCGCGGAGGGCCGGGTAAGGCCCACTGCTGTCCCCGAGAAACAAGTACACCATTGCTGATGGAGAGGAGGATTTCGCCCTCTGCATCGTGCAGGTGTAGGGACCCGCTTTCACCGGGCAGCCAAAGCGTATGGGCCTGCCAAAATGCCATGTCTTGCGATACCGGGAGGATCCACCTCTGGGCGGTGAGTGCGTCTCCGGCTTGCCAGGGAAAAACTTGGCCAGCGAAGAGGGCTTGATCGCTGGCAATGGAGACGCGGGTGTCTTCTCCCAGGATCCAGCGGGCCTCTCCTGCGAGCATGCCTGCCAGTACCTGTCCGTGGTGGATTTCTACCAGTGCTTGGCTGTGGGGGCGAAGACGCAATTGTCCATCGGGGCCGCCGAGGCTGCGTTCCGCTGCTCCGGCATGAATGCGAACACGTCCGCTGACCAAGCCCAAACCCCGGCCGCTCACGCTGGCTTGCGCGGGCCCGGTAATCCACCAGTGGCTGTCTTGGTCACCAGCAAGGTGGATTTCGCTGCCAGCGGCAACGGTGAGTACGCCTGGGGACAAGGAACGGCGGTGTCCGAGGAGTTCTCCGTCGTGGCGGATAATACCGCTGCTGCTGACCACACTTAGGCTTTGCGAGCGGGTGAGGGGGCTTACCACCGCAAGCACCAGCACCATTGCCGCCAATACTCCTGCCACCATTAGTAGGCCCAGCCAGCGTCGCGATGGTGCGGCCTGCGCCGCCGGGGCCACCGGACGCAGGCGTGGGCGAGAAAAGCCCAGGCGGTGCAGCACCGATTGCACAAAGCCATCGCCCTGTCGCCCTTCGTCGATGCGTAAATTGGTGGCCTGGATAAAGGTTTCTGATCCTAGGGCACTGCGTAAATCGGTGCGCATGGCCAGGGCCTGCCAGGTATTGCGGGCGGTAATGCGCGCGTGCTGATCGCGGCCACGTAAGAGTTGATACAGCCGCTGCTGCCCGGCTTCATCGAGTTCACCTTGGGCAAAGGCGCTGGCGAGGTCCCAGCTTTCGCGCTCAATATCGCTGTGGTCATGGTCGTCTGGCAATTACTGCTCCTGGAGGCGGCGGTCTATACAGGAACGCAGTGAGCGCTGTAATCGTGACAGACGTTGGCGACTGGCGGCGGGGCTGAGGCCCATAAGTTCGGCGGCATCTTCGGTGCTCAAGCCATCGCGGTGTACCAAGTCGAGCAGTTCCCGGTGATGGTCGGCCACTTCGGCCAAGCACTGCTGAAGTGCATCCAGGCGATCGGCACGCAATTGATCATCATCGGCTTCGTCGCGATGGCGGCGTAATTCCTCGCGGATGAGTTCGGGTAAATGCCGACGATCCCGTTGCTGTTGGCGATGGCGATCCATGACTTGCGAGCGCACAATGGCTAACAACCAGGCTTTGGGACTGGTGCCGCTGCGATACTGCTGCCGCCGTTCCCAGCCCCGCACCAGTGCTTCTTGCGCGATTTCATCGGCCACCTCAGGGTTTGCCGTGGCGCGCAAGGCCGCCGCTCGCAAGAGGTGCTGACAGCCTTCCACCACCCCCGCAAAGGCCAGACGATCATCATCATCCCGAGCGCGAGACATTAGCTCATCCAAATCGCTCATGGACACCAGTATTGATATCCTCCCCCATGCACAAGCCACTCAATGCAGACGCAGCAGGGGCCATGAGTGACGGCGGAGAAATGCAACTGAGACGATTTCGCTACCATGGGATAGGCGTTGATGCTTGCGGGAGCGGTCAGGCCGAGGGACAGCCCTTATGAGGGCGATTCCTGTGGTGAATTGGCGTTGATGCGAATAAAACTGACTTCAGAAAGTACACTATGTTTGCTGGCATGCTCGACCGTAATCGACACCACGTTTCCAGATTTATCCAGGTCCAAATAGATATCTTCGGAAAGTTCACGTGTTTCCGCGGGAACCCCAGTGCCGAATTCAAGTAAAGTGGTGTCGGTGTCTTCAAAGTAGGTAATTTTCATGTCTGGTGGTCCTCATAGCCGCGATCAAAGAAGGCATTGTGAACAGTTTTTCCATCAGCGAGCGACCGGCCGACCGAGGAGTGGTTTTCGCCTATAATTGCCCGAAGGGCTGGCAAAAACGCGGCCAGAGGCCGCGAACTCCGTCCAAGGCCGTGGGGGTGTGCGCCAAAGGCGCGAGGGGGTGACACCCCCTTTGAAGAAGATGACGCGAAGGGCGCGATTGGCAAATGCTGGAATCCTTGCCCATCGCCGAATGCGTCCATCAGACTGAATTTGCTCGGTTTCAGGGTGACGGATGACCAGTTCAATCCATTCGTCCTTAATCTCCGCTCGGTCGGGACGCTGCCGAGTATGTTTGAAGTAGTCCGTTTGTGGGAAGCTCGTCATCTCAGGCGAGTTCAATCGCAGGGAACCATAATACAAGGAGTATCTGTAAGATCGTGTTTTTGGTAATCAGTAGCCCATCGCCAGGGGAAATCCTTGTCACAGTCCCCTTGCGGTGGCGTTGTTCTCATAATAGCCCCAAGAGGAGATGCTTTATGAACGAATCGGCGACCACCCCCACCAGCGAACAAGAATCCGAGTTGATTGCCCGTTTGGAGACGGTGCGCAGCGATCTTTTAGGTGAAATCGGCAAGGTTATTGTCGGGCAAAGCCATACCCTTGAGTTGCTGGTGATCAGCATTCTCTGCCGCGGTCACTGTTTGCTCGAAGGCGTACCGGGATTAGCCAAGACGGTAATGGTACAGACCTTAGGTCAAGTTATGGACCTGGACTTTAATCGTATCCAGTTTACCCCCGACTTAATGCCTTCGGATATTACCGGTACCGATATTATCCAAGAAGATCCCCATAGTGGTCGGCGGCAGTTTGAATTCCTGGAAGGCCCCTTGTTTACCCAGGTCCTGCTTGCTGACGAGATTAACCGTACCCCACCGAAAACTCAGGCTGCCCTGTTGGAAGCCATGCAGGAGCGCAAGGTGACGGTGCGCGGTACCACCTATGATCTTCCTGATCCCTTCTTTGTACTGGCGACGCAAAACCCCATTGAGCAAGAGGGGACCTATACCCTGCCCGAAGCGCAATTAGACCGCTTTATGTTTATGCTGCGCTTGGGCTATCCTACCCGCGATGAGGAAGTGGAAATTCTCCGGCGCACTACCGCTGGTGCCAAGGTGGTGCTCAAAAAAGTATTTTCTGCCAAGGATCTGCAGGAATTGCAGACCATTGTGCGTCAGGTGCCGATCCCCGATCCCCTGCTCTATGATACCGTGGAACTGGTGCACTCCACCCGCCCTGAGGGGGCCAGTAAAGTGGCCGAAGCTACCGAATATCTGCAATGGGGGGCTGGGCCACGGGCCGGTCAGATGTTGATCCTGGGCGCCAAGGCCCGCGCCTTATTGCATGGCCGTTACCATGTGGCGTGGGAAGATATTGAAGCCTTGGCGGCACCCGTGCTGCGCCATCGCATTATTCCCACCTTTGCCGCCCAGGCCGAAGGCTTAGGCAGTGATGATATTATCGCCCGGCTGATAGCCGCGCGGCAACAGCAGCGCGCAGCCTAAAAACCGGGCGTGGGGCAATGATGCTCGGCGCTCACGTTTGCTTGCTTGCGGGCTAGTCACAGCAGAGGGGAGTATGGGGTCATGGCGACGATGAGGTTTACAGCATGAGTTTATTACGCTCGGTGCATGAAGATGTTCTGCGTCGCCTGGGAAATGTGGGCGTGGCGGCACGGCGGGCGGTGGAGAATATTCTCTCCGGTCAGCACCGCAGTATCCACCGTGGCTTATCGGTTGAGTTTGCAGGGCATCGCCCCTATCAACCCGGCGATGATCCGCGGCATATTGATTGGCAGGTGTTTGCCCGCACCGATCGTTTGGATATTCGCCAATACGAAGAGGAAACCCGATTGCGGGCGACGCTGGTGGTGGACTACTCGGGCAGTATGGGCTATGGCGATGGCCGTAAGCTCCAACAAGCGCGCATGCTCGCCGCCGCCCTGGCCACCCTCATGGTGCGTCAGGGAGATGCGGTGGGATTGGCGATTGTGGATCATGATCTGCGTTCGCACCTGCCACCGCGTTCCACCATGCCGCATCTACTCACCCTATTGGATCAGTTACAAGATCAGCAGCCTGGTGGTGATACCGCCCTGGCGCCGGTGCTGGAATCCTTGGCCATGCGCCTGCGCCATCGCGGTTTGGTGATTCTTATTTCCGACTGTATTGACGATCCCGAACCCCTGGCGCGTTCGCTACAATTACTTCATCATCGTCGCCAAGATTTGCGCGTATTGCAGATTCTCGATAACGATGAAGAAGATCTTTCCTTTTCAGGCCCCTGTCGTTTTGTTGGCCTGGAAGACGATGGCGAATTGGTATTGGATGCTGATCGGGTGCGGGCCCATTATCAGGCCACTGTGGCCGCCCATCGAGCGGCTGTGCGCAAAGGCTGCCACGGTACCGCTGCGGTGTTTGACCATTGTCGCAGCGATGAAGACCTGGCGCATTTCTTGGTCCAGGTATTAAGAGATCCCGTGGGAGTGGGGCGGCGATGATATTCCTCAATCTTTTGCTTGCCGGTGGCTTATTGGCGGCCAGTGCGCCGCTGATCGTGCACATTCTCCATCAGCGCAAACTCAAGCGCATTGACTGGGGTGCCATGCGCTTTTTGCGCGATATGCTCACCCGTCGGCGTAAGCGTTTGCGTATTGAACATTGGCTGTTGCTGCTTTTGCGCACGCTGGCTTTGATTCTCTTAGCCGTAGCTTTAATGCGGCCACAGTTGCCCATGAGCCAAGAACAGGCCATCAGTGCCGATTTCTCCCGTCAGGGCGCGGTGGCAGCGGTGCTTTTAATTGATGATTCCGCGACCAGTGCGGTGGGCACGGATAGCGCGCGTCTGGAGCAGCTCAAAGAAATAGCTTTGGCCTATATTGACGGGCTGGAAGTTGGCGATGAGGTAAGTATTATTACCCGTTCGGCATTGGGGAAAACCCTGCCACCGCCCCTCTATGATTTGCGTGCTGCCCGTGAAATGGTGAGCAACCTGGAGCCCAGCGATGTGGCCGGCGATCACCCAGCCTTATTGTCTGCGGGCATGGACCAACTCATCCGCCACCTCAATCCGCAGCGGGAACTGGTCTTGATCAGCGATGGCGCGCGCACCGGCTGGCGGCAGGACGATCGATCCGGTTGGGCCAATGTGCAGCGTCGTTTGCGCGAGGCGGGCAGTGAGCGTCGTGCTCGTCCGCAACTGTTGGTCTTACAACCTGAATTGCCTGGCGCGGAAGATGTGGCGATTACCGCGGTGAGCATGCAGCGCAATCTCCTCCCTGTGGGTAGTGAAGCCAATCTGCGTATTCAGCTTGCCCATTTTGGCGAACGGGATCCTGGCAACTTGCGTCTGCGCGTGGAAGCGGGCGAACATGGTGAGCGCAAGGTCTATGATGAGGATCTCCCCCTGGAAAGGGGCGAGCAGCGTGAAGTGGTGGTGCCCATTAGCTTTAATGAAGCGGGTGCCCATCCGGTCACCGTAGCAATTGTCGGCGCACGAGATGATAATCCCCGCAACGATAGCTACGCCATGGTGGTGGAGGCCTTTGAGCAACTCCCAGTACTGGTGGTCGAGGGGCGCAGTGGCAGCGGCTTGTCGGGCAGTGGGGCGTTTGTCGCCTTGGCCTTGCAGCCGGATGACGAAGCTCGTGATGCGGTTTCCCAGGCCTTTGCGGTGACCCGCATTCATGTGGACGATATGGCCAGCCATCCGCTGGAAGACTATCGCTGTATAGTTCTAGCCGATGTGGGGGTGTTGGAGTCGGCCGCCCTGAGTCGCTTGGAGCGGGCCGTGTTTGCTGGCGCTGGTCTCCTGACCGCCTTTGCTCCCGATAGTGATATTGCCTATGTGAACCGCTTTCTCGCACGTGAGGGCCAGGGCGTACTGCCCACGCCTTTGGGGAGTATGGGGGATGCCGCCAATGGGCCGGTATCGGCAGCCATTGCCCTGCCGGGACATCCATCGCTAATCGGTTTGCGTGATGCGGGTGATCGCGGTCTGAATGGGGCCGAGGTGTCCCGTTGGCTGCGCATTGATGATGGTGGGCTCAGCGATGTTACCATTCCCTTGCGCTGGACCAATGGCGATGCGGCCCTGGTGCTGCGGCGTCGCGGATTGGGTAATAGCGCTCTGCTTACTACCAGTGTCGATCTTCGTCATTCCCGTCTCCCCCTGGTTGAAGGCTGGGCACCATTACTGCGCAATATTGTCAGTGAATTGGCCAGCCCCATTCGCCCGCCGCGTAATCTCCATCCTGGGAATCGCCTCACCATTGTCGCCGATGGCTCGGTGCAGGCCGTGGATCCTCAGGGGGAGGAGCTTCTGCTTGACGAGGGGGTATGGGAAGAGCGACGCGTATTACAGTCTGCGCCATTGACTCAGGTTGGTCTTTATCACGTCCAGGGTGCAGGCGAGTCAGCCCAGTATTTCGCTCTTGCGAGCGAGGCGGATGCTTGGGATCCACGCATTGCCAGCGATACCGCTATCGAACAACAGTTGGCCGGACTCCAAGCAATGCGCCTGCGCGATACCCAACAGGTGCAGGCCTTGGCTGGTGAGCCGCGGCAATCCGGTCGCGAGCTGTGGCCGTGGCTGATTGTATTGTGTGTGCTGGTGTTGTTGATCGAAGGAGCCGTGGCAGCCCGTGGCAGCCTGGCCAGTCAGGGAGGACGCTCATGACCAGTCTCAGTATTGTCGGTTATGTGGGTTGGGCGGTCCTGTTGCTCATCATTGCCCTACCATGGGTGTGGTGGTGGTATCGCCGCGAAACTACTGCCGTGCGTGGTGCGGCACGTTGGGGATTGCCCATATTGCGTTCTCTTGCCCTGATTGCCATTCTCTTGATTCTAGCGCAGCCAGCTCTGCTGCATCAGTCAGAGCACAGCGAAGAAGCGATTATTGAAGTATTAGTGGATGGCGGCGGCAGTATGTCCGCCAGTGATCCCACCCTGCATCCCAGTCGTCTTTTTGACGAAGCCGAGGCCGCAGGAATTATGCGCATTGAGCAACGGGATACCCATGCCCGTGCGGCCTTGGAAACCCTTGTTGCGGTGGACGATCGCCTCACGCAATTGCTAGCCGTCTTTCACTCCCGCGAGACCCCAGGTGCCAGCGCCCGCGAGCGCCGTATGCCCTCGGTAGAGGATGTAGAAAAGCAACTTCAAGGGCATGCTGAACAATTGGCAGGGGTGGAAAATCTTCCCACGCAATTGCTCGAAGTGGGCAATGTGCTCGTACGTATTCAGCAGGCAGAGTCTCTGCAGCAGGCGCAGCCATTTATCGACGTCTTACAAGAAGAATTGCCCCGTTTGCGCCGTCATGCCCGCCGCGCCCAGCGCGCCGCTGATGCCAGTGTCTATCACTCGTTGGAGGAAGATGATGAGCGGGTGCAGCAGTTGCGCGACTTTGCCCGTACCCCGCGTGCTATGCGTCTCCAGCAAGTGTGGCAGGAAAGTCTGAGTGAGCAGTTTTCTGGCGTGCGCCTGCGTTTCCATCAAACCGACCGTCGCCGCACGCCCCTGGATCCCGATCATTGGCAGGATTCCCTCAGTGGTGATCTGCTGAGTAATTATGCCCAATCCTTGCGCTATTTGGCGGAAATGCCGGGTGATGAAAATCTTCGCGGTGTGCTGGTGTTGGGTGATGGCCGTCAGCATTCACGCGGTGATGTGCAGGGGGTGGCGCGGGCCTTGGGGGTGCGTTCCATTCCGGTGAGTGGCTTGTGGATTGGTTCGGATGAACTGCCGCGGGATGCGGCCATTGCCGGGATCAGCGGCTCGCAGGAGGTGCACCGTGGTGAAACCGTGGGCGTGGACGTGCGCTATCGCATCAGTGGTTACGGTGATGCTCCATGGTTATTGATCCTAGAACGTGATGGTGAGGAAATTGAGCAACGCGTGGTAGTGGGCGCGGGCGACTGGCGCATCGAGCGTTTTGAATTCGTCGCAGAAAAAGCAGGCATATATAATCTTCAAGCTCGTCTTGAGCCCCATCCTGAAGGTCGCGATCTGCTTGCGGATGAGGCAAGCGATGCCCACCAAGGAGCCCTGTGGCAGGCCTGGACGGGGGTGCGCGATGTGAGTACCGATGACCTGAGCAATTTAGCCATCTTCGCTGACGAGCCTACTCATAGCGAACAAACCGCTGATGCCAGTAGCCCCGAAAATTGGGCCGATCATTATGTCAGCCGGCTTTCAGGCTGGCTGATTCCACCGGTTACTGGCGACTATCGTTTCTTTGTGCGCGCCGATGATGGAGCGCAATTATGGCTTTCGGGTAATGAGAATCGTGATGGCAAGCGCCTCATTGCCCAGTGTCCACGCCATACCAGCACCAGCGATTGGGAACGTCATGATGGCCAGCGTTCTGAGCTCATTACCCTGCGTGCAGGTCAACCCTATTACTTTGAAGCGCGCCATTGGGAAGCCAGTGGTGGCGATCATGTGGCGGTAGGCTGGCAAATGCCCGATGGCCAGTTACAGCGGCCCATTGTCGGGCGGCACCTGCTGCCCTGGAGTGAGGATACCGAGAGCGCCTTGGCTTCCTTACAAGAGCGCACGGAAGAGGACTACCCAGAGCAGGCCTCGCGTGACAACGATAGCGCCAGTACCGTTGTGGTGGTACATGAAGATCCTTTGCAAGTATTGCTCTTGGATGAAGTGCCGCGCTGGGATGCGCGCTATGTGGTGTCCTTGTTAGAACGTGATGGGCGGGTGGAGGTGGACCGCCGCTATCGCCAGGTTCGTTTCCGCCAAGGTCTCACCGAACTCCTGCCCGATTCCCAGGAAGCCCTGGATGCTTATGATATGGTGATTTTGGGTGATTTACGCAGTGATGAATTGGCCAGCGGCGATCAGCAACGCCTGGCCAGATTTGTGCAAGATCGCGGTGGTTTATTGGTGGTGATGGCTGGCCCGCGCGGGATGCCCCATAGTTATGCTTTGGGTGCCATGGCTGATCTCTTGCCGGTAAGCGTGCAGGGGAGTGTGGACGGGCAGCGTCATGGAGGCCATCGTTTGCACTTGGCGGTGGAACCGGAACAAGAACCATGGATGCAGATTCTTGACGACCCAACCCTGAATCAACGTTTGTGGCCCTTATTGCCGCCTTTGCGTTGGGTCGCCGATGCGGTGGTGGCCAAGAGTGGTTCGCGGGTATTGCTGGAAACCGACGATAGCGATGCCCTGCCGGTGGTGGTCAGCGCGCAATCCGGGGCGGGCCGCATTGTCTATGTGGGCAGCGATGAAACTTGGCGTTGGCGCGATCGTTTGGGCGGCCGAGTGCATGATAGTTTTTGGCTACAAGCCATGCGCTGGGGTTTGGCGGGGCGTCTGCGTGGCGCGGATGGTCGCCTACAAGTGGCGCTGAGCGGGACCATGGTTGCTCCGCAGCAGACGGTGGACGTGCGCGTGCGCAGCGTCCTGCCTGATGGCGGTCCCGCACAGGGCCCCCCACGGCTGCATATTCTCAATGACCAAGGCGAGGAAGTGCGCAGTCTGGACTTTGCTGCGGTGAGCGAAGCGGCAGGGATGTGGCAGATCAGTCTCGATGATTTGGATCGAGGCAGCTGGACCCTCCAGGTGAGCAGTCCGGATCCCGAGCTGGATGGGTTACTCGAAGAGCGGGATCTCTTGGTGCGCACCCGTGGCAGTCAGTCCACTGCAGAGCTGCGCGCCGATCCCGATATTTTCCGTCGTATGGCCGAAGCCTCCGGCGGTCGCAGCGGTCATATTGCTGAATATGAAGAGGTGGTGGCGCGACTTATCGAACAGGCCCAACCACGGGTGCGCGAACAGGTGCGTACCTATCGCCTCTGGGATCATTATCACGCCATTATCCTGATTACCCTGTTGCTCTTTGGGGAGTGGCTCTGGCGTAAGCGAAACGGTCTCCCATGATACCAAGCGCTCATTTTTTCACGCACCAGGTGACAGTCAAATTGGTCGCAAAGGAGGTTCAGCAATGAGCCCATTACCGCAGAATATTCAGGATTTACTCACCGCTACCGACCGTCGTCGACGGCAGTTTGCGGTGATCCGTAATGCCCTGTTAGTGGTCTGTATCGTACTCCTTGCTGGCCTGGCGGTGGTGGTGATTGATTGGTTGGCCAGTCCTGAAGACTCCCTGCGCCGTATGCTCTCGTGGTCCCTGTGGGGCGTGGTGGTGCTGCTGCTGTTTGCTTATGTGCTCCTGCCGTGGTTACGCCGTGAATCAGGAGTGCGCACCGCGCGCCGTATTGAAGCGCACTTGCCGGATAATAATCACGAACGTTTAAGTGCTGCCGTGGCCCTGAGCGAGCAAGCCCCCAATCAAGAACAGCCCTCGTGGATGGTGCAGCGCACCGTGGCCCTGGCTTCGCAGGAAGTGGCGGAGGTACGTCCGGAAGCGGTTATTCCCCATCGTCCCCTGCGCCGTTATGGCTATGGATTACTGCTGTGTGCTCTGCCGCTGCTCATAGGCCTGTGCTTTGCCGATGGCCGAGCCTGGTGGGGGCGGGCCTTGCTGCCGTGGGCCGATATTTTACGCCCGTCAGAATTTCGCGTGGTGGTGGACGGCGAACATCAGCGGCAAGTGCTGCGCGGTCAGGATGTGGCGATTGCGGTTGCCGTTCATCCCCAGCGTGAGGCCGCCCATGCCCAGGTACAGTGGGCGGATGGGCGGCGGCAAAACCTGCCCCTGGATCGACAGCCAGGAGAAGATGACGCCACCTATTTCCGCCTCACGCTGCGTGGGGTAATGGACGATGCTCAGGTACGCTTTACCGCCGGAGATGGCCGCTCCCATCCCGTAGCCATTACCGTGGTTGATCCGCCGCGAGTGGTGGAGCAACAATGGATCATCCAGCCGCCAGCCTACAGCGGCATGAGCGAACGTCGACAGGCGGCCGATGATATGGAACTCCTACTGGGCTCACAGATTGCTATGCAGGTACATACCCGGGGCCCAGGGATCAATGCCCTGCACCTTTTGGCCGATGACCAGCGGCATGCCCTCAAGCCAGCTGAGGAGGGGGTGTGGACCCTTCCTGCCTGGCAGCCAGAGGCTGACGCTCGACTGCGTATGGTGATCATTGATGAGCACGGCCATGAACAGGGGGTTGCTGGCCCCTGGCGTTTGCGCTTGCGTGAGGATGCTCCGCCGCAATTAGAAGTGCAGCTAGCAGGCCATGAACAGGGCTTGGCTGCCGATGAAACGGTGCTTTTACAGTTGCGCGCTGATGATGATGTGGGCTTGGAGGCGGTGTCGTTACAGGTGCATGATGGCAGCTTGACCCGTCGCCATGCCATGACGGTGGCAGCCCCGCATCGTGGGCCCTGGCGAGAGCAATGGGCTTTAGATCTCAGTCGTTATGATGTGCAGCCAGGGCAGTCCTTGGAGCTCACCCTGGTGGGCCGTGATATTGGCGGCCAGGAGGCTTCGTCGTCTCCGCTCACTGTGCGTATTGAAGCGCGCGACTTGCTGCGCGAACGTCGGCGCAGTGCGCGTTTGCGCCAATTGCACGCCTCATTCCTAGAAGCCCAGCAGGATTTACGACGGGTCCATGCCGAATTGGGATCTCTTATCGTGGGGGTGAGTGAAGCGGATGTGGCGGAAGTCTTTCTGGCCGAATTGCGCCAGGGGGAACGGCGTATACAGCGCACCTCCCAGCGCATGCAGGAATTAGTGCAGCAATGGCCCACCCCCCGCGGCGATGCCCTGGGCCGGGCCGAGGCTGGTTTACGGGGACGGGTGGATACTTGGCAGCAGGTGTATGCATCACAATTGCAGAATCTTTCGCGGGCCCTGCGCGAGGACGGCAGTTTGCCGGAACTCCTGCGTG
>REDP01000258.1 GCA_007693455.1 Planctomycetota bacterium | reverse complement strand
AGCTAATGCCCCAGCCGGACACCGCAGCCACGGTTTCGCGATCACCATCATCTTCTTCTTCGCCCTCAAGCTCCTCATCATCGAGCAACTCGTCATCATCAAGATATTCGTCGTCTTCGTGACGTGGCATAGACTGCCTCCTCAAATTCTGCATGGTGTTGAACCATGGTTAACGCAGGTCGGCGAGAAAGGTTCACTCCCTTTGCACAGGGAGGCATCATCTTTGAATTCCCACCAGAGAACAAGGCCGAGGCTACCCCAAAAGCAATGCGCGTGTGACCAGGACTCCAGGCGTCATGGCTAAGGGAAAGAACACCTTAAACCTTTGTCATCGCTGCTGTTGGAGCGGATACAACCGCCCCAACAGCAGGCTTTCGCAGGATTAAAAGATGGCTATACCACCACTTAGCTAGCCACGGCAGCCCCAGTTTTAATGCGCGGGCGCCAAGGGTTGGTAACGATAATATACCTGCAAAGACAAGGCGCAGTAGGCCGTAGAGACCAGGCGACCTATGCGATGACCGTGAAACATGGTGCCTTCAAAGTCCCAGCTGCCATCGAAGCAGTCATCGCTGCGACGCTGGTTTTCCACCAAGAGGTCACGCACAGCACCATTCCATTGCTGCCAACGCTCCCCCCCTACCTGAAACATGCCTAGGGTATTGTAATAGAGGTAATAGGTGTCTACTGGCCAGCTTTGCACTTGATAACGTGGGTCACGCGAGACAAATGCGCGATGCATTACATCGTTAGCCATGGTTTCCATCATCACATTTCCCTGGCCCTTGCCCAGGAATACCCCAATGCAAAGCCCAATGGCAGTACGATCGGGACGGTTGATGGCATCAGTTTGGCTATTCCAGGTGTAGGGAAATCCAGAACGGTCGGTATACATATCGGCAATATCCCTTCCATTATTGTTGGTTGCGTTCCACGCGCGGCGCAAGTATTCACGCGCACCTTCCATTCCCGATCCAATGTCAAGACCACCTGCCTCAGCGCTCTTGAGTGCCATGATCACCCAACCCGAGACCGAAGAGTCGTTGCGGTTATTACTTGTGGTATAATCCCAGCCCAGGCCGCCATAGTTGCCTCCAGCGTCAATTTGTCGCGCTAAAAGATGGTCGATAGCCCGCTGTGCCGGCTCACGCAAGGCAGGATCATTGGTCATGGCAAAGGCCTCGGCCACTGCCATGGCACAAATACCATTCTCGTAATTACGATCCCGACCCCAGCCACCACTTTGCAGCTGATTGGCTACCAGCCAGTCCAGGCCCTGTTGCACCGTACGACGGAATTGATTGGGAGTACGATGGTCATACCCGGCGCCAAGGAAGGCAAGGACCGCATACCCCGTTGCCGCGGCATCGCCATCCGGACCAGTGCGATCGGTACCAGGTTCACACTTGGGCCCCGGTAAGGTGCAGTTATCAGGATAGCCAGTCACATCCCACATGCCATTGGGGCTTTGATGACGAGCAAACCAGCGCAATGCCGCGTCCACAGCGGCTTCCGAAGCACGGCTTCCACCAAATGCCCCCAGCGCACGACGCTTGCCACCGCCCTGACGATTACCAAAGGCGCCGCTGGCACCACCGCTGGCACCAATGGTCATAAAGGCTCCCGAACCACCGGTTTCGGAGGATGATACGGCCTCTTCTCGACCTCTTGCTTCAGCGACCTCAGAGATCTCATTATCCTCGGTTTCCAACTCCTCGACCTCGACATCAAGTTGCGTGACAATCGGGGTTTCCACCTCAACTTCAGCAACAATAGTGACATCAACCTCGGTGAGCTCACGCTCCTTTTCTTGCTCTACTGGCGGGGGTGGCGGCGGCTCTATAATAGCTGGGCGCACGGGAATTGGCTCATCGATGAGACGACCAGCAATAATAACAAAAGCAAGCAGGAGAAAGATGATTGCGTGCAGGGCCAAACTAATGCCCCAGCCAGAGACCGCAGCTACGGCCTCGCGATCGCCATCATCATCCTGTTGCTGATCCTCGAGTAACGCTGCGTCCTCGAGCACATGATCGTCATCGTGACACGCGTCGGCATCATGACGTGTCATCGTAACCTCCTTTGCTATGGGTTACTCATATGAACGCACTTTCGGCAGCTTTGGTTCATTGCTTCAGTCAGGGATTTTTGGCTCACAACCTTATCCGCCGCGAGTTCAACGGCGTGAACTGTTGTCCCAGGGGGCGGACATCGACCTTGCTTCCGACCCTACACCCCCCCACAATAGGGCCTCGTCACCGGCACTTGCCGATGACCAGATGTAGAGCATAACAGCCTTCAAACCTTGAATACCCAAGCACCAACGAGCAAGGAGTCTTCGTGAGCACCGCAGCCCCCGATACCACCATATCCAGCACCGATCTTAAAGAGGATCTCATCCACCACCTCTCCATTACCCTGGGCCGCGACCAGCATAGCGCCAATAGCCGCTATCGCGCCCTAGCTCTAGCCCAGACCATTCGCGATCGTCTGATGGTTCACTGGAAAAACACCCATGCCGCCTACTACCAAAAAGACTGTCGGCGCGCCTACTACATCTCTCTAGAATTCCTCATGGGTAGAGCCATGGGCAATGCCATTATCAACCTTGAATGCCTGAATGCCGTGCGCGAAGCACTGGGAGAACTGGATCTCGCGCTGGAGGATCTGATTGAAGAGGAGCAAGACGCAGGCCTTGGTAATGGTGGACTCGGACGCTTGGCTGCCTGCTTTCTCGACAGCTGCGCAACCCTGCAACTGCCCGTGATGGGTTACGGCATTCGCTATGAATACGGGATGTTCCGCCAACAGATTGAGAACGGACACCAAGTAGAAGAACCCGACCACTGGTTGATCCATGGCAGCCCCTGGGAACTATGCCGTCCCGAATATCAACAACGCATACCCTTTAAAGGCCGCACTGAATTCTTCCATGACACCCAAGGCAACTTACGTATTCGCTGGGCCGACACCGAGGATGTTGTCGCCCTACCCTATGATGTCCCTATTCCTGGATACAATAATGGCACGGTAAATACCTTGCGCTTATGGCGGGCACAAGCCACTGAAGTTTTCGGCTTACATGACTTCAATCGTGGCGATTACACTACCGCCGTGCGCACCAAGAACGAAGCCGAAAACATTTCCATGGTGCTCTACCCCAACGACCAGTCGGAAAACGGAAAAGAACTACGCCTACGTCAGCAATACTTCCTCGCCTCAGCAAGTCTTCAAGACATCCTGCGCCGCTGGACCTCCGTTCATGGCAAAGATTTCAGCAATTTTGCTGATAAAAATGTCTTTCAGCTTAACGATACACACCCCACGGTTGCGGTTGCCGAGCTTATGCGTCTGCTCATGGACGTCTACGGCCAGAGCTGGGAACAGGCATGGAATATCACCACCGCCACCATGGCCTACACCAACCACACCCTCCTCCCTGAAGCCCTTGAGAAGTGGTCGTTGGCATTATTCCGCCATCTCTTGCCGCGGCCGCTGGAAATTATCATGGAAATCAACGCGCGCTTTATGCGGACCGTGGCCAATAAATGGCCTGGGGACGGCAATCGCCAAGCGCGCATGTCAATTATCGAAGACGGCCCACAGCCACAAATCCGCATGGCCTATCTTGCCATCGCTGGCTCCTTTTCGGTGAACGGCGTTGCCGAACTCCACTCGCAATTAATCAAGGACGGCCTCTTCCGTGACTTCTACGAATTATGGCCCGAGAAATTCAACAACAAAACGAACGGTGTTACCCAGCGGCGCTGGCTGGCATGGTGCAACCCTGAATTCAAACAACTCCTTGAAAAGCACATTGGTTCAGAATGGATCACCGATCTTTCGGCAATGCGCGCCCTAGCTCCACTTGCCGATGACAAGGGATTCCGCAAACGCTTTGCCGAAGTCAAAGAGGCCAATAAGCAGCGACTTGCCGATCTCGTGGAATGCGAGTGTGGCGTTACTTTTTCTACCGACGCCATGTTTGACGTACAAGTAAAGCGGATTCACGAATATAAACGGCAGCTTCTCAATATCCTTCATGTGATTCATCTCTACAATCGGATTAAACGTGGCGACACCGATAATTGGACCCGTCGCTGTGTCCTTTTAGGCGGCAAAGCGGCTCCTGGCTATGCCATGGCCAAGGCCATCATTAAACTTTGCAATAACGTGGCCGAAGTCGTTAATAACGATCCGGATGTGGGGGACCTCCTCAAACTAGCTTTCTTGCCCAACTACTGCGTCTCGGCAATGGAGGTCATCGCCCCGGGAACGGACCTCTCCGAGCAGATCTCCACTGCCGGCAAAGAGGCCAGCGGCACGGGCAATATGAAGTTTATGATGAATGGTGCCCTAACCATTGGCACCCTTGATGGCGCCAACATCGAAATGCGCGAGGAAGTCGGCGCAGAGCACTTTATCCTCTTCGGACTCTCTGCTGATGAGGTCTCCAGCCTACGCGCGCACTATAACCCCCAAGAAGCCATCGATGCCTGTCCTGAACTCCAGGACGTCCTCGCCTTATTGCGCAGCGGACACTTCAACGCTCTGGAACCAGGCATATTCGATGACATCATCAGTGCGATCAGCGAATGGGGAGACTACTGGATGGTTGCTGCAGACTTTGCCAGCTATATTGCCGCTCAAGAGGATGCCGCCCGGCGCTACCGCGATCAGGAGAACTGGGTGCGCTCAGCCATCCTCAACTGCGCCTATTCTGGTAAATTTAGCACCGATCGCACCATGCAGGACTATAATCGCGACATCTGGAAACTTGAGGCAGTCGATCCTCGTCAATAATCCTTGATCAACCGTACACATGGGTCATCCAGGGCTAGCGGCGCTACCCCTGGATGACCTTTTTTATTGAGCTTTGATCACACGTTGGGTGAGATGCGCGTCCTGCGGACGGTAACGGTAGTACACCTGCAACGACAGGGCCGCGTAGGCAGTGGAAACTAAACGGCCTACCTGATGTCCGTGAAAGCGCGTTCCATCGTAATCCCAACTGCCATCAAAGCAGTCATCACTACGTCGCTGGGAATCCACCAAGAGATCCCGCATATGCGCATTCCAACGCTGCCAGCGATCCCCCCCTACCTGAAATATCCCCAGCGTATTGTAGTATAAATAGTAGGTATTTACGGGCCAGGTATCAATTTGATAGTCGGCTTCGCGATCGTCCAGCGCACGTGCCATTACATCGTTGGCCATGGTTTCCATGATAATATTGCCTTGGCCCTTACCTAAAAACACCCCCATACACAAGCCAATAGCAGTGCGATCGGGACGACGAATATCTCCACTGAGCGCATCCCAGGTATAGGGGAATCCCGAGCGATGGGTATAGGGGTCGGTTATGTCAGCAACCGTATTACTTGCCTTCCAGGCCTGATTCAGGTAATTACGCGCACCTTCCATACCACTCCCCACATCAATACCTCCTGCCTCTGCACTCTTAAGAGCCATGACTACCCAGCCGGATACCGATGAGTCATTCCTCGCATCACTTGTGGTATAATCCCATCCCAAACCACCGTACGCTCCACCAGCGTCGATCTGACGCGCCAGGAGATGATCAATGGCTCGCTGGGTCGGCTCGCGCAAATCTGGATCATTGGTCATGGCATACGCCTCGGCAAGGGCCATCGCACAAATACCATTTTCGTAATTACGATCGCGACCCCAACCGCCACTGGCCAGTTGGTTCTGCACCAACCAATCTATCCCGTTCTGCACCGTACGACGAAATTGATTGGGGTAACGGTGGTCATGCCCCCCTCCCAAAAAGGTTAATACGGCATAAGCGGTTGCCGCAGCATCACCATCAGCACCCGTATATCGGGTACCTGGCTCACACTTCACGTCTGACATGGTGCAATTCTCGGGATATCCTGTTACGTCCCACATCCCATTGGGGCTTTGATGGCGAGCAAACCAACGCAGGGCTGCATCCACGGCGGCTTCCGCCTGACGGCTACTGCCATATTGGCGCAACGCGCGCCCACGCCCGGCCCCCCGTCTATCTCCGGTCATGCCGGCTGCATTGGATCCAGCGCCCAGGGTCATGAATGCCCCGCTTTCACCCATCTCCACCGCCGCCACCGCATCGTCACGGCCACGCATCTCAACAACTTCAGACACTTCCTCCTCTTCACTGGTCAATTCCTCAATATCCACTTCAAAATCTTGCACCACTGGATCAGTCACATCTACGGGGGCCTCAATATCCACCTCGACTTCGGTAAGGCTGCGATCCTGAGGATCCTCCTCCGGCGGTGGTGGTGGGATTGTCATCCGGTCGGCTGCGTTTGGCATACTCCTCTTCCGGCAAAAGCATGTCCCAGGTGCGTGTCAAATACTCCTGTGCCAGATTTCGGTTGTTGAATTCCTGAAGCCAGCCGGGCAACTCATCCATATAGAACGTGCTCGTGAC
>REDP01000328.1 GCA_007693455.1 Planctomycetota bacterium | reverse complement strand
GTCTCCATCGCTGGGATGAGTGGTTCGAGGCCAATGCCGAGGGCTTGGTCAGCGAAGACGGACGTTTGGTGCCCATTGTCGCTGCCATTGGCAATCACGAAGTACGCCGCGGTTTCGTTGGAAGACATCCCGATTTCGAGGACAGCGATGCGTGGCGGATGGCCAACGCCACCTATTTCTATCAGCTTTTCGCCTTCCCGGGACACCCAGGGTATGGAACCCTTGATTTCGGAGATTACCTTTCACTGATTATTCTTGATAGCGAACACACCAACCGCATTCCAGGTCGCCAGACCGCTTGGCTGCACCAAGCTCTTGAGAAGCGTGCCGGGCAGCGTCATGTGATACCCGTCTACCATGTGCCGGCCTTCCCTTCGCATCGCGGTTATGACGATACCGCCTCGCGTTTGGCGCGAGAACATTGGTTACCCCTGTTCGATATCCAGGGCAACATCCGAGTGGCTTTCGAGCATCACGATCACACCTACAAGCGCACCCCACCCATTCGCGGACTAGAGGTATCGCGTGACGATGGCATTGTGTATGTCGGCGACGGGGCTTGGGGGGTAGCGACCCGCCCCGTGCATGATCCGGAAACCACTTGGTATCTCGACCGCGCCGAAAGCGTCCGTCACGCGATTATTATGACGATCCATGGCGACACCCTAGATTTCGAAGTGGTCAGCGAAGACGGCGACATCATCGACCGCTTTTCCTTGGGAGAAGATAACGAATAGGGGGTAATTGCGTAGTATCGGCATTTGACGATCGGCACATTGAGCCTATCCGCCACAGGCCACGGCGGGACACCGTGCCACCCGCCGCGCTGGCCGCGTTGGCTGCGTTGCTGGGACCAGGGTGTTGTGCGGCTGCGGGCGCCCTTGCTGGCGCAAACAGGGGCATGCGTGCCTGTAAACACCAACTGGCCTTCAGCGCCCTTCAGCGTATTCAGCGGCCAAGAAGATCAGCCGTAGAAAGGGCAGAAGGGTTTTCTGGCGATCAGGGGTGAATACTTTCGTCATAGAGCGTGAATAGCGCTCGGCTTTCTCTGTGGTGATAAATGCCTGATGGCGCTAGCGGCCGACGGAGATTTCGCGGACGGTTACGGGACGACCTTCGGGGCCGGAGTTGGGGGCGTAGGGCATGGCGGTGAGCCAGATTTCGCCGCGGGATTCCCAGGCCCAGCGCTCAAATTCGGGGTCGGAGGAGAGCAATACGGTGTCGTCAATGATTGCCGGGCGGGACCAGTTGCGGAAAGGGGGGCGGCTCTGCATGGCCACGGTGCGGTTGCCGGACTCGGCTTCCTGCCAGGCGACATAGATATTATTGCCGTGATAAAAGCTGCGTGGTTGCGATATATTGGCCTTGCCGCTACCGGCAGCACGTTGCCAGAACTGCGTATAGCTGGTGGAAGTAATTGCCACTGGCCCATGTACCTGGTTATTGCTGTCGATCATAAAGTGAAAAATTTGAATGTGGCCATTATCATCGGCGCGACGGTAGAAACCATGGACCCGACCGTCGCCATCGGCCATCATATCCCAGCGGTGATCCAGCATGGATCCACTTTTGGAATCATCGATCACCGTGCCCTGGCCGCGGCCAATGGGGGTTTCGAGGATGTTTCCGGCCAAATCCATCCATTGTCCGCTGCGGCCGTCAAATGTGACTACGCTGAGGTCCTCGTTGGTGGTGGGACTGCCGCGTTGGCGCTCGGAATAGCCGACGAAGACCTGGTTGCCGCGAAAGGCGATATCGTGGGCTACATAATGGGCGAAGAGGCCATTATTATCAAAGAGACGACCATCTTCGGCACGGGTGCCGGGGAAGGCCGACCATTCCTGGCTTTGCGCATCCAACATAAACAGGGCATGTCCAGAACCAGAGCGCCGCATATTCAAGGTGAGCGCACCGTTTTGCGGATTTTTGGTAAAGCGCCAATAGGTGGAGGTGGTATTGGCGCGCCAGCCAGGAATACCGGAGTCAGAGCGATCATCAAACTCCCCTGTCCAGCCTTGGTGGATGGGGCGATTGGAACGGTGATAGCGAAAGACCTCGCGGCCATCGTAGATGAGGTGCACAAAACCGGCGGTGTCGATGGCCACCGAGACATAGGCATGCCAATTGTTTTCCGTAGCAGGGAGGAAATCAGCGGAGGGGCCCACCCGTGCCCAGTGACTCCACGAGCCGCGATTGCCGTCGCGTTTGCGCCATTGCACCACCGGCAGGCGATCTACCGAAATATACGACACCACCTGCCATAGAGTCCCTGACTCATCCAAGTACGATGCCAGGGGCTGACGATCCTGGAAGGAATAGCCGCCGCGATTCAAGCGGTCATCGCCGTAGCTATTGACCAATTCACGGTGCTGGAAGAGGTTTTCCGCTGCATCGGCAGGGGGGTTAAGCATGGCCATGATGATCAGTAAGCCCAGCGCAGACACAATCGCAGTACGCGGCGAAGGTACTGTGCATGAAGGCCTTGACGTTGGCAATACCTGGCGCATACAGCTTGTGGACATGTGATGATTCCTTTGCTTGCGAGGTGCTGATAAAGGGAATCCCTCACATCCATGAACCATGCCAGGGATGCGAGGGAAGGGGTATATGTGGAATATGTACGACACCAACAATGCGTCGTTATTCTCCCAGGGTTATATCTATGCTGCCCATTATCTCGTCAGCCATTCCCCATTCCAGGGTCCATTCGCCGCTCACCGGGTGCAGGCCATCATCGTTGGCTTCGCCAAATTGCACATCTAAAGTCAGGTGGCCCATCAGTGAGCCGCCGTTTTTCCAATCGGTATCATGCAACCAGGGATCGCCATTGAGGATGACGCGGGCGCTGCCGGTAATGCCGTTTTCGGATACTTCCAGGCCGGCAGGGTCAACCTCATGGTAGGATTGATTAAAGCGAAAGCCACCCACCACCGCGCTGACAACCTTTTCGCCATCGTGATCTAGCGCCAGGGTCATATTCTGAAGGTCGCCATTTTCGAGCGGCAAAGAATCAAAAATATTCATTACAACCCGCTGCTGTCCGTCTTCCAGGTCGCTATACATGGAGATAGGGCGATCATCAAGCCAGGGGGTGAGCCAACCGCGGCCGGGGATGCCTCCCTGACTGCTTTCGTGGATGTTGCCGGAAAGGCTCATGGTTTCCTCCCAGCCAGGAAAACTGCGGGTCCAGGTGCCCCGCCACTGATTGCCCTCGGCTTCCTGCATGACGATCTGCGCAGGCCAGGAGAAGATAGCCATATGAACGATGGCGGTGGTTTCCCAGGCCTTACCCATGGGCAGGGGTTCAGGGAACTCAATGTGACTCCACACATCAGTTCGGCGGGCAGTGGTGCCGGGAACCCCTAATTCACTACGGGGCGGTACTTCTACCCGAGCCACATCAATGCGGTTGTCGGCATCGGGAATCATCAGTCCTTGCACCGGGCGCACAAATCCCGTCCAGCCACTGCTCATGGTAAATGGAGCAGAGGGATGCATGGGCTCGCGCAGATCGAGGGCGATAATATTCGTGCGACCACGCAAGTAGGTACGGCCATTGGCAAAGGGCCGATCGGTGGGATGGGAATAGTCGGTGGTAAGCAAGGATCCCAGGGTGCGGTAGCGCACTTCCCCCATGCGTTCCATGCGTCCATCGTCATGTTTTTGGTAGATGTAGATTCCAGCATTTTCCGCACTGGAGTTGGTGATCTGCCAATACAGCTTGTCGCCGTAGCTTACCGGGGCGGCGACGCTGCCCACGATGGTATAGTCACTACGGTATAATTCTTCGCCGGTTTCCATGTCAAACACACCAAAGCGTCGTGCCTGTTGTTTATAGGGATGGCCCAGGGCGATATACAAGCGACCATTTTCGATGAGTCCCTTACGCTCGGCGCCTCGGCTACCGCCCAGGTGTACATGGTTTTTAAAGGTTCTGTCGTCCTGGATATCGGGGAAACGCCACAGTTGTTCCAGCCCCTCGAGACTGATGCGATAGGCTGCCAGTAAGCCGGGATCGTCGCGTTCAGGGTTCAGCATGACATAGTCGTCGCCGATGATCAGCTTGCCGGGGTTATGCCCCGTATCATGCTGCCAGATAATGCTGCCATCGCTGGGGTTGATCAGATACACCACACGATCATTGCTGTGAGTCATGAGGTAGGTCGCGCCCTCATGCTGCCATTGGCGCGGGTTACCCTGGCGATGCATAACGGAGTCTTCAATCTGCCACAGCACCGAGCCGTCCTCGATATCTAGGGCAATCAGGCCGCCGCGCAAATCGGAGAGAATGGCCGCATTGCCCACCATGGTACCACCTGAACGCATGGTGCCAAAGGGGCCATCACTGACGACAGGAAGGTTGCGCTGCTCCAGGGATTCGGCCTTAAAGGCTTCGGCTTGTTCATTGAATGCCCCGACGGTCGTTTCCCAGCGCAATTCACCGCTGGCAATGTCATAGGCGAAGACTCGGCCAAGAATACTGGTGGTGATATAGAGGCCATTACCGGCTACCGGATCAATACCATTATGAGAGCGTTTGCTGCTTTGAAAGTTGATCGAGGCCGACGGCCGGGAAACCAGCCACAACTTCTCGCCGGTATCGGCATCCAGGGCAATGGTATTCCAGTTGGCGTCAATGCGGTAGTAGGTGTCTTTGAGGGCCGCATAGTTTTCTTCGCCGCGGTGATAGCGATCGGTCAGGGATTCCGGACGGGCGCTAGGCCCGGTGGCTTCGGACCAGGAAAGGATATAGACACCGTCCACCACCACCGCAGCGGCAGTTTCGCCATAGGTGGGGCTAATGCCCTGTCCGAGTAAGTTTCTCGCCGGGCCAGCGCTGCTGGAGTTAATGCCGGTGTGAATTTCGTATTCCCACTGTGGCCGCACCTCAAGCGGATTGCTGGTGAGCTGCACCCCTTCTTCCAGCGGAGCCACGTAGTTATGCGCCGAACGATAGGTCCATTGACCAGCATCGTTCGGGCTTGCCGAGGCGCTTTCTTCACTGTAAAGCTGTGCGGTTAAGCCGATGCAGAAAAGAGCGCCAATAGTGAGCAGCGGGATGCTGCGGGTAGATGATGGTTGCTGATTGGTTGTCATAGTTTACTCCTCAAAAGTATCCCGTAATCTTCAGCTATCCTACCCCACAATGTAACCTACGTTGTCTCTCTTCAATCAATGATGCAGCAGTCAGTGGGAAGACAGGCCAAGCAGACAGGCGTGGGCTCACCAGCCGTGTCCCAAGACCGCTATCCCAGGCCGCAATGGCCTATAAAGCACGGTAATATCAGGGTTTGTGGCTTCCGGGGAGGTTCTACGAGGGCTGGCACGCCCTTTGCAAAGACAATACATGCTGTTGTTATTTTAGATCACAACAGGGTGTTACAGGAGGATGAGATGCCGCCCTCCTCATCCTCCTCCTTTAAGCGAGTGTTCTGAACCTGTCTCTTGAGCGGTGTGACGATTCAGTTCAGTCATCCTGTTTCCGCAGGTCAAAGGCATAGATGCCATCGCCGCCGCGGACAATTAAGCGGCCATCGACAATGGCGTCGCTCAATTGGGTGCTGTGGTAGCCGCGTGAAGTGCTGATGGGAATATCCCAGATCTCGCTCAGGCGCTGGAATTCGTCATCCGCACTGAGCCAGCGATAGTTATTACGGTCAAACATCACCCGATCACCCACGCCAACGGGGAAGCTCATGCTGCCGATTTGAGGACGGCCTTCGAGGTGGGTATATTCGCCGCTCTTGAGATTGACCCGATACAAGTGTTCGTGATCTGAGCCTTCTTCGCCAAAGGCATAGGCGTGTCCGCGATGAATCATTAACAGCCGACGGCCCGTCTTGTCTTGGTTTTTCTCCAGCGTCCATAGGCGCTCGGGACGCTCGGCGTGCATGCGGTATCCGGCGAGATGATAGTCCTCGCCGTTTTCGGCTTCCACGATCACACTGATGATGTCGCCCTCAATGGGAATGGGGTAAGCACGTGGGATACGTGCGACCGTGTGTTGCCAAAGGACTTCGCCCTGAGCAACGGTTACCGCACTCAGGGTGTTGCCATCATGCACAATCACCACTGGCTCGCTATGGCCACGCCACAGCGACGGGGTATTTTGACTGGCGATCACCCCTTCCACTTGCCAGC
The DNA here is from genome assembly GCA_007693455.1 of Planctomycetota bacterium. Taxonomy (GTDB): domain Bacteria; phylum Planctomycetota; class UBA11346; order UBA11346; family UBA11346; genus REDP01. Next base: position 378 of record REDP01000328.1, on the reverse strand, counting down.
GATGCTCACCAGTGGCAGTGTCAATGGCTACCAGGTCACCACCAAAGTTAGAGCCCACCAGCAAGCCGTCGACGACGATACGGGTGCCCGCGTGATAGCCGCTGGCGTCTGGCCGACTGTTTTCACTCAGAACGCGTTCGCGCGTACGCTGCCGTCCCTCATAATATCCTGGCATGGTCGATTCCCAGACCACTTCGCCGGTGCTGGCATCCATGGCCCATACCTTGCCGCCGGCGCTGGCGGCAAAGACCTTGCCCTCGCCCACTGACGCGCTGGTACCGGGTGCGTCCTTCGAGGTATTGTAGAGGTTGAAGCCGGTCTGTTCAAAGCGTTGCTTCCAGAGGGTGGCCCCAGTTTCCAAGTCGACGCACAGAATCA
>REDP01000193.1 GCA_007693455.1 Planctomycetota bacterium | reverse complement strand
CCCCGCTGATGGTGCCGCTGGCATTGCCGAGGAAATTTTTCCCTCCAGCGGCGCGACGCAGCCACACCCCGTGAATGTGCTCCTCAATCATGTAAAAATTGCTGTGCACGCGCGGATGGCCCCGCTCTTCATAGCCGTGAAAAATCCGTTCCCGCCCTTCCTGTACGCGGTTGGTAAGCTGAATGTCTAAGTGCCATGCTGCGTCACTGTTGTCGCGACTGAGGGAAATGTGACGATCAAAGCCCCCTTCGGCGCTTAAGGCGCGGGGTGCAGAGGCTTCCTCAATAAAGCGCCAGCCATCATCCTCAGGGGCAAAGTGCAGCACCCAATCCTGACCACTGGCAAAACGCTGCAGGGTCAAGCGCAGGCGGCGCTGGATGCTGATCACATCCACAGCAATGGCGACCCTTTGCCGCATGGTGCGTACCCCGGTGAGGGCCTCAACGCTGGTCTCGTCATCATCATCGGGGATGGCTGCCTGCTCCTGCCAGGAAAACACGATCTCACCGGAGAGCGTGTCGTCGTCAATCTCCAGGGCCGAGCAATCAATGTGCAGATGATCCCGGCGCAGGGCATCGCTGCCGCTCACCCTGGCCGGTGCCCAACGCTCTCCCAGGCGCTGCAGATGCAGCACCATGCCTCGCTGCCGCGGGCCAATGCCATGATCAAAATGCAGATCCACATCCAGCACCACACCCTTAGCGGCATCGGCAGCATACATCTCCTCGACGTGTTTACGCAACTGATCACGAATACCCCGCAATTCATCAAGAGCGTCTTCCGCCCACAGCCCAGGCAGCAGCAGCAGGCAGCACAAGGGGGAGAGCAGTCGTCTCCGCAGCGATTGATTACCAACAAGCCTTAACAGCGGCATAAACTAAACCTTTATGATGTATTCAGCATGGGCGAGAGGAGCCATGCCCGAATAGTCCGACACAAGTGTATGATACTTGCCAAGCGCCCATTCTGTTGCTGGGATAATGGTGATGGTCTCAACGCTCCGTGCCATCGTATTCCAAGACCACGCTAGCCATGGCAACCCGATAGGCGCTGTGCTGGTCGGCCAAACTAAAAAGCAGCGGGCTTGTTTCGCTGAGGGCGCTCAGAGGGACAGGAATCATAAACAGGCGATTGCCATTATCGCGGGTGAAGGCAGCGGGGAGTTCCAGTTGGTGCGGCCCAAGGCGCACCTGGGCAGCACCCGGATGAACATTTTCCACCAATACCCGCAGCCACGCGCGCTTGGCCTGGGCCAAGACCTCAGGATCAAGGGTAATGCTGGTTTCCAAGGGTTCATGGGGGCTGACCATATGCAGGAGATCGGGGCTAAAAAACTGCTGGCGTATGACTTCGGCTGGCCCGCCAGCCTCACCCTGCAGGGGGATCTGCAGCAGCAGGGCCGAGCGCCCCTGCATGCGCAGCTTCAGTTGATGGCCATCGGCATCTGGGCTGAAATCTTGGCGCTCGACGGCAATGGCGCCGGTGCTTGGATCATGCACGGTGCGGGCCTGGAAGGCGCCGTCGGTAAACTGAGTGCCCGTGGGTGGACTGAGGCTGAGGCCTACCTCGCGCGGCAGGCGGTGATCATTAAACAACATAACCACCAAGCGCTGGCCGGGCTCTGGGGGCATGGCGGCCGGGTCGCTGCCGTCGATGGATGCCACCACCCAAACTCGATCATCAGTGCTGGTGCCCTCTACCAAACGTCCGCGCAAATCGCGCATGAGTCCATAGGCTACCTCGGTGCCGTGGGGGGTGTGATCGTGGTGAATCACCGTACGACTGGCGGCTTTATCGGGCATCCAGGAGACGGCATAGAGAATATCGCGTAGATTATAGATGGCTCGGCGGTAATTTTTGACATTGTCGCTTTCCACATCGCTGGGCACATCCACCTGACCTCGGGCTGGCGCATCCACCAAATCATTGGTTTCCGTATTATAGCCATGCAGCCAGCGATTATGGGCCGTCACCCCATAGGCGGTGAGCACCTCATAGCTATTCAATACATCGCTGGGATCGCCCTGGTAGTGGTGCTCGTGAATGCCGTCGATAAGGTCAATATTATTATCAATAGTAGGCCGGTAGATCATATCCCAGGCCGCCCAGTGATCTTCCTGCCAACGAAAGCCCCAGCCAGCCACGCAGATGACCTCGGGGTTTTCTTGGCGAATGCCTGAGGCAATGGCTTCGTACATCTGATCATAGATGTAGCCATTACCGCGGCCCGACCAGTAGCTAAAGGCGCTGGTATCGATAACCATGAGACCGTCTTCGGTTTGTGAGACCTCGTCATCGCGGGCGCGCACCCACTGGAAATAGGGAATCACATCATCAATACTGCCGTCTTCCCGCTTCACCGTTACTGGCCCACCTTCTTCGGCAAGATCTTCGCGGAAAAAACCTACACGGAAATGAATACGACTGCGCTCGGCCCAATTGAGATAGGGCTCATTCCAAAACTCCATGACTGCCCGATGCCCAGCCTTGCGCGCATTAATGCCGTAATTGCGTCCCAATTCAAAAAGGTATTCCCGCCAATTATCGCGCCGGAAGTAGGTGGCAGGGTGCAGTCGTTCACCCTGACAATCAATGATAAATTGTTCTGTCGGCCCGTATGCTGGACGCGGGGCAATATACTGCGGATAGGCGGCGTGAAGGAGATCGCGGCCCAACTCCATGACCTCGGTGGTGGTCATGGGCAGGCCTTGGCGGGCATGCTCAAGGCGACTGCGGAGATCATCAGTCATGCTGATGTTTGACCAGTGAGCAGCGTCATAGAGAGCGTTCTCGCTGAGGAGATTATTCAAGGCTCCCGCCGCCTGACCAGCTCGGCGCTGGCGGTCTTGCTCATCACTGGCATCCTGCTCGAGCCAGCCACTAGCCCGGCGTGAACGAAAACGACCATCCAGATGCGCCCATAGTTGCGGCTGGCCGTCCTCCTGACTCTGGTCATGGATGCGGCGAATCAGGGCCGTGGCGTCAGTAATAGCATCACGGCTCAGGCGGGCGCTGCGCTGGCGAGGAATGACTGGGTGATCGGTAAGAGCAAAGTGCAGCACCCGCTGGGTACCGGGCCGATAGCGCTGGGGAAGCTCGGGAGCATAACCGCCAAACATGGCGGCAGGAATCACCTGATGATCATTGATCGCCAAGAGGCGACCGCTCACCGCCACCTGGGCAGGCTCGGACTGGGGAATGTCGCAGCGCACCACCTCTAGGGAAAGCAGACGACAGGGAATCGACCCCACCCCCAAGGGATTGACCACGCCAATGGCGAGATGGCTAATGGCCGAGACATCAAGGACAAAATCGCTGTCCATATGATTGCCAGGAGCCACCCATTCGGCTTCCTCAAAATCCTCCCATAATAGCAGCGCTTCATTCTCACTGGCAGCCAAGGAGATACCATCTTTGACATAGTACCAACCACCGCTGTGCTCGCGTAGCCAGACACTCAGGCCCACGTCGTGGCGAGGCTGCGGACTGGCAACGCGGATACGCAGGCCATGGAAGGCGGAGAGATCCTGGGGACCATCGGGTATGGTGTACTGGGCCAGACGGGCGTGGTTCCAGTTCTGCCGCAACTCACCCATATGAAAGGTCCAGTCAATGCCGTTGGCTGCGGGATGACCCATATCCCACAGTCCTGGGGCCAGGGGCAGCGCCAGAGTTCCCGACAGGGTGCCGCTGGCGCGCAGGGAAGCGTCGGCATGAAGCAGGCGATAGCTCCCCGTCAAAGCATAGGCATCGTGCTGCGGGCCAGGGATAATATGCCACCAACGCCCTTCCAGGGCGAGATTGGGGATGTCCGGCGGCCCTTCGATGGGGCTGGCCTCAGCGTCAATAATGAGCCGCAAGGCCTGCTCTTCGCCATCGATGTGCGCGCTCAGGTTTAATGTACCTTGGGCGCCCTGGGCGTCGATGGTCGGCACGGAGTCGGCAGCAATGCGAATATCCCGCCAGGCAGGGCCATTACCCGAGCCACCATGAAAAGCACCATCGACCATGGTGGCACTCAGTTCCAGGTCTGCCCTTGGCCGATCCTGACGAACTATGGCATCATGGAGGATGAGCGCTGCGCGGTAATGATTGCCATCCACCGCACGCACGCTTGCTGGCAGATCAGTGATGAGCGGCTGCGCTTCGATAACTGCTGGCCGTTGTGCCGCCGGGGCTTCAAAAGCGATACCAGGGAGCCAGATACACAAACAAGCTAAGACGAGAATATAGCGCATTAAAAGCCCCAAAAATAAGCATGCTCCCCGCAGTAGAGCCGAATGTTCGCTGCGGTCATTCTGCTGCTGCTGGGCCTTCCAAGACCACGCTGGCTTTTACCAACCGCCAGCCAGCACGGTCGGCATGGCCGCTGAAACGTAGTTCGTTGATCCCTTGTAGTAAGGCCACATCCACGGGGATATCGCGAATCCACGATACTTCCGCTGGCGTATTGGCGCGGGGGATGGTGATGGTCTGGCCGTTAATATCCATCGTTGCTTCGCCCTCGCTCACCCGCTCGACCACCAAGCGCACAAAGGCACGCTGGCTGCTGTCCAAGAGTTCCTGGGGCAACTCGAGGGTGGTCTCGACGGGGGTCTCATGGGTGATGGTCTGCAACAGGGGCTGGGCAAAAAACTGGCGCTGTTGGATTTGCGCGTGGTCGGGGCCAGCTCCAGTCAACGGCAGGGTCAGCACCAAGAGGTGACCACCTGCCAACTCGCCGCTCCATTCATAACTATTACCGGTCACCGTATGCTCAACCTCATCCACCACCACGATACCTTGTTGAGCATCAGCTTCGTTCTCCTCGTCCGAATCGCTGGTAACCACCGTGGCGCGGGTTCGCCGCTCGATCAGGCCGGTAAATTGTGTGCCCGTAGGGGCCTCAATGGGAATGGTGATGCTGCGCGCATCGCGGTGGTCATTGAATACCGCGATGGTCATTTCATAGCCTGGCTCCAGATACTCTGGGCGTGGCAGTAGCGGATCAGTGCCGTCAATGGATGCGGCGACAAACACATAGGAATCGTCGCTGCGGGCCTGGACCAGTCGCCCGCGCAGGGTGCGTAGGGCCATAAAAGTAGCACCTTCGGCCTGCTGATCAAACCAGTGAAAGGTAAAGGAGCGCGCTTTGTCCGGCACCGTAGCCACGGCGTGCACCAGTTTACGGGCGCTCCACATGGCCTTGAGCCAGCGCTTGCCAGCCTGACGCATGCTTTGTGAGGCATCGGGGTAGGCCGAAGGGTCAGAATTCTCACCGCATTCCGTATTATAATTCAAAAGCCATTTATTGTGGCGGGTCATGCCATAGGCGGTGACAAATTCGTAGTTAGCAGGCATGCGGGTCACATCCCCACCATAGTCGTGATCGGTGACTCCATCAATGAATGCAATGCCGGCATCTATGGTGGGTTTATAGAGCATGTCCCACGCTGCCCAGTTATCTTCGCTGACCCGAAAGTCCCAACCAGCCAGGAATACCGCCTCAGGATAGGCCTCCTTAAGGCCGCCGGCAAAGGCCAGCATGGGCTCATTATACATCATTAACTGTGAACGCCCGCTCCAATAGGTGAATTGGGTCTCGTCATAGACATGCCAGGGGGTGAAGGCGGTGAGTTCCTTATCGCGGGCGGTATAGCTTTCGCCATCGGCCACTTCCGGCGGCGGCGAGTAACGGCGATGACGATATTCCCTACCATTGGCATCGCGGCCTGCGCGCCAGTCATCGCGGCTTTTCCAGAGCCAGGGCGGGGCGTCCACGTCCTGTGTCCAGCGCAAGAAGGGGGCTATACTTCCATCCACCGTAAGATGGACTGGCCCACCTTCAACGGCCCGGGAAACATCAAAATATTTGGGGTCAAAATTACGGCGGGTCCGGTTCGACCAATTGAGATAAGGCTCATTCCACCATTCAATGGCGATTTCAGGCCGATTGTTCGTGCGATAAAATTGCGCCAAGGCTTCCCCCGTGCGCAAGCCATCTCGGCGAACATTTTCCTGCCAATTGGCCTGAGTCAGGCGCATAGAGGACTGATAGCGATCACCGCCTTTGACGTCAATCAATACGGCAGTGGCGGGATCCTGGGTCAATGGATGCGCCGTATTGCCGCCATCACTGAGGTAACTGCGGAAGATTTCGCGGTGAGACCCCATGCGCATTTCAGTCGCACCACCGCCAGGGAAGTGACCAAACAGCCCACCAGGAACCATCTCCGTGCCATTGATATCCATGGTTTGACCGCTCACACTAATGGTCACCGGCTGTGGCAGATCCTCTTCGCGCAGGGGCAAAAGCTCGAGGGAAACCAGCTCAAAGCTGACTTCTCCCACGCCAAGTGCATTCACCACACCAATGGCCAGACCGTTAATGATATCCGGATCAAGGACTTGGTTATCGTCCAAATGGCTTCCCTCGGGGGGTGATACCCACAAGGCCGGACGGAAGTCGCGAAAGAGTACCTCGCCCTGATTGTCCTCCTGCACCAAATCGCAGGCCGCGGCCACATAATGCCATGAGCCATC
>REDP01000134.1 GCA_007693455.1 Planctomycetota bacterium | reverse complement strand
ATCGGCCTGCAAAAACGACCTGAATAGGGCGCTTTTTGCGTTAAAAGCATGCACCTCGAAGCGGAAATTCATTACCCAAGGTGGGCTTTGAGTCGCCCTGAACTGTCCGCCAGTGCTGCCCTTGTGCCCAGGTATGCATCGCTATTGTGATGCCCCGCCTGGGTCTGACCCGCATTGCCATGGTCATGCTCGGCTCGGGTCAGTATCTCTGTTCCCATTGCCATAACCCGCCAGAGCCGCTTCCCAGGATCTTGCGGATATCGTCAAGGAGTCATGTGCATGAGCACATCTGCAGCCGAACCCATTGCTTGGTTACGTGATGCCTATCGGCCTCTTGAGGAGTGTCAGGTCCCCATTAACTTACACGCTTTTCAATACGGCACGGGATGTTTTGAAGGTATCCGTGGCTATTGGGATGGCACGCAGATTAATGGTCTGTTCTTTCGCGAGCACTTTCAGCGTTTGGCCGGCAATGCGCGCATGCTGCTTATGGAAAGTCCCACTGTGGATCGCATGTGTGAGATTGCCTGTGAGTTGGTGCGGCGTAATGGCTGTCAGCATAATATCTATTTTCGCCCCATGGTGTTCAAGGATGGGGTGGAGTTGGGTCCTATTTTGCATCAGCAACCCGATGGCTATTTGTGTTACCTGATTCCCTTGCAGGACTACCTGGATACCAGCAAGGGTTTGGAGCTGTGCGTGAGTAGTTGGTGCCGCCTCTCGGATAATACGATTCCCACCCGCGCCAAGGCCACTGGCGGCTATCTCAATAGCGCCCTGGCCAAGTCGGAAGCGTTACTGAATGGTTTTGATGAGGCGCTCATGCTCAATAGCCGCGGTTATGTGGCAGAAGGTACCTCGGAGAATCTCTTTTTGGTGCGTGATGGTGCTTTGATTACACCTGATCGCGCCAGTGATATTCTTGAGGGCATTACGCGTAACGCGGTGATCGAACTGGCGGCCGATTTGGGGATCCCGGTGGTTGAGCGCAGTATTGGCCGCACTGAACTCTACCGTGCGGATGAAGTGTTTTTATGTGGTACGGGGTGCCAGATTTCATGGGTGCGCTCCATTGATCGCCGCCAAATTGGCACTGAACGTGGGCCCATTACCGCGCGCATTCAAGAGGTGTACGAAGATGCGGTCTATGGTCGCAACCAACGCTACGCCCATTGGTTAACCCCCATTGCGTAGAGAAGAGAGAAGTATGACCCACGTTGCCGATGTCATTGCCGCTACTATTGCCACCCATAATTCTGTGGCCTGTGTGGGCTTGGATCCTCGGGTGAGCCTCCTGCCGCCAGTGCTGCGTGCGCGCTATCGCAATTACGGTGATGATCCTCGGGAGGCGGTCGCCGCGGCCTTTTTGGATTTTAACCGCAATATTATTGATGCTATTGCTGGTCATTGTGCGGCGGTGAAGCCGCAGTCGGCGTGCTACGAGGCCTATGGCCACTATGGCATTGCTTGTCTTGAGGAGACTATTGCCCATGCCCGTGCCGCTGGCATTCCCGTGATTCTTGATGGTAAGCGCAATGACATTGGCTCTACCGCAACCCACTACCGCGAGATGTTTCGTGGGGGAGCTTCCGATCTGCAAGGGGGGAGCTGCGTAACCCCTGGGCAGGCGGATTGGTTGACGGTGAATGGATACCTGGGGTCCGATGGCATCACCCCATTTCTGGGACAGGGAGCTGGGAATGGCGGGATTTTTGTATTGGTTAAAACGTCCAATCCCGGCAGCGCAGAATTACAGGGCCAAGTGAGCGGCGATGGTTTGGTGATGGACGCCATGGCGCGCTTGGTGGCCGCCTGGGGACAGGATCGTGTGGGTGACTGTGGTCTGAGTGACATTGGCGCGGTGGTGGGTGCGACCTATCCTGAGGAGGCGCGTCAATTGCGCGCACTGATGCCGCAGACGCTCTTTTTGGTGCCTGGTTATGGTGCGCAGGGGGGTGGTGCCGCCGATGCCCTGGCGGGCCTGCGGCCACAGGGCGATGGCGTTTTGGTCAATTCGAGTCGCGGCATTATCGCTGCTTGGCAGGACCGTTCTCAGGGCACTTGGGCCGATGACGACTGGGCCGCTGCCGCTCGCCATGCTTTAGAGCGCATGAACGAGGATCTGAACTGCCATCGCTAGCACAATAGCTATCGCACTCAGCGTGCGGGAAGGCTAATCCCGCAGTAACTGATCTCGCAAGCCTGCTTCAAAAAGACGATCGGCTTCCTCGGCTGTATCGCCAAAACCTTGTTTGTAGAGGCGCCATTCAATGGGGCCGGCATGACTGCCAGTCCACCCTAATTCAGAGCCATTGAGGGTCCATGAGGCAACGAATTCCATGCTAGGAGGGGTGGCACTAGTCCCCTGTGCAACCGCATCACGCAGAATGACTTGCGCATCAGAACTGAAAGAAGCGCTTTGTCCGCCTGTTACTTCAAGGCGTCCATGAATAGTAACTGTATAGCGTTGCTGTCCCTCGCGTTGGCGCAGATCACGAGGTTGGATGAGCTCTTCAAAGCGTTCGATATGGATCAGAACATCTGGTTTACCTTGTTGGTAGAGGAATTTGCCAACATGGTTTTCGAGGTCAGTCTCGGGACTGTATACGCCAAAGACACTACTTGCCTCACCCACCAATTGGCCAAAATCTATTAACCCTCCAGCAGAGGCTAAATCGCCCAGTCCATCGTCATCACGCAGTGCGGCTATGATGACGCCTTCGCGGTTAAAGCCCGCTAGATAGAGTGGACGCGGCTTGCCCTCGATGCTTCCCTTGAGCATGCTTGTGGACCAACGTGGATTCACTTTTCCGCCCCGCTCGAAAACATAACGCATTCCTTCCTCGGAAGATGGGCCAAGGTCCATATCATCGCCCAGATCAAGTGAAAGGGCGTGACTGCTAAGGGAAAGACATGTTATAAGGCTGCAGGTATAGTTGAGCATGCGTAGGGCAAAGGGCATGTTTTACTCCTCCTTGGGAAGCAGCAGGACGAGGTGGCCATCGCGACGGCCACCAGCGAATTCCGCTTGCAGGGCGCGCCGGGTGATGGTTGGAGTTGATGGATCACGGCCGTCATCGGCCACAGCCCATGAGGCAACGACCATGCCTGTGCCACTGACGCGACCAAGGTGTTGAATGTTCATTCCAGGTGCGTAACTTGAAAAGCCGATAGCACCATTATGGGGGTCCACCATGGCGACATATGGCCCACCGTAACCGGTGTTTGGCGCATCTGGTTGATTGAGGCGCGCTTGATTCCATATTTCTTCAGGGAATTCTTTCCAGGCATCAGCGGTTTGAATGAGGCCGGTGGCGGCGCCTCCAGTAATTGCTAAAGAGCCGTCATCCAGAGCCCACATGGCATTAATGCTGACACTGCTTGGGGTGCCAGTGCGTGGTAAGTGGCCTATCCAAAACGCATGCATGTCCATTTCGTAGGTGTCAGGATGGTAGCGCACAATGTGGCTTACTGACATGACATTTGCGCCCCATATATCCAAGCCCAAGGCGTTCCGGCGATTAGGCCTGCGCTCAAGGTCAACGGGGTTCACTGTGCCCACGCTATTGCCGCCGTCTGACCAAAGGGTGATCCACATCCAGCCATCATCGTCCACGGCAACTTGTCGTGCGCCTGTGTCTGAGACTAATCGTGAGCGGTTGTGCCCTACGAGTGGAGCAGGCCAGCCATACAATTCATAGGCTGCCTGATTGTTATTATCATAGGCAATGAGCCGTGGTTGGCGCCAGGGCTCACGGCCAGTATTGGTGTGCACATCACCGCCACGGAAAAAGTTACCGTTGCGAGGATCAACGCCTAAAAAGTTGATGCCATGGCCAGGGCGGCCAATGCGGCCGAGGCCGTAATCGTCATCAAGCTCGCTGCCATCTAAGCGCACCCGTTTAATGCCATTGGATCCAAAAACCATCCATCCACCATCCCCCTGGATGTGCCACATGCGGTTGGTTTCGATTTCACGATGCCCCTCAAGAATCCAGGCCCACTGAAACGTTTTCAGGTCGGCGGAAAGCCTTGCCACATAGGTATCACCAGAGAAGGGTGTGTCATGCCAATAGATCGGGCCGTATCGTCGGCGGATTTCCACTTCCTGCCGCTCTTCAGCAGCAGCACGCTTTGCCGGATCACTAATTGCATCAAGATTGGCGCGCCTGGGTTCTGGGATGGGGAGGCGCTGGACAGGGGCATCCCCTAGGGCTGAGGCAAAGGCATCGGTTGCATTGCCAGCGATAATAATATCTCCATCAGGAAGGACGTAGGCAGCGCGAATATTGGCCACCCCCCAATCAAAGCGCACCAGTTCATCGATAGACTGGAGGTTTTCGCCGTAGCGCACGATGAAGCCGCTAATATTTGGGTATTGATAGCTTAGTGGTGCTGGCACTAAGCGCCCACGTCGATCGGCGATCATGGCATTGCCGTCAGGGTATTCGCTCATGGGATGAAAGCGTCCCGATCCTATGATACGCGTGCGATCTTCGTGGGGGAAGGTTGGTCCCCAGGCATTTCCAATGGCGATAATAGAGCCATCGTCGAGGCCAGTGGCATGTACAAACTCTTCATGGCTTTCAGTGCCAAAGTAAGTGGCGGCAATGGTATACAGCTGATGCGGGTTGTCCATGGCACTGCGGGTGGCGTTTTGCCATCGCGGGCTAATTGCCTCTGCACTTAGTTGTGGCATATGGGCGATCATCACTGCTAAAAGGAGAGTAATACTCAACAGTGGTGTGGTGCGCGTGCTAATCATGCCGCTATCCTTCCCTGCCTCAGCCTCGACCAAAGATATCATCCGTCATTTGTGTCGATGTAGGGTGAGGTGTAAAAAAGAGAGTCAATTGCCGTCCTCAACCCTGCTTCTCGTGTGTGATGGTGACATGCCCTTGGTCACTGTTGCGATAAACATCGAGGAGAGCAGGAGCTGCGGGGGGAGGGAGGTTACTACGACGCAAGATCCTGAGCGTTGTCACCATACCTCCAGCAGGAGCGCCCCATGATCGCGACTAATGCAAGGCAACGAGCTTGGGTGAATGGCGTATGTATATAGCAAGAGTTATTGTGGGTCGAATGGTCCACGATTACAGTGTAGGGGGATCAGGGTGGCTGGATGATAATCGCAATGTGATGGGATGCACCCTGAACGACATGCAATGAGATCGATAGCAGGCTGGTCATGCGTTGGCCAGCGCACGGTGGTTGAATTGTCGTGTGGGGATACAACGTAGAATTTTGTTCTACGGTAGTGAGCAGATACCGGTAGGAGTGAGAAAAAAGGGAGTGATAGATTATGCGAATGAGTAAACCCATTGGATATTTACAAAAGGTGTATGGCTGTGCGCTGGCGATCGCCATAACATTTTCAGGGTCACCATATCTTGCCGCCAATGAGCCTGTGGTTGGAACTGCGGTTCTTCAGGGCATGGATGATTGGGAGTTGAGCCGTTTGCGTAATGCCGATGAGGCATTCAACAATAATCGTTGGCGACAGGCTGCTGCAGCTTATGAGCTGTTCCTCACTGAGTTCCCGGGATCATCTGCTAGTGCCCATGTGATTTATCGCTTGGCGCGCTCACATCATGAAGATAAAAAAATCAACGAAGCGCGGGTATTCTACCGTGATATTCTTGATTTCTTTCCCGATGCGGTGCCATTTGCCGCAGCGGCCTACTATCATTTAGGCAAAAGCCATGATGATGCAGGGGCCCATGATGAGGCTATCCGCATTTGGGCCGAAATGGCTCAGGATGAGCGTTATATTAACGAGCCCCTCGGTGGTTCAGCCCTCAATCGATTGTCGGGGCGTCTCATTGAACGCGATCGCTGGGGGGAGGCTATCGACAATCTTCAGCATGTGGCCGTGCACTTTCGCACGGAAAATCGTCGCGCCGCTGACTGGGCGCGCGACCGCGCGTTTCGCTATTGGGTTCGCGAGCAGCCGGATCAGGACGCCGTGCGTGCTTTCTGGATAGCAGCGCGGGGAACCAATGGTCGCCGTGATGTACCGGATAGTGCAGACGGCTTAGAGGAGCATGGACGTTTTTGGTCAGACGTGCGTAGTATGGTATTCAGCCATGATCGACATTGGGATGACGGTCGAGCAGGCGAGCAGGAGCGTGCGCAGTATTTGAATTATTGGGTGCAGGCCTTGCAGGGACGATTGCTTGATAGCGATGACCATCACTTGGATCGCATCGAGCTCGAACGACGTGCGAGCGGTGATCAAGCAGCCTATTTTGCGGCCTTGCGTGAGCGCTTTGCGCGTGGTGATGAAAGTGACCAGCAACGCAATCTTCGTTTTTTACGCCTAGTGCAAGAGCATAGCGAGGAACTGCGCTGGTATTACCAGCGCATGGATGTGCGGGCCATGGATTTTGCTACCCGCCTCTCACTTCTTGAGACCCTTGTGAGTCAGGGAGAGGACGAGGGTGCGCGTTCCGTATTGTCGCGCTTCCCATTGGCTGATCTTGAAGATGGTCAATTAATAGAATTAGCACAGGCAGTATTTGGCTGGAATCAAGAGCGTGCCGAGTCTGTTTTGGGGCAGGTTGATGATACCCATGCGGGGAATTATGCGCTACTGAACCTCTATGCTGGCTTGGGGCGTGACAGCTTACGTGATGCCATAGATCGCATTGTCGAATTGGCTGACAGTCTGGTGGCAAGTCCCGATCACGCGAGTAGCGCTCAATGGATCAAGGGGCAAAAGCTGGAAGCAGTCGGCCGTTATACTGAGGCCATAGCTGCCTATCGTGCTGCTGACCGTGGTACCGACACTGGCTTTGCGGTAGCTCGCTGTCTGCGAAGTGATGGCCGTTTAGAGCAGGCTCTCTCGGAATTGGAAATGATCGAGAATGTAGTTCCAGACGATGGCCCCAGGGCGGCACGCACCGCGGCTGAATATCTTTTGGCAGCCGACCGCGAGGAGGCCGCGGGGCGGGTAATTATCCGCATTCAGCGCCAGTATCGGGGTAGTCGCGAGGCAAACTGGGCCCACCGCCAGGGCGAGCGTCTCGGCCTTGATTATGTTGATGGCGTTGAAGCCGAATAATGTTCTCAGCGATAAGTCCTCTGTCACGTATAAGGATGGTAGTCGTTAATTCTGCACCCATTGGGGTTTACTGAGGAGTGTGATTATGGTTCGTTCTTTATGTCTTGGTGTGGTCAGTGTGCTGCTGTTGTCACTTATGCCCACATCGCTTGTGGCAGGCGATGGTGGTGATGCGCCAGAGATGCGCCGTGAAGCGGTTATGATGTTTCGTGCTGCAGAACGCTTGCTTGAGATCAACGAGTTTGACCGAGGCATACGTGCCATGGAAAATATCCTTGAGCAGTATCCCGATACCTTATTGCGCTATCAAGTGTTTCTTACCCTGGGTCGTCACTACCTGCAAGTAGAGTATGATATTGACAAGGCATTAGAGCATCTTCGCCGCGTACCGGCGATTGAACAATCCCCATTAGCACGTGACGGGCAACTTTCTGGAGATCATTTAGAGACCTACCGAGAGGGGATGTATCTTCTTGGTGTCGCTCACTTCCAGAACAACTCTTTTGATCAGAGTTTTTCCATTCTGCGTCGTTTAACTCGCGAGCATCCCGACAGCGACTGGGCCAATCATGCCTACTACTATATTGGTATGGGGCACTTCCAACAAGGCAATTGGGGTCAAGCCATCCGCTATTTGGGACTCGTGGGTACCATGGGGGTTACTGATGGTGAGGGGCAGGCCACCCGAGCCATTGAGGCTGGCCGCCGTTTGTATGTCACCGTCCAGGATGCTGACCTTCCCATTATGGCCCGTCTCGGCCAGCAACCTCAGTTACGTGCCACTACCAGTAGTGGTGATTCGGTAGATATGAACTTGGTGCCTTTGTCGAGTGCGCGCAGTCTGTTTATTGCCTCCGCGCCAACTGAATTGGGGGCGATAATCCCTGATGACAATATCTTACAGTTGCGCGGTGGAGATACGATCACCATTGAATATATAGACCATAACACATCTGATGGTCAGAGAAATGTTCCTGTTGTGGAGACCATAGAGACGGTTTCCACTGGATCGATTATGATTACTGATGCTACTTTTTCTCAGCCGGCGCGTGCGGTGTTTACTGGCCACTACGCACGGGTGCTGGTTGTAGATGCTGATTTGGATGTGTCCTCAGATGCGGATACGGTTGCGGTACAGGTGCAGTCACGTCATCAGCGCGATCATGTCCTTGATACAGGTGAATCTGATTTCGAGCGCACTGAAGAGGAAGAGGAGTGGGTCGTACGTGATGAAGTAACCTTGATACTTCGTGAAGAAAAACCTGAAGGCGCTGATTCCGATACACCTATTCATACGGGCCGCTTTGTCGGTCAAGTCCCAGTGCAAGCGATTGCACCAGGGAGTGCTTTTGATCGTGATGATGCCGTGCTGTATGCAGCTATTGGCGATACCATTGTCGCCACCTACATTGATGAGCGCCATATGCTGGGAGAAAGCCCTCGTGTGGTTGAGCATGAGACTACGGTTGCTGGGCCCTATCGTACACGCTTCAGCCCCCAGGAGACAGAGGCTGCACGCGAAGTTGACCAGGCGCGTAAGGATCTTCAGGAAGGCTCAGCTTTCCTTGAGCTGACCAGAATTTTCCGTGATATGGGACTGCTAGATAGTGCCGAAAATAATGCCAAGCAGGGGCTTGAGCGGGCTAACCGTGTTATTCGCATGGAAGCGATCGCTGCTGATCTGCGGAAACGCGCGTTCCAGTTGCGTTGGCAGTTACATCTGGCAGTAGGCAATCTTGAGCAAGCGCTGTTAACCGCGCGCCTGTTTACCAGTGCCTTCCCCGAATCACGCTTCGTCGATTCGGCCCTGCTTGATATGGGTAAGGCCTATCTCGAACAAGGCGATTATACCCAGGCACGGCCTATTTTTGAACAAATTGTCAGCAACCCAGAAAGCGACATGCGAGCAGAGGCGCAGTTCCGCCTGGCAGAAGTGATAGAACGCGAATCTGATTCGCTGGCTCGAGCCATACCGGCATATCGTATAGTTGCAGAAAATCATAGCGACAGTCCTTTTGCCGGTGATGCCTTGGCAAAATTAGTGCAATTTAATATTGAAACGGAAGATTTCGCTTCTGCCACCAACCTCCTGGAAATTATTTTTGAAGAGCATCCTGATAAGCAATGGCTCGATGAAATGCTCGTGCGCTGGGTCGTTCTGGCATTTAATATGGGGGACTATCAACTTGCCCACCAAAAAGCACGGCAACTGCTCTTTGAGTATCCTGATAGTCGCCATGCCGCTCGTGTCCGCGAGTGGATGCCACGTATCGAGAGCAATCTGTAATACCTCACAAGTGTGCTATGAATGATGGGGATTCCCATCAGATGTCTCTATGAGAGAAAAGGAAGACACATGTCCTATCGCATGAAACTCGTACCGTCATTGGTTGCTATGGTTGCTGGTTCTTTGTTATTGTCTTCGCCGGTTCTCCCGGCAGATGAACGCATGGAAGAATTTCAGCGCCTTGCCACCATGGCGCAGCAAGGTGATGGCCAGGCTGATGCTGATAATATCCGTCATATCATCGATCTGGGCTTAGCTTTACAACGTCCCTTTGAAACCTCCTTGGCTGTGGATGCTTGGCTGAGTCAGCGCGGTGATCCTCCCTTGGACATCCTTGAGCAAGCAGCCCAAGTTGCTTGGTTGGCTGGCCGTCTTGATAGTGCCGCTGACCGCTTGCGTAGTATCATCAATCGTAGTACCGATGTTGGCGAGGTTGCAGGGGCTGCGCAGCGCTTATACCTGCTGCTTATTGATGGCTTGGGCAACCATGAAGACGCCTACCGCTTGTTGTCCCGGGTTCACCTAGATTTACGTAGTGAATCATCTCTACGGCGCTATGATCAATGGTTGCTGGATCAAGCCCTCAACCGTCAAGATCTTCGCGTGGCGGCACGTTTGCTCACCGCGTATGCCACCACTGCGGACAGCCAGGCTCGTTACGGCAGCCGCCTGCACGGCTTCTTCTCCCTTGTCCGCAACGGTGATTCATCGGTATTGGAAGCCAGTACAGACATCGAAGCACTGTTGAATGTGGTGGCAAGCAATCGTTTGCAGCCGCAGTGGGCAATGTGGGCTGAACAAGGACGTTTTACCGCGCGATATCGTCATGAGGACCAGCTAGAGGAACGCAGTGATGAGGCCCAAGAGCATTTTTCGGCACTCCATCGAGCGGCCCAACGTGTGCTGGAGCACGATCGCCGTGCGGTAATTGTAAGCGATGTCATAGACAGCCTGGGAAGTCGTGCTGGCAATCGTTGGCAATCGAATGTGTGGGAGTGGCAGCTAGACAAGAAGTTGCCACTTGTGGCATCGGCGATTAATCAACTGAGCAGCCACGAGAAGGCCATTCTTGAAGCCTATCATCTAGATCGCATTCATAATATAGCCGCGCCTGATCAGTGGGTCGAAGCGGGTGGCCAATGGGCGCCGATGTTTACCCATAGTTCGGGATCTATCGGAGGGGTTATTACCGAGGGCCGGTCGCGCAATGACTTTGCCCAAATAGCCGAACGCGTGGGTTCGTCTGCGCGATTGTACCCAGTGGCGATTCGTGCCCTTGCCCAGAGTGATCCTCAGGCAATTGCGCAATACTATTTTGAGAACGGTTTTGCGGTTGATCATGGGGACCTGGAAGATCTATGGCGTGGCACGATTGAAGATGTGGTGGCAGAGCGTAACGGTGGAGAACTGTCCTCCGATGAGTGGTTTGAATGGGTAGGCATCCCCTACATTGCTGGTACGCCGATCATGCAGGATCGCCGTTGGCTCACACGACAGTATTTCGATCGTCTTCAATCCAGCCATCCCCGCCATTGGGCTGAGCGCCTTCGCGCTGCTGCTTGGGTTCCCTTTCAACGTCATGGACAACGCGAAGTCGATCGAGCGATTAATAGTATCAATGGCTGGATTCGTTCTCGTGAGCGTGATCATGGGCGCGATGCTGATTCGGTTGATCCTTCATACATGGCAGCCATCCCCGATATTCAAGAGGCCTTGGCGCTATATGAAAACGATGCGGTAGGAAATCCTGACCTGGCCCCCAATGACATCGCCCGCGTATATACCCTTGTTCGTCGCGCTCGCGAAGATCGTGATCAAGCAGCATTCCAGCAGCATGGCCAGGCGTTATTGGAGGCCTTGAGCTCTGAGCTCGAGCGTCCCTTTGCGCGTGGGTACTGGTCTGCGATTCTTACCCAGCCAGGCGGTGATGCTCGTTCGCCAGAATTGCTTAACGCTGCTGTGCAGCAGTTGGTTTCTTGGTATCGGCATGACGCCTCAGTGCACAATCAAGCCTTATGGGATATTTTCAGTCGCATCAACCATCGCCGTGATTGGTCTTGGCGACCACGTTCCGAAGATCAAGATGAAGCGATTGCGGCAGCACGCGGAATCGCCAAAGCCCTTATCCCGCATTTAGAAGCTGGACATTTATGGCCAGAGATGTGGAATCAACTCTCCCGCATGCGCATTGGCCGTGGTTGGGAGGATCGCTCTATTGGTGTCGATGCTGCTCGTATCGTGGTTCAGCAGCAACTACTGCCGACAGCCCTGCGTCGCCATGACAATACGGCCGTAGCCTATATCGAATTGGTTCGCGATTATTTTCCAAGTCTTGATGATGACTTCCCCTATGCTTCATCCTTTGACGAGCTTTTTGTCGCAGAAGCACGGGAAAAACAGTTTGTTGATCCAGAGTATTGGCGCCATGGCGATGACCCTACGGGTATCGTTCGTGAAACCGCAGCATCCATTCTCGCTGGATATGATCAGTTACCATTCGCCGGATCGGGGCTGGCAGCGACATACCGCAGTGACGATTATTGGAATCTATGGAGTCGAGTCATTGACCATGTGGAAGGGGATCGGCGACGAGAACTTTTCCAGTCTATCGAAGGACAAGTGGCGCGACGTCCTGACAGTTGGCCATTAGGCCGTACCCGTTTCCATGGTCGAGATATTGAAAGCGCCGAAGATCGCGAGAGCTGGTTTCGCACGCTCAATGCATATATCAGTCGTACTCGTGCTGCACAACGGCGACTTTTAATTCCTAATATACAGGCCCTTCGTTCCATAGACTGGGATGATGTGGTGAATGATGACGAGCTTGCAATTCTAAACAAACTGATTGACCAAGGCTTTGGCAATTGGCCATCCCATCGTCAGGGAGGGGTGGAAGTCCTGGCCTGGACGCTGCAAGGGATGGAAGATCGCAATGATTTTATGGGCATGCTGACCATTGGTCCGCAGCTCTGGCGTGCAGTTAACGATATGGATCGTGATCGCACTGTTGAGCGCTATGTGTCCTTTGCCACGCGCATGTTAGAGGCAGAGCAATCTGAAATTGCCGGCGCATGGGCAGCCATGGGCCTACAAGTCGCGGGGCAGGCCTTAGACGCCTCTGACAGGGCAACCTTGGAACAAGTGCTAAATCAAGCCCGCTCTCAGGTAGCAGCGGTTATTCCCGTTGATGCAGACGATCCACGTTACGGCCTCTTTAGCTCGCAGGCTGAATGGCAGGTAGGGCGTTTACGTGGCGCCTGGTCAACCTACTCCCAACCTGAAAGTCGGCGCGCTATGCCTGAAGCAGTCAGTGAATTGCGGCCCGACTTCTTAGTATGGCTGGTGTCTCGACATGTAGAATTGGAAGAAGATGAAGAAGCCGAAGCCTTGGTGCGGCGCGTCCTTACTGCATTCGAGCGTGCCAGTGTGCCGCCACCTCCGGATGTGACTGCTGAGTTGCAATATCAGCGTGCGCTTATCAGTCTCATGCGCAGAGAGTTCCCGCAAGCCCGCGCCCAGATGCAATTCATTACCGAAGTAGAGGAATATGCTGGCACCCGCCAGCGCCTCAACGCCGAGTTAATGGTTGCGGATATAGATCGCGAAACCCGCAACTACGAATCAGCAGAGCGCATTTTACGTCAAATTGCTCGTCGCCCGGACAGTTATGCGCAAGCACGCGCCAGCTTTTTCCAAGCGAAACTCTATGCCGACCGCGATAATTGGGAGCGCGCATTAGAAGAGGTGCAACGAGGCCTTGACCTCGATCCTACTATGGTTGACGCAAAGCTTTTGGAAGCTGAGATCCTTTTTGAAATGCGCCTATATCGTGCGGTTGAAGATATTGATGTGCCAGGCACAGCTCGTACCCGTGTGCGCCATATCCCTGGCCGTCCCTTAACTATTCGCTTACGTGATGATAATCGGGATCTTGTTGGTAGAGCAACACAGTTGGAACTGATTGTACGTGCTGTGAATTCAGGCGATGAAGAGCGCTTGATGCTTGTTCCCTTGGATGAAATTGGCGGTGCTTTCCAAGGCACCCTACCCACTGAATTGGGATCATCGCGATCTGGCGATCGTGTCCTGCAGGTTCATGGTAGAGACACTATTGTCTACGGACTTTCACCTGAATTTATTGAGCGTACCAACTATCAAGGTGACCCAGAAACGGCATCGGGATCCCTGCAGATCCGTACCGACGGTGAGCTGTATGCCTCCTCAGGGGAAATTCTCACTCGTGAAGAACAGGCGCAACTGCGCGAAGAAGAAGAGATTCGTCGTGCCTTGCGCATTCAAGATGATGACGACCAGGTGGAAAGGGATGAATCGTTAGCTCAACAACGGCAAGGGAATCAGGTGCGCCCGGGTTCCCCCATTAACATCCGCGTGATTGATCCCGATGCTAGTACGACACCTGAGCCGAATACCGTTTATGTCGGCGTGCAGGCGAGCAGTGGAGATCGCTTGCAACGCCTTCCGCTGCAGGAGACGGGGACGTTTACTGGTGTTTTTGAAGCAAGTTTACCGACAGAGCTGCTCCCAGCAATTGCCATTGCCAGCGATAGTGCTGAGGGCATTGACCCCAATCATGCCCTTGTAGAAGGAGGTGAGGGGTGGCGTGGCCGTAGCCTCGGCACAGGTGCGCGCAGTTTCGCCATCGATCTTAATCAGTTGAGTAGTCTTGGTAGCATGCGTGTCCATCATGGCGATGATCAGCGCACGCCGGCCACCATGATCGTGCAGACATCTTTAGATGGGGTTAATTACCGTACGGTTGGTATTGGCGGCGCTGAAGATCCTGCTGCAGGATGGTCGGGTGAGCCAACCCTTGAGATGGTTGCAGGTCCCGGTCGAATGCCTGGTAGTTACGCTGATTTACGCGATATATTTGATTATAAATTTTTCGACACCGAGGCAGGCAAAGATGCCCAAGCCATTGCTGGCGGCGGCCTAGTGCTTGATTACGATGAAGACGTTCGGCGGGCGCAGCGGGCAATGCCATTGGGTGGGCGCGACCAAGTTCTCTTGCGTCTTCGTGCTGCCTTCTGGGTAAATGAGCGCACCGTGGCACGTTTCCAGCCCAACATTCCCGATGATGAAGATGGGACTGTACAGCTACGAACCTTTATCAATGGTGAACCCATACGTGAAGTCTCCGAAGGTGTCATAGGCAAAGAGTTGGGACGTGGTGTTCATACAATTGAAATGTACGTCTTGGTTCCTGGTGGTGAGCATCGTCGGGGGGCTGTGCAAGTTCTCGGAAGCTTGGATCCACACGAAGAGCTCGCTCCCCTTGGAGCAGAGTTTTTTGATCGCCAGGGCTTTGATATGCTTTTCAATGCTGCATTATCGCGTCCAGAGCTTGCGATGCGGCAAGAAGGACAGACCTGGCACATTGACTTTGACGGTATCGAAGCGCGTACCGCGCGCCTAGTTATGCTGGAATATCCCGGAGATGCGCCGGCAATTCGCAGTATTGATCTCAGTGATGGTGACGGCGAGCGCTTGCTGCCATTGCCAGAAGATCCACGTGGCGACGAAGGTAGTATGGTATTGAACGTGGTTCCACGCGATCAAATAAGCATCACCTATCAGGATGAATACCCGTACAGTGACGATCTGGAAGTGGCTGAAGTGCGACTTTCTGCCACCTTCCACAATGGATCTATTTCTGCCGCTTTCCCGCTCTTTGCAGAGGGTCAAGGAACAGCCGGGGAAAATTTGGTTGCAGTGCGTCGTTTTGAGCCTGGTGATACCCTGCGCGTATTTGTGCGTGATAATGACCTGAGCGTCAGTCCTGAAGAGGATACTGCTACGTTCCGTGTGCGCACTTCAAGCGGTGAAGAAATCACCGTAGTTGCCAGAGAAACGGGCCCATATACGGGTCTTTTCCGGGCAACTGTTTTCCCTGTTTCCCAGCAGCCTGAGCGTGATAACGAAATCCGTGTGCAGCCAGGTGATGACATTACACTGATTTATCGGGATGAAGAAAATACACAGCCAGGAGTTGCCTGGGACCGCCAGGCCATTGTCGAGCAAGTCGTATGGCGTGACCCCCAAATCCGCGCCTATCAGGCTCGTCAGCAACCAATAGATCAAAGCGAAGAAGAGGCTGAGCCACAGCAGATCGCTCGCTTAGGAGGCGTGCGTCAGGAAACCATCCAGGCACGCTATGATCTCACCCTTGAGCGTCCCATTGAGCCGACTGCAGAGGGTTCAGCGGCGTTAGGAAGTGCAGCTATTTTTGAGATTGAATGGCCTACTGCCGCTAAGCATGCAGCAAGTACCATTGATGTCTTTGTGCAAACCCAGCGTCAGCGGGATGCGCTTGAGGTCAGCAGCGAAGCCTTTGATGTCAGCCTTCCTGGTACTCGGAAGATAGCGGTGCGACCATCGGCCGCAGGCAACGTTTCTGCTGGAGGCCTCTACCGGCGCGCGAATGTCTCCGTTCCAGGACTGATGATGGGTTCGCCGCTTGATGATGGACGCTTCACCGTGACTGTGCCGTTGGCATTGGGTGAACCACCCATCCGCGACATAGACAGCGAAGCTAATGGTGTACAAGAGCCGTTGCCAGTGGCTGCTGGTGATGTGGTGCATGTGGGCTTCCGCTACACCGATCAACAGGGTGAAGAGCAGCTGCTGACAGCCCAAGCAAGTCTCATCGGCGCCAATTCCTTTGAGGTAATGGACCAGCACTATGCCGATCATGTCAGTGAAGCCCACGTAGGCGAACGTGTGTATATGCGGGTCATTGATCCTCAGCGCGCAACCAGTTCCAGTCGAGATCGTATAAGCATTACCGTGCACACCGAAAGTGGCAATCAGGCCACCATTGAATTGGTGGAAGACGTTCCTCACAGTGGCATTTTTAAGGGCTTTGTGTGGCTCGCCCATGAGGAAGATCAACGAAGCTTGGAAGAGCGTATTAATGCGGTTCCTGTCGTATTCGGTGATTCCCTGCGCATAATCTATGATGATGGCACGACCGAGCATGAACAGTCGCTGTCAGTGTTTACTGGCGATGATGGCCGTGTGGTACCCTTTACGAAACGCTTTGCCGATGACGATATGGCAGTGCGAACGATGTTTACCCTTGCCGAGGCCCACTTCGAGCAGGCAAAGCTCTTCCGCGAAGCGGCCTCAGAGGCAGAACGTGATAATCGCACCCGAGAAGCGCAGCGTGCTACTCGCGATGCCCGGCAAAGTATCAATCGCGGGCGCCGTATGCTTGAAGAAGCTATCCGAGATTTCCCCGATACTGGCCTGCAGGCTCAAGCTGAATATCTCCTAGCTGAGCTTGAATTAGAATATGCCAATGATGCCGAGAACGAGGATGTCAAAGAGCGTCACTTGGAAAATGCCTTGGCCCGCTTTACCGATATTGTGACCCGTCATCGTACCACAGAATATGCTCCGCGGGCCTTGTATAAGAAGGCGCTGGTGAACGAACGCTTGGGGCGGATGGATATAGCTCGCGAAGAATATGTAAAACTATCCTACCTCTATCCTAATCACGAGTTGGTCGCCGATACGATAGCTCGTCTTGGCCGATGGTTTCTGACTCAAGGAACAAGGCTACAGGACAAGGCTGAAGATTTAGCCGAATCAAATCCAGTGGAAGCCGAGCGGATCCGTCGCGATGCCCGTGAAGAATTTTCGACTGCCGCCAATGTCTTTAGTAAATTGCGGGTGCGTTTCCCCGATCACCAACTGGCGGCCCGTACTTCGGTACTGGCAGGTATGTGTTACATGCGTGCGCATCGCTGGCAGGAAGCCGTGGATATCCTTGATGAAGTAATTGAGGATCCCAATATCACTGCTACCGATGTCAACGCAGAAGCCCTGTATTGGCGCGGCGATACCTTCTATCGCATGATGCAGGCAGGGGAATCCTTGCCAGACGTGAATGCTAGCCAGGAAGCATATCGTAGTTGGCGGCGCCTGACTTGGGATTATGCTCCCACCCGTTGGGCACGCTTCGCTAACGGTCGTTTGGCGGAGCCAGCCATGGTCGATGAGGCACGGCGCAATTGAATGCACATTCTACCGTACATACAGGTAATCGGATGCCACGTGGTATTTCCCCAAGGAATTCATTTGCTTGCAGCATGGAGGGGACATGACCACTGCAGTCTCTAGCGCCTGGCAGGCTACCGCCACACCCCAGCCCTTGACCTGGAAAGACCTTGCAGAGGCTGCAGATGGTGCGCATCTCAACGCTTTTCAGTTGCAGCAGATCCAGCAGCATCTTGGCGAGCAAAAGGTATGTTGGCTGGGGACGACAGGCCATCGCCGAGATGTTGGTTTG
Source organism: Planctomycetota bacterium (assembly GCA_007693455.1). Lineage (GTDB taxonomy): Bacteria > Planctomycetota > UBA11346 > UBA11346 > UBA11346 > REDP01. The sequence goes on along the minus strand of REDP01000134.1, from coordinate 9,494 downwards.
TGGTGGCGATGGGCGAGAGTGTGGTTTGTTGCAGGAGAAACGGACTGCTTATGGATTGCTTTGCGTCGACGCAATCGTCCCGCACCGCAGCCATGGCAGGTCATGGTCCCGCGTGTCGAATTGGCGGTAGCCTATAATCCGGCAACGGGTGCAGTGCATGCGCTGCATCCTGATCAGGAGGATCTACCTCCGATCATGATGCCCGACCATCTTGCCCATCAGTTGTGTGTCACCCTGCGCCAAAGCGCCGTCACAGTTACCTGATCGAGACGTTTCTTCGTAATATCCCACCGGTATGCACCGGTATTTTAAGTGAGGTTTTCCCATGCTGAATCACTTAGTCGACGGCGGAATCATGATGGTCATACTGGTGATCTTCAGTATTTTTTCGCTAGCAGTGGTGATTGACCGCTTTCGTGCCTTCCGTCAGTATCGTAAGGTCGACAATCGCGCTTTACGTGCCCAGGTAATGCGCTTGGTGCGCGAAGACGATGTGGACGAGGCCATTTTGCTATGCCACGAAACTCCAGGGCCCATTAGTTCGGTACTGCTTTCGGGCTTGCTGGCATATCGCAAATCACGCATGGGGGGGAGCGATACTGCGGCCACCGCCATTGCTGCCAAGGAGGCTATGGATGACTTTAGCGTGCATGCTATCTCCGCGGTTGAAAAACGTTTTGGAGTATTGACCACGGTGGGCAATGCAGCACCTCTGGTTGGGATGCTCGGTACAGTGGTCGGTATGATTGCCTCTTTTGCAGCACTCTCCGCAGACGGGGTAAGTAATGAAGAGGTCGCAGCAGGTATATCTATCGCTTTGGTGACGACTGCCGGTGGCTTGGTTGTCGCCCTCTTTGCCGTGATTCCCTACAACTGGTTTGTTTCGTTATCCGACGCCGTTGATTTGGAAATCGAAGAAATTAAGGCTCAGTTTGTTGATGCCATCGTCTGAATCTCAATACCTCATGAATGTGGAGAGGTCCTAAGAGCATGGCGCGTCGTGGTCGTCAACGTAAACGCCGTTCTAATGCGGGAAAGGTGTCGGTGGATTCATTTGCCGACTTGGCTTTTCTGTTGATTATTTTCTTTTTGGTCGCGGCAACGCTGATCAAAACACGGGGATTTATGGCGGAGTTGCCGTCTGGAGATCCAGCTGAAGATGATCCGGGAGAGCGTCAGCCCACTATTGCCCTCATGGAGGAGGGTTTGCAGTGGAATGGTACGGAGACAGACTTGGTCGAAATCCGCGGTCGTTTGGCTGAGATGGATTTGCCCAATCAGGTCGAGGCGCGGCGCGTCATCATCCTGGAGTCCGTTCCCAGTGTCGAATACGAACGATATTTCCAAGTGTGGTCAGCCATTGCTGTAGCCGGTGGTATCGTTGCCTTGAAGGATGATGACTGATGGCGCGGCGAGCACGACGTGAACCACGACGCGGCACGCCCATTGTGCCTCTGGCCAGCTTAGGTGATATTGCCTTTCTGCTCATTGCTTTTTTTATCATTACCGCCGAATTGACCAAGGTCGAAGGCGCACGCATCGAACCAGCACGTTCACAAGATGTTGATGAAATTGATGACCTTTCCCCAGTGGTGGTAACTCTCAACGAGGATGCCCAGATTCTCATCGGTGATGAAACTGATGCCACGCCGCTATCGGAGTTGACGGGTCAACTGCAGGCGCTGTTGGCTGGACGCGAGGGAGATCAACGGGTGGTGACGGTACGTATTGATCGCGCCAATTCCCATCGGGACTTTCACCCCATTTTTCGGGCTGTTGGCGAGGCGGGGGCTTCGGCGGCCCTCGTTGGTGAATTTTTACAAGAAGGTGTAGAGCCATGAATAATGATGCTTTTACGGCGCGCACCACCACCATGTGTTCTCAAGTAAGGGGAGTGTAATAATGGCACGAAGCCCACGACGTCAGCAACGTTCTCGTCAGAACGAAGCGGCTATCCACGATGAAGAGAACTTCGAAGATGACTACGTTGATGACGTAGGCGAAGACTATGAAGATGATGAAGGGTATGATGAAGATGAGGGGGATTATCTTACCCTCGACGAGATCGACCCCCATGAAGGTTTGCGCGGATTCTCGCGCACGCCTTTTGTTACCCTTCTCGCGCTTTCGCTGGTAATCCATGCGGGGGTCATAGTGGGTACTTCGATGCCCTGGCTGTTGGGTTTTAGCGAGTCGGAATCAGTCGTTGAAGAAACCTTTGATGCTGCTCAGCCAGAGAGGCCAGCGCCAGAAACGCCAGCTCAAGATCCCACTCCGCAGCCCGCAGAACCTTCTGAGCCCCAAGATGCAGACAGTCAAGAGGACCCAGATATGGAGGACAACGAACACATTCGGCGTTTACAGGAAGCCGAGCCAGCTCCCAGTGATAGTGACGCCAGCCGCGAAGCGCAGGAATCCCTTGATCGACTGAGCTTGCCGTAGGTGGCATTAGGGATTGTCTGAAATTTTCCTATCGCCCAGCCCAATCGTCCCCCGAAGAAAGTACGTGAATCCGTGACTAACTCCACCCATCGCATGGTAGTATTGTGGCCTCTGGCCGCCGTTCTTGCCTGCAGCCTTGGCTGTATGCCGTGGGCTGGCGTTGCATGGGTTGATGCCATGGTGCGGGGTGCTGATGGTTGGTGGTATTGGGGTGATAGTGGGCGCATTGCCTCAGCTCTTACTCTGGCATCTGGCATGGTGGTGGTGCATCTTGCGGCTTTGTACTGGGTGTTTAATGGGTTGCTGCGTTGTAATCCCAGTACGCATCGCGGTGTGCATCGGGCATTATTGGCCAGCTGGCTGCTTATTATTGGTTGGCTGTGGGCTGCATGGTGGATGAGCTCTGACCATCTTTGGCATCAACTTCCTGTCGAAATAGATGAGGAAACTGGCGCCTGGCATCTCAGTCGTGATTTTAACATCGATCATTTCCTCCTCCGTGCCCGTTGGATTCTGATCCCGGCCTTGGGCGCAGCCTTTGTCCTCTTTGTGGGTCATCTGCGTTGGTGGTCTGGTGCGGTGTGTAGCGTGTATGGCTATAATGATGAGGGAGTGGCGCCGGGCGATCAAGTGATTGATGATATACGTTCTGGTGGACGCGATCCGCAATATCGTACTAGCTGGATGAGCAGTGCGCTGCTCCACTTCCTGATTATCTTTGGCCCGTTGTTTCTTGGCTTGCGTGGATGTTTGGTGTATAAACTGCCGCCTGGTGAAGGGCAGCCGACTACGCCGCCGGTGATGGTTATCCAGGTAGAAGAGATCGAGGTAGAGCGCTTAGTGCTTAACCCTGAGAGTCCCATTAGTTTCCATGTTCCCGATCCTACCGACAGTGAAATGCTGGAACAAGTCGAGCAAATGACCGAACAGCAAGTTGAAGCAACTGGTGATGGTGTACCAGGTCCTTTGGGCACGGGTGACGGGCAAGATGGTGGCTTTGGTGGCCCACCCGATGGCGAACTGGTATGGCTGTATCTGCGCTATCAGGGCACTGATTGGGATGATGGTATCGATGACAGTCGCTTATCACAAAATGCTATCCATAACTTTCTGCGCCGCTTCCGTGATACCCCATCGATCAATTTCCCTGTAGATACACGGCCGCGCGCCATCTCAGTCGCCGAGCTTGCCCATTTTCAGGATGGCTACGCGCCCCCGTTTGTGTTTATGACAGGGCACGGAGGAATTAATATATCAGGAAGCGATATCCAGATCTTGCGCGACTATGTGCAGGGCGGCGGCATGCTCTTTGTTGATGCGGCTTCCCCCGCATTCGATCGTTCATTCCGCCGCTTTATTGCTCAGGTGTTCCCCAATAACCGTCTCGTGACCATTCCCCACGACGATGAGATTTTCCGTCGGCCCTACCGCTTTCCGCATGGCGTTCACCCGATGGCGGCCCACGGGGGCAACAATGCCATGGGAGTTCGTATCGGTAATCGTTGGGGAGTATTCTATCATCCTGGTGACGTAAAAGATGCCTTTAAGGACAATGCCCATCGTATGTCCCGAGAAATGCGTGAAAACGCCTTCCAGGTCAAATATAATGTGATTTTTTATAGCATTCTTAAATACACTGAAGCAACCGCGAGGCATCGTCGCCAATGAGACTGGGCAGCCTAATCTTTGCGCTGGGAACCTGGCTCCTCTATGCTACCGCCGTAGCAGTAGTGGGTATGGTGGTATGGGCATTTATGGAAGCGGGAAACGCTTTGCCTCTGACCTCTATGCTTGGCTTGGCCAGTACCGCAGTGGCGATAATACTCACCTTGCTGGCCGGTCGTCATCCTGACTATCGGCGCGTATTGTTACTCTCGTTTCTGGCAGCTCTGGCGGTAGGGGGGCTGTTCGCCCTGTTTGCCATGACCTATGCCTGGCTTGAATATCTGCATTGGATTACCATAGCTTTGGCCGTGGTGCTCCTGATACTTCTTGTCCGAGGGCGGCCGGTTATTGCCTTGGCGGTATTGATTGCGGGCTTGGCCTTTTTTACTGCCCAACAAGGTTGGGTAGATGTGCGTTCGCTGCAAGCTGACTATGATGCTTGGGAGGCACGTGAGCGCGAGCGTCTCGCTGCCGTACAGCAAGCTGACGAGGTGCGCCAGCGTCGCCAACGCGAGCTTGGTGTTGATAGTTCGGTTGGTGGCGGCGCCATATACGCTGAACAAACCGAAGAAGACATCTTAGATGTCGCTGGCATGGGGGCGGCTGAAGGTCAAGCCGTTGATGAAGTATTGCGTGAAGGTCGTCGGGCCGCGGCCGCTGCGGACGACCCCTTCGCCTATCGTCGGCAAGGGCGAGAAGAGAATGGCGACGATGCTCAGGATCGTCCATCCATGGAGCGCATTCGCACGATTGACGTAGATGCCTTGCGCGCAGCCCGACAATATTCACAGATGGCACATATTATAGCTGAGATGCTGTTGGTTTTTGTGGTATTGGTGGCTTTGGCAAGTTATGCCCACGGTATGACTCGTTTGCGGCCTACGGTTACGGTTCTTCCCTGGGGTCGTCGTTGGTTGGATACTATGCAACCATCACCCGAAGTGGTGGGCATTGTTAGTGGCGATGATGGCATGGAGGCGGCTATACTCGATGACATTATTACCGCATCCATGCGGCGTCGTGAACCCATAATTCGTTTTGGCGGCGCTCAGGAGGATCAGCCTTTAGCCCAGCACAGTCGCTTGCCAGGTGCTTTGCGACCGTTAGCGGTTCGTAAGGAGTTTGATCCTGACTGTATTCCTGATAGTCGTTACTGCCTGCATGCGGCATGGTATCTACGTGCCTGTACTCACATAAGTAATCCTGATCTGTCGGTGCGTATGTTGGCTGATATAACTGAATTATTGGCTGATCTTTCGGCTACTGGATCGAAATGCTCGCGCCGCCTCACGGTAATCTGGGATTTCCCTGACAACCCCATAGATCCGCTGCAATTCCGACGCTTAGCCCATCTCTTGCGGGTCACCCATGGTCGTTTGGTGGTGGTGTGGAACGATCAACCTGGCGCAGATATTCGCGGGGTCTGCGATCGGATTATTTCCGCAGACTAACGAGCCAGTATCCTCTGATGTGGGTATTTGCCCTCGCCGCCATCCCTCCTTGCCTCAAGTGATACCATGTAATCATCATCTCCATGGTTAAGCTTGATCGTATCTATACAGGTATTGGCGACGCGGGGACTACGCGTCTTGCTGATGGCACAGAGGTACCCAAGGATCACCCACGCGTCGAGGCCTATGGCTGTGTCGATGAGGCCAATGCGCTCTGCGGCCTGATACGTTGCGAAACGCTTCCTGAAGGCATGGCGGATCTGATGGCGCATATTGGCAACGATTTATTTGATTTGGGATCCGATTTGGCAACCCCTCCTGATGGGCCCTATGAAGCATCCATTCCTCGGGTGAAGGCCGTCCAGGTAGCGTTTCTTGAAAAGGCGATTGACCAATGGAATGCACGTCTGCATCCGTTGACGTCATTTGTGATTCCTGGCGGTTCGCGTGCAGCCTGCCTCTTCCATCAGGTACGAACTGTGGCGCGGCGTGCAGAGCGTGAAGCTTGGCGCTGCCATCACGCTGCCGTGGCAGCGGGTCAGCCTGGCCTCAATGGTCAGGCCCTGGTGTATATGAATCGTCTCTCCGATCTTTTTTTTGTCTGTGCGCGAGTGTGTAATAACGATGGCTATGCTGATGTATTGTGGGTGCCAGGAAAGCATGGCTAATGCCTCGTCTCGCCGTTGATAATCCTGTATTCTCCTATTGGGCGCCGTTACCGCCCCATGCTGACCCTTTAGGGTATCGCTTACAGCGCTTTCCCGTAGCCCATCAGGACTGTATTCGTGGTCAGATTGGGCCCCTTGCCAATGTTCGTTCGGCCAGTGGTTGTGCGATTGTTTTTACCTGCGACTCCCCCCACATGGTCCTCCATCTGGAACGCCTGCGCCATCATCAACCCATATCAGCACACCTTTCGCTGCAGTGGCGGGTGGCAGATGGGCCATGGCATACGGTGCCCAGTACAGACCTGCGACTCCATGAGGGTAGGCATGATGTTTGGTTGCCGACGGGCATTCCAGCGGACACAATGGCCGAATGTTGGGTCTGGATGCCATTGATTAGCACCTGTCTGCTTGCCGGCATATCCTTTCCCGGTGTAGCCCAGGTTGCTGCTGTCACTCTTCCAGAGCCTCGTTGGCTTGCTCTTGGGGATAGCCTTACGCAGGGTTTTAGCGTGCCCTGTCCGCATGATCATTGGTTGCATCGGGTGAGTCAGGAACGATCCCTGCCAGCATGGAATTTAGGCGTAGGGGGGCTGCGTATAGAGCCCGAACTGTTTACCTGGGCCCTGGCTGAGCGCACTTGGGACTTGGTGACCATTGCCTTGGGGAGTAATCACGCCTGGCGTGAGGGCGATGCCCAGGTGGCAGTGGTGGAGGAGCGCGCGCGTCGGCTGCTGGACGCGGCAGTGGCGGGAGATCATTCACGCGTGGTGTGGATTTTGCCGCCGTGGAAGCCCTGCGAAGAAGGACTGGGCCCACCAGAATTTTATGGGGTGCCATTGGATCGTGCTGCGGGAGCGCGCGCTCAACGAATCCGTGATCACCTGCGCCAGGTACTGGCAGAATATATGCCAGCGGTGGAGGTCGTGGAGGACCTTATGCCTCATGATCATCGCTTGCTGGCCGACGGCCTGCATCCCGGCACCCTGGGGATGCAGGCTCAGGCACAGCGCTTTCAGGATGCTGTATGGCCTTCTACGCCCGCAGCATCTGTCCCCCAGTAAGGCCCCTGCAGAGTGCGGGAGGTATGCCTACCATACTGGGCATACTGGGTTTAGCCGGCAATGCGGTCCAGGACCTTGGCTAGAGCGATATCTTTTTCGGTGACGATATCGCCAGCATCGTGGGTGCGTAGGGTGATGCTGACAGTATTGTAAACATTGCGCCATTCAGGGTGATGGCCAAGGGATTCAATATCATCCACAGCAGCCTGCATAAAGGCCATGGCAGCCTTAAAGTCGCTAAAACGGTACTCTTTATGAATTGCTTCGGTGTTGCCGCTCCAGCCATTCAGGGCGGCGAGTTCTCGATCAAGGTCCATGCTTTCTCCTCGTGTGTGGAATCATCTCGGGACAAGGCCATGGCAGCGTATGCGTGCGGCCTTTCCTTGTCGTGTACGCCTGATAGGGTGCAGGCATCATGAGTGGTGACAAGAAAATCATTTTGCCTGGTACAGACCACCCGGCCTCAATTACCAAGCTGCTGGAAGCCTTTGCCGATCAGCAACGGGTGGCAACCTTGATTGTGCGTCGGGGTGAACGCTTTTTGCTCAAGGTTATTGAAATCCGCAAAGAGGTGGTGGTTGGTGAGGTGCGCTGCCTCAATTGGTCTCCTGAAATATCCCGCCGCATATACGAGGGTTTCAAAAACGAGGCGGATCTCAGTGGTGAAGGCCGCCGGGAAGTTCTCTTGGCTGATGCTATTGACCGTTTTGGCGGCGAGGCGCATCGCTACCGTGTCTATATCCCTTTGGATGATGTGGTTGCTGTCTATGAGGATGTGGATGATCGTTTTGACCAAACGCCTTTTTTGCCTTTGCCATGAGTGAACCTGACGACGGCCCCATTCCCCGTATACGCACACGCCGAGAGCCCTCGGCGAATCGTTTTTTTACCTTTGTTGAAGAAGACCTTGTTCTCCCCGAAGGAGGTGCCTACACCTATTACCATTTAGAGAGTCATTTTGATGCCGTTGTCGTGGTGCCAGTATTGCCCGGAGGTGATGTACTTCTCGAGCGTATCTACCGCCATCCCTACCGTCGCCATGTGTGGGAATTTCCCGCTGGCGGCATTGAGCCCGGTGAAGATCCTTGTGCGGCAGGTGTGCGTGAGTTAGAGGAAGAGACCGGATATCGAGCTTCTGAGTGTCGTCCCCTAACAAGCTATGAGGCCATTCCAGGCCTCTTGCGCATGCGCTTGCATATTGTGATGGCCCAGGGGCTCACTCCAGGTGGCACGCAGAATCGTGATGCCATGGAACTCCTCCAGGTCCATCGTTTCACCCGGGACGAAGCTTGGCAGCTGTCCCAGCAGCCGCCGGTGAGTTCCTTTCTCGCCATGGGCCTTGCCGCCCTCGCTTTACATGGGAGCACGAACGACAATGGCAACGAGTGAATGTGTGGTACTGGATCAGGCAGCCTGGATTGAATGCTATGGCGGTTTGCCGCCCCAATCGTGGCAGCAAGCCCTCAACTCGGGCTGGTGTGACCCCCATCATCCCCACTACCTTCAGGTCTCAGACCTGCAATGGCTCAGCCCTGAAGCCATTTTGGCCTACCGCTTTCCTGATGACCAGGTTCCAGGCCTGATTCCCTTTGCGGTGACCAGCAATGATGATCGCTGGTGCTGGTATCGCCCCTGGAAGCATGCGGGCGGCTTGCCCGTGGTCTACTGCCCCCACGAAGACGAAGTCGCGTATGCCTATGCCCCAGATTTTGCCAGCTGGGTCTTTCGCATGGTTGTCGAAGAGTATGCCTGTACCTGTCTCACCGAATACCATAGTCCTGGCCGCAGTCTCGCCATTTTAGGTGATTATGCCACTATGGTACGGCCATTGATGAATGAAACCTTTGCTGAGATACTGCAGCATATTGCCGGTCAGCCCCTGCAAGAGCTGGAGAACGGGTATTTTGGCACGATTACCGCCGATCAAGCCCAAGCCATCATCAGCGAGCAATTTGCCGACTGGCCCGACTTTGATCGCGAATTTGAGCAGTTTACGGGAAATTAGCCGTCCCTTCCGGTTCACGCCATAGGGCAGAACCGGACTTGGCATCGCGTGAGCAGGGCCTTTTACCACCGAGCCGTGGAAGGCACTTGCCCCCAGCGCCGCCCTGGGTACACCTGTGCCTCCACAGCAACAAAAGGCTGTGCATGTGCACCCGTAGCTCAGCTGGATAGAGCGTTGGCCTCCGGAGCCAAAGGTCACAGGT
>REDP01000176.1 GCA_007693455.1 Planctomycetota bacterium | reverse complement strand
GTCGTTTTTGCAGGCCGATCAGGAGATCGGCGATCCCGGGGGCGAGCTTGAGCCGCCCTGCGAGCGACTCATGATGGACACCCCCTTTCCCAATACCCTTTGTGTTGTCCTCAGCACAGGAGAGCGCAACAGATTGACAGGCCTTGCCGCTCAGTGCCCATTCATAATCTACGGACTTGCATCAACGCCAACGCGAGAGCGGAGTCACTCATGCTGGACCGGAGCTTTATTTTCGCCGAGGGAATTACCATCGAAATGGAGCGCAGCCTTTGGCGGCAAGGGGTAACCTCCTGGCAGGCCTTACGCAAGCATTCTGGCCAGGCGGTTGAGGCCATTGGTGAGGCGCGCACCCGCAAACTGCAGGGGGCCATCGAAGAGGCCGAACGCGCCCTGCAACAGGGCGACCACCTGTGGTTTTCCAAGCATTGGCCAGAAAAAGAAACCTGGCGTTTATGGCGCGGATACTGCAGCAGCGAGGAAGTGGCCCTAGTCGACATTGAAACCACAGGGCGCACCCCAGGATTTGATCAGATTACCGTGATCGGCCTCTCCAATGGACAACAAGAATGGGCCTACGTTGCCGATCGTCCGCTGCCTGGTGATGAAAGCCTGCAGCGTTTCACCGAAGCGATCAAAGCCTTTCGCCTCGTTGTTACCTATAATGGCATCGGCTTTGATATTCCCTTTATTGAAAAACATTTCCGCAATCAAAACTACCACCTTGAGCAACCCCATATTGATCTGATGTGGCCGGCCCGCAGCCTCGGGCTCACGGGCGGACTCAAGGACATGGAGCAGCAAATAGGCATTGCACGTGATGACGCTATTGCTGGCATGCGCGGCAACGAAGCCATTGCCTTATGGGGCGCATGGAAAAACGGCGATCGCAGTGCCTACGATAAACTCGTTACCTACTGCAAGGCCGACTGCACCAATCTCCAGGCCTTTGCCGAACACGTCTATGAACGTAAATGGGCCGAAACCTATACCCCCTATGCCAACGACATTGACTTGGATTCGGCCATGGGAGAACAGCTGAGCTTATTTTAAGCCTTCGCTAGGCGATAATATAGCCATGTATTCTTGGCTACAGTAATACATATATCGCCCACTGCCTGTGCGCTATCCTGTGACACACCTAGATCTGCCGCAGAGATTCTCTGGCATACCGGCCATCCTTGTGCAGTAGCATAGATATACCCAACCATTAAGACGTTATGATGGCAGTAAGGAAATCAGATTATCCCTGCTATCATGCTCACCCCGGCGGAGGTCATGGCTATGTCTACCGTTCCTACGCAAGTTACCGCGGAACTGTTTCGCTATCTCATTGAGCACTCCACCCCCGAAGATCCCTTCTTGCGGCAGGTGCGCGAAGCCGCCTTGGCGGCTGAATTGCCGGCAATTTGGATCAGTCCAGAGCAGGCAGTTTTTATGGGGATTCTTCTGCAAATTAGCGGTGCACGCAAAGTCCTCGAAATTGGCACCCTCGGCGGCTACAGTGCCATCGCCATGGCCCAGGCCATGGGCCCGCAAGGACACGTGGACACCCTGGAAATTGAGCCTACACATGCCACCTTTGCCCGCGAGTGGATCAGCAAGGGAAACTTTGAATCCCGCATTGAGGTACACCTGGGCGCAGCCCTCGACACGCTTCCTGGCCTTGCTGGCAAGGCCCCCTACGATGCGGTATTTATTGACGCCGATAAGGGCAATTATGCCAGCTACCTTGATCGTACTTTGGATATGGTAAAGGACGGCGGCCTGGTAATGGTTGACAACGCCTTTGCCTTTGGGCGGATTCTTGAGGCCCAAACCACCACCGATGATGTCTGGGCGATTCGCGCCTTTAACGATCTCATGGCTCGGGAAAAGCGTGTGACCTCGCAAATTGTTCCCGTTGCTGATGGGTTATGGGTCGGTGTAAAGCACAGCTAAACAGCACAACGGCAAGGCCACAACGTCTCGTGGTCAATTCCACCTAGCAACCCAGCGCCGTCCCTAGGTCAGGCTAGACTGCGACTGCTGGACATAACGCAGGCGCCGCACATGGATTGCCAGACGGTCTCCAGTGGGGGGCTGACGGAAGCCAAGCGAGAGCAGCAGAAACGACGGGACGAGCGGTAATACCAGCCACAAGGAATCCGCAAAGGATATACCCTGGATACTCGCTGCCACGACCACTACTTGCCCCGCTAGAGCCAAGCCCAAAACCCAGCGCTGACGAATGCGTAAATAATGGACTACCTGCTGCAAGCGTTGTGCATCACTGCTCACCTGCCGCCGCAGTTCCGGCATTGCACTAAACTGCCACAACATCCCCCCTAAACATGCCAGGGCATGGAGAATCACCAGGACAATACCGAGCATCGCCTGCTCCCCTGCGGCGATGGGGGCAAATGCCAATACCTGGGATTGGACCACGATGGTACTTACTACTAATCCAGCAATGCCGATAATAACAGCCAGCCAATGGCGCGACAACATAGCCGAGGCCTGTGGGTGCTCACTAATCAAGACATCAAGATCTTCGCTCATGACTGCTCCTTTTTCTGCCTAACAGGGTAAAGGCAACGAGGCAAATGCCACCGTGATCCACGGCACTCCCTCAGGGCGACGCCAAGCTCACCATGGAAAAGGAATGCCCGCTTTGCGGGATATGCTTTTAGCGCAAAAGCGCCCTATTCAGGGCGTTTCGCAGGCGGATCAGGAGGTCGGAGTTCCCGGTGGGCGAGCTTTACGTCGCCCTGGTGCATCGCCTTGATGCTCCTTGGCTGGGGTGAGAGCCCCGCATAGTATCAGGCATGCTACCCGCCTTTTGCTCCAACCTCCTGCCCCAGGAGTCCTGGCATACATTGATGCCGGCACTTCTTTCTTTCGCCCAAGGGGTGCGTGAACACAGTGGGCTATCCCGCATTGGCATTGATCTGCGCCTGGGATCGCAGGCCATCGCCGAGGCCGATCTGACGTCCTGTCGGCAATGGCGTGATCGCTTTGCCGCCGCTGGCCTGGCATTTACTTCCCTCAATGCCTTTCCTTTGCGGCCATTTCAAGCAGACGTGGTCAAAGATCAGGCCTATGCCCCCGACTGGGGGACCAGGCAGCGCCTGGAGGAAAGCATTGCCTGCATCGCCATTGCCGATGCCCTGAGCGCCGAAGATGCCACCTGGTGCAGCATAAGCACCCTCCCCGGCAGCTACCGCCCATGGGGCGATGCCTGCCCCTCCCCTGCTTTGATTGCCCACAACCTAGGTCTGTGGGCCGCCGCTGCGGCCCAGTATCACCAGCAAGGGGGCAAAGTCTGCGTGTTATGCATCGAACCCGAGCCCTGCTGTAGCTTTGGCAGTGGCGCTGAATGGGCGGAGTTTTGGCGCCACCAACGCCAGGCCGCCATTGCTGCGGCGCAGACCATCTTGGGCTCTATTCAGGCCGCCGAGCATGCCATTACTCAGCATCTCGCCACCTGCTGGGACACCTGTCATGCCAGCGTTATGCACGAGGATCAAGCCGCCACCATCCAGCACCTCAGCAGCATCGGATTGCCCCCGCGTAAAGTACAAATGAGCGCCGCCCCGATGACCCGCGAGCCCATAGAAGCAGCCGCAATTGCGGCATTGATTGGCATGGACGAACCGCGCTTTTACCATCAAGTAGGCCTACGCTGGCAGCGCCAGGGGCGCCGTCAGGTGGAGATCCTTCCTGATCTCTGCCATCTCGCCCAGCGCTGGCAGGACTGGCAGGGGCGTGTCCCTGAAGGCCTGATGCATATCTGCTGCCATTTTCACATTCCCATTGACGGCAGCAGCCCGCACCCCCTACTGGGCTCCAGCATTCACCACAGTCGAGAGGGCTTAGCCGCCGCACTGCAGCATGGAGCACAGCACATTAGTGTTGAAACCTATACCTGGAGTCTGCTTGCCAGCAGCACCGCCGATCGTATCCAGGGCACTGCCCGCGAACTACAAACCTTGGCCGCACTACTGCCCTAGTGCCCTAGTGGCTTAGTGGCCTAGTGGCTTAGTGGCCCTGTGATTGCTCCCGGGCAGCATTCCAGGCCAAACAATCCTCATAGCGCGCGCCACTGCCGCCAAAAATATCCAGGGCACTGCCGATGGTCAAATCAACACGTCCTGCGCTCAAACGGTCCACCAGCGCAAGATCCTCAACGCTACGTGCGCCTCCAGCATAGGTCACTGGCAATGGACTTTCAGCACCCAAAAGGCGCACCAAATCCTCATCAATGCCCTGACACAGTCCCTCCACATCAGCCGCATGCACCAGGAACTCGGCACAATAGGGCGCCAAGCGGGCGAGAAGCGGGCCATTTACTGCGGTATCGGTGAGCGTTTGCCAACGATCGGTAGCCACCCGCCAGCCCTGATCACGGCGACGACAACTCAGATCCAAGACCAGATGCTGCGGGCCGATGGCAGCACTCAGCTCAGCCACACGCTGGTAATCCAACTGTCCATCGCGAAAACACCAGCTCGTAACTATTACCTGAGACGCGCCAGCATCCAGCCATCCCTGTGCATTCTCCGGATTTATGCCGCCACCCACCTGTAGACCCCTGGGATAGGCAGCCAGGGCCAAGCGCGCCGCTTCCTGATTCCCGGGGCCAAGCTGGATAACGTGCCCCCCTCGCAGCCCATCGCGCGCATAACACTGGGCAAACCACGCGGCGTCATGGGATGAAGTGTGATTGGTGGTAACGGCCTGGGGATCATCACCCAAGGTACCACCAACAATCTGCACCACCTGACCTGCGCGCAGGTCGATACACGGGCGAAACACAGTCATTCTTCTACTATACTGGCATCCCTGGAGTAATCTATGGATAAGCTGGATGCATTGATTATCTCGTAGTGATGTTTGCAGGTTATTGTTTTGGATTAACCCTTGCCCCCGAGTCCCCAGCAGCAGCATGCACCACGACTACCACAAGGAGCCACCCATGGCACGCATCTTAGTTACCGACGGCATGGCCGATGATGGCATCGCGCAACTCAGCGAAGCGGGACACGAGGTTGTCGTGCAAAGCGTCAGCGCCGAGGAACTGCCCAACCTCATTGGCAACTTTGATGGCCTGGTGGTACGCTCGGCAACCCAGGTCACGGCTGATGTCCTGGCAGCAGGTGCCCCGCGTCTGCGCATCGTCGGCCGCGCCGGAGTGGGCGTAGACAATATTGATACCGCTGCCGCCACGGCCAAGGGGGTGGTGGTGATCAATGCACCACTCGGCAATATCCTTTCCGCCGCCGAGCACACCATCGGCATGATCTTCGCCAGTCATCGCAATATTCCCCAGGCCCACGCCAAGCTCAACGCTGGCACCTGGGATAAAAAGAGCTTTATTGGCCATGAAGTTTGTGGCAAAACCCTGGGCATTATTGGCTTGGGTAAAATCGGCAGTCACGTGGCCAAAGTCATGCAAGCGGCCGGCATGAACGTCATCGCCTTTGACCCCTTCCTCTCACGCGAAGTGGCTGAACAACTACGGGTAGAAAGCCTTCCCCTCGAAGAGGTCTTGGCCCAATCCGATGTCATCACCCTGCACGTGCCGATGACGGAAAAAACCAAAGACATGATCAACCTGACCAGCCTCAAAACCATGAAGCCCAGCGCCCGCGTAGTAAACGTGGCCCGCGGCGGCATTATCAACGAGGACGACCTGGCCACCGCCCTCAATGAAGGCATTATCGCCGGAGCCGCCCTTGACGTCTTTGCCCAGGAACCCCTGGCAGAGGATTCGCCTCTGCGAGGCCTGCCCAATTGCGTCATCACGCCCCACCTGGGCGCCAGCACGGCAGAGGCACAGGTCAAAGTTTCCACCGATATTGCCGCAGGTTTTAATGCCTTTTTTGCCGATGGTACCATTGTCAATGCGGTGAATGTGCAATTGCGCGTCGACCCCGCCATCGATGGCTACCTAGCCGTGGCCGAAAAACTTGGCTCGGCCTTGGTGCAAAGCATTGATCAACCGCTGCGTGGCTTGGAGGTTCGGGCTCGGGGCGAGCTGGCGAAATACGACATCAAGCCCCTGGGAGTCGCCGCCCTGAAGGGCGCCCTTTCGCACATCTGCGAAGAGTCGGTTAACCTGATCAACGCCAGCCACATTGCCCAGCAACGCGGCATCGACCTCACCACTTCCGCCAGTGAAAATCTCAAAAATTGGAGCGTGCGCCTGGCCCTACGTGCCACCACCCGTGACGGCGAGCACATTATCGGCGGCTCCCTGGTCAATGGCGAACTGCGCATCCAGCGCTTTGACGACTACCGCATTGACTTACCCGTGGGCGGACACCTCCTGGTCATGGAGTACCAGGATCGCCCTGGCATGGTAGGCTCCTACGGCAGCATTCTTGGCGATGCCAATATCAATATTGCCCGCATGGAAGTCGGCCGCATTGATGGCCGCGGCGATGCACTCGTGATTCTCACCCTGGACGACCCCGTACCCGCCCCTGTCCTCGACCAGCTCCGCAGCACCATCCATCCCCAACGCCTCTTCGCCATCTCGTTCTAAGCCAGCGCCAGGGTCGCCACCAGGCGCTTT
>REDP01000327.1 GCA_007693455.1 Planctomycetota bacterium | reverse complement strand
GCTACCATGGGAAGGGGTGGAGAGGCAAGCCAACCCCAACGGGGTTGCGAAGGCGTAATTATTGCGACACCATCCTGCTCCACTCCGGGGCTGCGCCACCGTTTATGGGCATATTATTCACAACAAGCACCGCGCCTCCGGCCTGCACACCTGCCCCGACTGGGGCGTAGGTGCGCAATGAGCATGCACCGCGAAGCGGGCATTCCGTTTCCTGGCAGGCTGTGCGTCGCCTGGCGGAGTAGGGCAGGATGGCCCTTGCCCGTTGCACCGTTCGCCCACAATTTCGCCCTCCGCAGTGGGGCTGTCTGCTTGCAGTACGGCTCTCGCTCTCAATGGATTACGGTTTAAGGAATGGTCTCATGGCAAACAATGACGCAAACGATCCCACCGACGGCAGCCCCAAGCCCGTCGCCACCTTTGGTCAGCAAATCATTATCGCCGTATTGGTAGTGGCGGTAGGCCTGCTTTTCGGCATGGGCCCAGTGGTGGCGGTTCTGCAGCAACCAAGTCCTGGTGAAATCATGGCTGGCATTAGTGAGTCCGAAGCGGCTCGCTATCAGCGCACCTCCGAGCGCCTGCAGCGGGTGCTCAATCCCGAGCATCGCCGCGATGGCGAGTTTTTTCTGCCCCGCCATGAAGATGAAGCTCCCGTAGCCCAACTCCTCTACGCCCGCATGGCCGAACGAGAAGGTCTGGCACCGACTGCCGCGCAGATGGATAACTACTTCCGCAACTGGCAACGCCGCACTCTCCCCGGCAGTGATACCACCTACGGTGCCGCCCTCGCCCACGCCGCATCGGGCCGCAATGCCGTAGAACCATCGGCCGTGGTCGATTTTTTACGTGTGCGCGTTGCTGCCGATGCTTTCCGCAGCCGCAATATTACCGTCCCAGCAACTTCCCCAGCCCTGGCCACTGCCTTTACCAAAGCCTACATGCAGCAACTGTCTGTGCGGCAAGTAATCCTGGATAGCCAGTATCTGGTAGACGATGAGGCCATCGCCGCAGTCGACGATGAGCATCGCATTGAAGACACCTACCATCGCCTGCGCGATCGCCATTTTGCCACCAAAGCCAACCGCACCGCTCATTTGTATGTGGCTGATGTGGCTGAAATAGCCCGCCATGTAGCCATTAGTGACGAGATGATTGAGGCGCGTTATAGCGCCGAACGCGACGAGCGCTTTACCACCACCGTCAGCGTTGAAGACGACGATGGCGAAGTCCAAGACGTGACCCAGGTACAATCCCTGGATGACGTGCGCGCCATTCTCCGCGAAGAGCTGGCCGAGGAAGCCGCCCGCGACATTGCCGGCATTCTCGCCAATACCCTGCGCCGCACCTTGCAAGAAGAAGGCCTTGCCGGCAGCACTGCCGTCTCGCCCGAAGATATGGCACCCATCGCCGATCTGGTACGCATTGATAGCGATGATGACCCGCGCCTGGAATCGTGGGTTGGCCTGCGGGTAATTCGAGATGTGGTCATCGAGCGCCCCGAAGATGGCACTGGAGTTACCAGTATGGGAGATATCGGCGGCATTGATCTGGGTGAACTCAATATCTTCACCGACGATTTTGCCCCGGGCTTTCTGTCTGCCCCGTATCGTCCCCATCTTGAAGGAGGCGATCGCTCGGCCAGCCAGGCGGTGATTCTCATCACTGCCGCCGAAGAAGCTGGCTATAAGCCCCTCGCAGCAGTGCGCGATCAGGTAGTGCGCTATATCGCCGCCCGCGACCAACATCAGTCCCTCGTCTCCGCGGCCACCGAGCTAATGGAACAAGCACGTGCTGCAGGCAGCATCGATGCGGCATTGGCCGAAGACGAAGCCCTGCGCCAACGCTGGAATATTGAATCCACTGTCGAGCGCTCCCTCAGCGCCCTACAGGCACTACAGCCTCCAGCCGAGGATTTAGAAGGCCCACGTCCTCCCCACTTCTTTGCCGTCTCCCTGGGTGCTGGCATCGATCCCATTCAAGCCGTGCTTGCCGATGGCCAAGCCAGCGGCAGTGGCCCCTGGACGGAACGCCCCCGTTTGCGCGTCCTGGAACTGACTGAGGTTGAGCCCGTCGAAGGTGCCGAGCAAATGGTGCAATGGCTGGGTGCACAAGTGCAACGCTCGATGGAAGAAGAGCTCTCCCTGGTCTTCCAGCGCACCTTAATGACCCGCATCCAAGAAGGCCGCTAGGGTGAGCCACGACGCGCTCCTGCACATTGAGCTCCCCTTAGCGCGTGTGGCTTCGGGCAAAGTGCGCGAAGTTTTTGCCATCGATGACCAGTACTTACTCTTTGTCGCCAGCGACCGCCTCAGCGCCTTTGACGTCATTATGCGCAATGGCATTCCCGATAAGGGGCGCATTCTTACCCAGATGGCGGTTTTCTGGTTTGAACAGCTCGCCCATCTCGGAGCGCACCACCTGGTCAGTGACGCTGTAGACGATCTGCCTGCCGCCGTAGCAGACCACCGCGACATCCTGCGGGGGCGCAGCCTTATCGTAAAGCGCTGTGATATCATCCCCCTCGAAGCCATTGTTCGCGGCTATATTGCCGGAAGTGGCTGGCAAGAATACCAACAGCACGGAAGCATCTGCGGCATTCCCCTCCCGCCAGGCCTCAGCCAATGCGCCGCCCTGCCCAAACCCCTCTTTACCCCCAGTACCAAAGCCGCCATAGGCGACCACGACGAAAACATTTCTCCCCAACGTGCGACAGAAATTGTCGGCGCAGATCTCAGTCAAGCCATCGCCGAACGCGCACTCGCCACCTACCAAGCAGCCCACGACCTCGCCGCCAGCAAGGGCATTATCCTTGCTGATACCAAGTTTGAATTCGGCCTTCGCGATGGCCAACTCCTGCTGGCTGATGAAGTCCTTACCCCTGATTCAAGTCGCTTCTGGGATCGCGCCACCTATCAACCCGGCCACAACCAAGCCAGTTTCGACAA
This sequence comes from Planctomycetota bacterium, assembly GCA_007693455.1. GTDB lineage: Bacteria > Planctomycetota > UBA11346 > UBA11346 > UBA11346 > REDP01. The sequence goes on along the minus strand of REDP01000327.1, from coordinate 3,646 downwards.
GCAATTTGTCCGCGACTGGCTGCTTAGCATCGACTACGACAAACACACCCCCCTCACCCTCCCCGACAGCATCGTCGAGGAAACCCGCGCTCGCTACTGCCAAGCCTTCCAGCGCCTCACTGGCCGGCAGCCCGCACTCTAAACGGCAATGGGATCATGATAACTGCTCCGCCGGGAGATAACGCTTGGCAATCGGCGTCCGCTCTCCAGCCTCCTCCTACATGCGCGTAATCAGCTGGAATATTCTTGGCTGCCGTGGTTGGCGGCGCGGCGAAAAACCCCAAGCCAACCCTGGCCCCCCACGCCCGTGGGTTCCCGATGCCATGGTGGAAGCGCTTGCCCCACTTGCCGCAGACATCATTGCCTTGCAAGAATGCCCCGAGAGGACCGTCGTATCCCGCATGGCCCAGCAACTGGACATGCACATGACCTGGTTAAGCAGTCGCATACCAGGTGATCAGCATTGGCCTGGCGGCTTTCCTGGAGCCCTTTTGAGCCGCTGGCCCATGAGCGCATGTCGCGACGAGGTAGACCTGCGTCCGAACCTACCTGCAGCCCTATTTCAACGGCATTGGGGCAACGCCCTCATCCAAGGCCCCTGGGGCCCGGTACGCATTCATGCCTATCACTGCTGCGCCGACTTTGCCGGCGGCATCCACGACAAGGAGCGCAGCCAAGAGCTCACCCTGGTCAGCCAAGCCGTACACCAAGAACCCCTCCCCTGCATTCTTGTGGGCGACCACAACTGCACCCCTGGCTCAGCCCCCCTCGATATTCTTACCGCAGCGGGATTCCACGAAGCCCACAGCAGCATCGGCAGCGGCCCTGGCTGGAGCGACCGCGCCATAGCCGCCCACCGCCGCATCGATCACTGCTGGCTACGCGGCTGCCAAGCCACCGCCGCCATCGTCCTGAACGACCTCCCCTTCGGCAGCGAAGACCCTCAAGCCTTCGTACTCAGCGACCACCGCCCCATCATGATCGACTGTGCCAGCCAAAGCCCAAATCGCCGTTAATAAAACCTTTTATGCTCCACATCAACCCGAGAGCCACGACGAGAGCACCTTCAGCAACGCAAGCAAGAATCCTACCAGCACCATTGCTGGAAGGTTGGTAGCTGCACGCTCCCCTTGATGTGCGGCATACCCTTCAGAACTAATCGGTATATGCTGGGGTGAGAGTGAAGGTCGCCGACTGAGTCGGCAACAATGGGGCGAAACGCTGAATAAGGTCATCCTCAATCCCTGCTTCCGATCCATCAAGCAGCCAGAGCATGTCCGGCAAACGCAATAAAGCGACTTCTCGCATTGCCTCAGGAAGCACTGCCTGCAACGCCTGGGCAGCGTTAAGTCGCCGCCCAGTAATGGTTTTGTCTTGCAGACTTGCAATCGGATCTCCCGATTCCATAAGCACTGTTTTCACTTCGAGCGGAGTTAAGTCTGGCCGTATAGCATATATGAGCGCCGCCACCCCAACCACATGAGGAGCCGCAAAGGAAGTTCCTGAGACCGTTACATAGCGATCAGAACCTTGAGAGCTTTTTAGGTCTGTAGTGCGAATACTTGACCCTGGAGCACCAATATGGACAGTTGTTGGGCCATAGTTACTAAAGCTGGACATCTCATCGTTGCGATCGGTCGCCGCCACCGTTATTAAATTATCCAAGTTCCAGGCGGCAGGATAGGACGGCTTCTCGTCAAGATTATCGCCTATGTTTCCTGCGGCTGCAACGCATAAGACCCCAGCCTCTCCTGCGGCTATAATCGCATTACGCAAACTGTTACTATTTCCCACCCCCCAGGAAATATTGAGCACATTGAAATTATTATCTGCCGCGTAATAGAATGAGTTGACAATTCCCGATGTGGATGTTGATGACCCATGGGCTATCTTCAAAGTCGCCATTGACACCTGCCAATTAATCCCAGTTATCCCCAAATCGTTGTTGCCGATAGCACCAATAATACCTGCTATCCATGTCCCATGCCCATCAGCATCAATAGGGTAAGGGTTGTCGTGAACCCAATTCCATCCGATAATATCTTCGTTTTCGGTTGGGGTTGGGTTTACCCAAAGATTACCAAGACTGCTGGTTCCATCGTTAATATCGCCATGATTGTACTCCGTCCCTGTGTCAATAATACCCACAACCACCGAGCTTGATCCAGTGGTTATGTTCCAGGCATCAAGGGCACTAATATCTGCCCCTGGAGTTCCCGATTCTTGCCCTGTATTATGCAAGGACCACTGCTGATTAAAGGAAGGATCATTGGGAACATTTCCTAGCATATACACCAGGAAGTCAGGCTCAGCATAGTCAAGCGTATCCCAACTCTCTAAAGTCGCCAAATGCTGCGGCAAACACATACTGTCCTGCAGTTCAAATTGTATGTGCCAAACCGATCCATCGCCTAATTCCTGCACAACAGAACCTCTCACTTCCTCATGTAAACGCTGACGGATAGCGTTTGAAAGTGGAGCCTGGCTGCCTACTAATATATGGTCGGCAACCATTTCCTCACGATGCTGCAAGGCTAAACGACCATCATGAGCCCACTGCCAGTGTTCGACCACTCGGATAACAGGGTACATAAAATCAGGCCGCTGCACCAATAGCCAATGTTCTTCCCCATCCTTACGCTGAATAATCTGACGGTCTTGCAGACGATCTGATCGGGCAGGACGGTACCACGATGGAGGGTGGGTATAGGTGTGATTGAGGGCATATTGGGCGGGATCAAGGCCAGCAAACGAAGGGAGTTCTTGCAGCCGATAACCAGCACGACGGAACTCCTCCTGAGTCAGGGCAGGATCCTTTGGCAATGGGATCGATTGCTCAGTTGCAGCTAGAGCACTCTCCTGGCTGCCCATTAATGGCGACGATTGCTCGCTGCGTATGAGCTGACCCATAACAACCGCAGCCACAAGGATCACGGTAGAAAAAGCGATCAAATATGACATCCCACGCATATTGATGGTTCCTTTTTAGTCATTGCCACAGGACACCTGCCACTGAGCGCAGAAGCACATCCGTACCTCCTTGATCCCAACCGCATAGCCAGGGAGACCCCACGCTATTGGCCGGTGTCGCAGGCGTATCTATCGACTATACTGAACGCTTCTCCGAATGATGATGTCTTTTGAGCAACCCCGAACCTCAGTAACTATCACACTCAGATTTTAACCTTGTCCGCCCAGACCTTCCAATCATTGACGTTCCCAGGGCCCCAAAACACGCCAAACACCGCCATCAAGCATGGCCAAGGATTCAATACATGGTGGCCATGACAACAGCCAGATCCGAAGCAAGATAGGAACGTTCGTGGGGCTGAAGCCCCCAGCGTCGTCAAGCAGCATGCGCTCAAAGTGCCGATGCAAGGATCACGGCAGTTTGGCCAGTATGGTCTGAAGCTCTTCCCAGGCCTGAGAGGGTCTGCTGCCACGGGTGCGGGGGAAGCCTTGTATCATCGGTTGCAGCACACGCAGCAGCGATTGGCGCTGGTCTCGACTACGCTCGACTCCGTCTTCAACCACCAAAAGATGAGACAGCAAAGATGAGACAGGACATGCACTCATTACCCTAATCATGACATATACTTAGTCAAAAGGCCACCCACCACAATCAACAATCCAGCCCCATCGAATA
>REDP01000128.1 GCA_007693455.1 Planctomycetota bacterium | reverse complement strand
TCTCCTGATCGGCCTGCGAAAACGCCCTGAATAGGGCGCTTTTTGCGCCAAAAGCATACACCGCGAAGCGGGAATTCCTTACCCAAGGTGAGCTTTGAGTCGATCTGCTTTGCCGGCTAGTCTGCTTCTTGGTCTGGCGCTAAAGCGGCAATAATAATAAGGACATTCTCGCGCATCATGCCGATATAGGTAGCACCAGCAGTGCCTTCTGCGCCCATAGAGTCGGAGTAGAGAGGGTCGGCTACCGCCACTCCCGCCTCTTCAGCCAACTGGCGGATGACTGCCGGATTTACCGATGTCTCAACAAAAATAGCTGGTACACCGCTTTCCGCTATGGCTGCCACGACCTGACGGCGACGCTCTGGGGTAAGCCCTGCCCCCATTTCTGCGCCAGTACTCCAACCCACTGGGGCTTGCGTGCGCATATCGTAGGCACGAGCAAAATATTCGAAGGCATCGTGGCTGGTTACCAAGAGTCGGCGGTCGTCGGGCAATACCGCTAACTGCTCACGAATCCAGCCGTCCAAGGCTCGCAATTGCGCCAGATAGAGGGCGCTACGAGCACGAAATTCATCCGCATATTGTGGAGAAACTTCACTCACCGCACGGGTGATGTTACGCACATAGACAGCAGCATTGGCAGGGTCAAACCAAGCATGGGGGTCATACTGGTATTCCTCTTGTTCTTCTTCTGGCAATTCCAGCAAGCGCACGCCATCTGTTGCGGTCACCAATGGACGATCCGCATCTTCAGCCAAAGTCGCCATCCAATTGGAACCTTCGAGAAATAATCCGTTATCAATCACCAAAGCCGCACGGCCTACTCGCCGTGCATCGCCAGGAGTTGGTTGATAGGTATGCGGATCTGCGCCTGGGGCAAGAATCCCATGCACGCGCATGCGATCGCCAACAATCTGACGGGTAAAATCAGCGATCTGGGTAGTGGAAACCACAATCAATGGGCGGTCATCACGCTCATTGGCAGAGAGCGACTGAAAGCTCCACAAAATGCCACAGATAATGCTCACATGTAGCAGGAGAGCAGGTAAGCGCATGGGAAACTCCTCAATATTTAATGGGAAGGTTGAATATATTGATAATGGTAATCATTTTCTATTGTGGTCAAGTGAGCTTCTGCGCCATCCATGGCGGGAGTAAAGAAAACGCTGACTTACCGAGCCTAGGCTCGCTCCCAGGGAAAGGCCATGGCGTCACCCACATCCGCAAGCCCACAGGCCAGCAACACCAAACGATCAAAGCCCACGGCAACGCCACTGCAGGATGGCATACCGGAGGCAAGGGCATGGAGATAGCGCTCATCATGCTGGGCTGCCTGCTGGCGCTGACGCGCATCTGCGTCAAAGCGCTGCCGTAACTCTTCTTCGTCACAGCATTCATCGTAGCCATTGGCCAATTCGACACCATCAATGAATACTTCAAAGCGGGCAGATGCGGGACGACCGTGGCTGTCTTGAATAATACGCGCCTGGGCACATGCATCAGCTGGCCATGGGCTTACCACGGTAATCGCCTCTTGGCCGAGACGGGGCTGCACCTGGGTGGCAAAAATCAAATCCAGGATGGCACTGCGGTCGCAGTCAGCAGGTGCGCCTGGGCAATAGTCCGCCAGGGATGCAGCATCCCCCTCCAGCAGGAGGCTTTCAGGCACCACTAAGGCCATGGCCTGATGCCAGGAGAGGGTTTGCGTGGGACGAGAGTCTGACAGCAGCACTTGCAGGATAGTGACGGTTTCTGCGATCAGCTCAGGCAAGGCACATCCCGGACGATACCACTCCAGCATGGTGAATTCACTGCGATGGAGACGCCCGTGCTCTGCCAAGCGCAAACAGGGATGCAAGCACCACACCGCCCCATAGCCAGCTGCTACCAAACGCTTCAAGGGATGTTCTGGACTGGTGGTCAGCCAGCGAGGGAGGCCCGCCAACCGCGCAGGGTCGACACCGTGATCACGATTGGGACCACCTTGAGTGACGGGGACTTCCACCTCCAGGGCATTATCCGCGAAATGCTCTCGGATGCATTGGCGCATGGCGGCACGTTGACGCAGGGTAGCAAGACTGGCGGCAGGCCGCCACAGATCGGCATCACTCACCGTTGCAGAATAGCTGGGCGCTGAATGGTCTCTCCGCGGCGCGCAACTTTCACCGTTGGCCAATTACGCGAGCACTCAGTAATCATCAGGCGGCTATTGTCAGGCCGCAAGACGAAGGTGTCTTCGGACTTTGTCCCAGTAATACTGGGATTCCAGGCCACTGCCTGATCAGGCTGAATAAGCCGCGCTTCATCAGGCGTGGCAAAGAAGTCACGACCACTGTACCCCGTTGGACCACCTTGGTGATGCAATTGCCATTCCTTAGCAAAACCCTGTTTTTTATATTCGGCAATACCTGCCTTTAGGGCATCACCCCAGGAGGTCCCCACCTGAGTAGCCTGCCACAATGCCAGTTCAACGGCGCAGGTGGCGGCATGTCGTTCGGAAATTTCTTTAGGAATGGGACCGAAATGCACGAGACGAGTAAGACTGGCGATCAATCCATGACGACGGCCGCATACCACCAGCATGGCATGATGACGTAAATGGTTCACCGTGGGTATTGGGTGACGGTACGATTTCAGTCGATCGTCAAAGGCCACCAAAAGGACAAAGGGTTGAATACCACGAGCCAGAAGATGGCGTGCCAGATCGGCCTCAACTTGGTGGCCACTATCGCCAATGTTCAGCGCACGCGCCACCGTCTCAGCAGCCAGGGAGCAATCGCGGCCAAGACTGCGATACTGCCGCAAAGCCTCCTCTGTCAAAGAAGCGCGCACGCTATCCTGGAAATCGCCAGGTAAGGGAATACAATTGGGGAGAGGTACATCCGCTGCGGCCTTTTTCTTACCCAAAACTTTGGCGATGGCGACATCAATGCCCTGAGTCCAGGGAAATGACTTTTGGGCATATCCATGCACAGGCTCTTCGTTGCAGATACGCTCAATCTCTATGGCATTGGCCACCACCGTAACTTGTCGACTGGTGATGACGAGAGCCGCCACACCCACCTCTTCTTGCGAGGCAACATGGTTATCCCCCCCTCCGGTAAACCATGCGAAATTACTGCGGGTCTGCAAGACCACGGCATCGAGTTTATGTTGTTTGAGGTAGGCACGAATACGGGCATGGCGTTCGTTACGGTCGGTCATGATTGGGGACTCCAGGTAAAGGGTCGCTGGGAGATTCATTGCTCAGTGGCACATGGGGATCGCTGGGAGATTTGTTGCCCGTAGCCTCATGAGGGGAGGCCGACTGATCCTCAGAAGCAGAGGCAATAGGCCCTTGAGCAGGTTTAAGATCATCCCCACGCAAGGGGGGGATTTCTGAACCACTATGGGGATCGGGACGAGCAAGGGGTGGGTGCAAACGATCAGCGTCTTCCTGATCCCAGCGAAAGGGATTGTTCAGATCGTTACCGATTTGCTCTCCCATCCCCATACTGTCGCGGAAGGAGGCAAATGAACGGCCTAATTCACGCATGACCTGGGGCAGGTTCTTGCCGAAAATCAGCAATGCCACCAGGAGAATCAGGAGCCATTCCATGCCTCCTGGCATGGACATAAAACTCAGAGAATGGTTCATGGCTGGCTGGCGCCGCGTGGTGATTCCATAATGGTCGAAAGGGTGTAGAAACGTCTTCCTGACGCAAGACTATAAGCGCCTCCTATTCGACAGGCGTAACCAGCACCACTTTATCCCCATCAACCTTGCGCATTAATGTGAACGCGACTTATACACATAAGACATTAGAGGGCAGATATGGACCTGAACGACCACCTCCGCGACATCCCCAACTTCCCCAAACCTGGGATTATCTTTAAGGACATAACCCCGCTCTTGGGGCATGCCGAAGCCTTCGCCGAGAGCATTCGCGCCCTCAGCGCACCCTATACTGACAGCGCAATCACCGCCGTTGTCGGCATTGAGAGCCGCGGCTTTATCTTTGGCGCCGCCATGGCCCGATATCTCAACTGCGGCTTTGTCCCCATCCGCAAGCCGGGCAAACTCCCTGCCCATACCATAAGTCGCAGCTACGACCTGGAGTATGGCAGCGACTGCGTAGAAATCCACGCCGATGCCCTGGCCGCCGGCGAGCGCATTGTCATCGTTGATGATGTACTCGCCACCGGCGGCACCCTGGCCGCAGCAGTCGGCCTGTGCCAAGACATAGGCGCCGATATCGTGGGCGCGGCCTGCTTGGTGGAGCTGGCCTTCTTACGCGGCCGCAGCACCATCACCTGCCCCCTGCATACCGTAATAACCATAGGCGAGTAGCCGCCCCTCTCCAGGCCACGTCGTACATTACGAAGGCGGGACACAGCAACCGGCGATATCGCAACTCACCTCTGACCCATCCACGGCACAAGGAGTCGGGTCAGCCGTTGCATCGTGGCAGCGGGTAAGGCCCTGCACCAGGGCCATGGGCATATTCACGCCGAGATCACAGCAGGCGAAACTACTGCCGCATAGGTCGCCATCCTTGCCTTTGGCCGCGCGCCGACTGTTGCGCAGGCGGAGATAGCGGCGGCGCACCTTAAGCGAGCCTCGATGCTCTAGGACGAGGTCACTGCAGCGCTGCAGACGGTGGCGCAGCAGACGCAGCGCCATTGACCAGGAGTATCGACGCAGGGCCCGCTGGGCAAATTGCGAACAACTACACGACCCCGTCAAGGCAGCATAGCCGCAACGATACCCCTTGTAGGGGCTGATATAGCGCTGGTAACAGGTGATCAACTGGGGCAGCATACAGCGAGCATGCATGCCCCCTTGGACAATACTAGCCCCAGGTCTGTACCTGAATCCAGCCATCCTCACCCAATTCCACCACCGGACCCAGAAACTGATTAATCACCGCGGCATTATTGCGGCAGTGTTCGCTGATGCTGCGGAAGTGACCGCCGGCACCCAGGGCCAGGGGCAGCAGCAGTTGGTCGGCCAGATACTCGCAGACCGGGGCATCATTTGGGGCCGCGGTTAGGTATTGGCGCTACCGGCGACGGCTTCTTCGGCTCGGCAGCTGGCAACGCGCGCTGAGATATTGTGCGCGGCTCGGGCGGCGGCGGCGAGGAATTCGTGGTGGCTGTCATGTTTGTCTTCGCGCCAGCACACTTCCAGCTGCATGGGTTTGCGGTAGGGACTGTTGGCGATACCGGCGATAATGTGATCCCAATTGGCCACCCCGCCTGGGGTGAAGGGATTCCAGTGATAGTCACTGGTGGTATCGTTCTCGTTGAGGTGCAGGATGGTGAGGCGATCCAGGAAGGAGTCCACCAGCCAATCCAGGGTACCACTGATGAGACCATGCCCGGGGTCAAGGGTGAAGCCGAGAAAGTCGGGGTCAAAGCGGGCAAAGGCGGCGGGAAAAATGCCGCGGTCAATATCCGGCAGGTAGTGATTTTCGATGGCGATTTTCAGCCCCAGTTCTCGGGCGTGGGATTCCAGCCGAGCCAGGCCATCAAGATAGCGGTCGCGCAGGGCGTCGCTGTACTCACATTTACAGGGCACGTGGTAGACCACCGCATTGCCGCCCAGGCGCTTGGTGACCTCCATACGGTGAATGAAATGCTCATGCGCCTGCTGGCGTAGTTCCGGGTCTTCGGCCCACAATTCGATGCCGCCGCCATGGCAGCCGTGGGAGTCCAGCACTTGGATCCCCGTCTCGTCCAGCATCTGCGCCCATTCCTCGATCACGGCTTCGCTCATGCGTTCGCGGGTGCTGCGGTAGCGATCAAAGTGAAGGTAGGTAAAGCCCGCGTCGCAAATGGCTTGGAGGTTCTCGCGGTCGCTCAAATGACGGGCGAAAGCCTTGTCGGAGATGGAGATGGGGGTGTTGTGGGGCTGGGTCATAGAGGCCCTCGCGTGAATTGTGGATTGAACAATTTTCATATTGCGTCTTGGACTGGCAAACACAAGGCAGGGATGATTGCCGATGCCGACCATCGTCGCGCAGCGGCCACGGAAGCTCTGCCTAGGCCCTGAAACCAGGGTGCTATAGGCCAATGGCCTGAGTGGCCTGGGCCTTGGTGAGAACGATCACCCTTTGCCTAACTCTCAGGCCTAAACGGGTTACGGCACTGCCCACCAGCTCGGCCAAGAGGGGGCGTTCGGCGCCCACATCCACCTGCACCAGACAGCGCTCGGGGCTGCGGGTAATGTTGGTAATACTGCCCTCCAGACGGTTGCTTAAGGACAGGGCGTCGTGCAGTGGTGGCAGGCCCAGCACCACATCATCGGGGCGCAGGAGGACTTCTACTCGCCTGCCCACCGCCCCAGTGATGGTGGCGTAGAGCAACTGCGACTGGCAGGCTAGGGAGTTAATCGGGATGATGTTTTTTTTGAGTGAACGATAAACTCTATGTGCCGTTGAACCCTGTGGTAGGCGTTTACAGAAAGCAGGGTTATGGTGCATACAATGAGGTGTTTACGCAGCGTATTACCACTATTATTACTAACGATGTTTGGCGGCTCAGGGCTGGCGATGAGCGCCGATGCCTTGTTCGCCGAGATTTTTCCCGCTCCGGGGCCGGTGCGGCCGCCCCATG
>REDP01000282.1 GCA_007693455.1 Planctomycetota bacterium | reverse complement strand
GAGAGACCGCTTCGATGGTCGAACATGGGGCTCAGGAGCGCGATATGCAGGGACGGGCAGATGCTCAGACCCTAGCGGTTGCTGTCTGTGATGTCCAAGACAACGCGGGCCGTGGCGATGGTGCGATTTTTACATACCAAGACCATCATGATTGGCCGCGGCCTAGGCCCTGATCGCAGAGGTAGGCAAAACTGGCTTCCACCGCTTGCCATAAATCGCTGTCGCAGTTGTCAAATTCGATGATGAGGGCGCGCAGCACCGTGGGGTCGGCGGCCTTGATTACGGCGGGGATATCCATTTTCCCGGTTCCTAGAGTGAGATTGGCGGCGCCTTGTTGCCAGTTGCCATCCTTAATGTGCAGGAAGGGAGTCCGGGGAGCAAACTGCGCCACCACTTCTGCTGCATCGTTGGCGCCAAAATTGGCAGCCCAATAGGTATCCACTTCAAACAGCACCTGGGGGCAGCGTTCGGCGACGATGTCCATGCCCCAACGCCCGTCGAAACGGTCGAACTCCCAGGCATGATTATGCAAAAAGAGTTTTAATTCATGCTGTGCCAATTCTTCAGCGATGGCATTGATTTCGTCGCAGGTGCGGGCGATGGCTTCCTGATCGGCAAAGGCATCGGGGCCATAGCCCCCAGCCACCACATCTAAAGAGAAGGCAGCTGCGGTGTCGATGGCATCTTGCACATTCCCCCGATTGGCCCAGGGACTGTGGCTGGAGAGCACGCACATGCCGGCATCTTCCACCATGCGCCGTACGTCGGGTAGGCTATGGCCAAAAAATCCCGCGGGCTCCACCGCGGCGAAACCGATCTTACCCAGGCGGGCAATAACTCGCGGTAAATCATCTTTGGTAAATTCACGCAGGGAATACAGTTGGATGGAAATGGGGGGCAGGGACATAATGATTTCCTTAATGGTATTGATGGCTGGTAGGTACAGTGCGCGCTAAATCTTGATGGCGACGTCACGGCCGCTCGCCGAACTTTCATAAATGGCATCGATGATGGCCTGCACCGCCAGAGCCTGTTCGACACTTACCTCACTCGGGTGTTCACCCAGGCAAGCACCGATAAAATTGCTAAAGCGGTTGCCGGAGACGGTGGGCGGTAGATTGTTTTTTTCGCCGCCTTGCAGCACTTGATAGCCACCATCCTCGGCAAAGCGGTAGATTTCCCCGGCATTGGCCAAACCGCCGGCCTTGCTGCCAAAAACCTGCACCTCGTCCGTATTGGCCTGGGCTTGGTGGAGGGCCCAGCTGGCGTCAAGAGCCACGCTCACCCCACCCTCAAGCTTAATCAGGGCCGTGGCGAAATCATCCACATCAAACACGGCATTGGGATCCACCTCTGACATGCCCCAGCCACCTGATCCCAGGCCCTGGTTACCAAGCTTGGTGTAGGTAGCACCGCTCACCGAAAGTGGCTTAAAATTGTCGAGAATATAGAGGGTCATATCGAGCATATGCACCCCGATGTCCAGCAAGCCACCGCCGCCGGAAATGCCCTTTTGGGTAAACCAGCTGCCAATGCGCGGAATCCCGGCACGCCGCCGCCAGCATGCTTTGGCGTGGTAGACTTCGCCAAACTGACCGGCCGCCACCCGGGCGCGCATGAGCTGGGCCGAAGGCTTGAAGCGCTGGTTCATGCCCAGCATAAGCACCCGTCCGCTGGCTGTCGCCGCGGCGGCTACTTCCTGCGCTTCGGCCAGATTCATAGCAAAGGGTTTATCGAGAATCACATGCTTACCCGCCTCTAAAGCCAATTTGGCGAGGCGCGCATGGAATATATTGGGGACCGCCACATACACCGCATCGATGCCATCGGCGGCAATGAGTTCTTCGCCGCTAGCAAAGCGCAAACCCGCGCCAATTGTATCTGCCAGGGCCTCCAAGCGCTCGGGGCTGGGATCGGCGATGGCCACCACACTGGCCCGCGAATCCTCATTGATCTCTTTAGCGGCACCTTGGCTGATTTGCCCGGCTCCGATAATTCCAAGGCGTAGGGGATGGCACATACACTGACTCCAAGCATCGGGGATGGTTTTCTGGGGTGATATGGGGGCGTGGGGCGACTTGGCCCAATACGCCGGAAATGGGAGCTTAGCCACGCCAAATTAGGACTTCAATGGTCTTTTCCTGTAGCTAATGTGCAAAAACTATGATTACCAGCGCCGCCGCCAGTCTCTCCGCACTACCCCTCAGCCTGGAGAGGGTGAGTATTTTCCAGTGTTCGCGCCGCCCGCGGAACCTGGGTCGGGTCATCCGCGAGGGCTTTGAGGAAATTGAAATCGTCCTGGGTGGTCGGGGTAGCTATAATCTTGATGGCCAGCTGTTTCCGCTGGAGGCCGGCAGCATGCTGTGGCATCGCGCGGGCGAGAAAACCATTGAGCACAGCGATGCCCAGGATCCCTATCGCTGCCTGGTCATTGGCTTTCGGGTCAGCGGTCATAGCACCACGCGTCAACCCCACCTCTCCGCCTGGCGCAATGCCGCGGCGGCGGTGAGCTTTGCCGAAGAATTATTTGCCGCCTTTCACCGTGGCGATATTGATCGCCAGTTACTGTGCCACTATGCCCATATAAGCTGCGCTTGGCAGGCGCATGCCGCTGGTCCCTCCCGGGCCAATCCCATTCTTCCTGCCAACCTGCGCCGTGCTTTGCAGGTGATCGCCAAGGATTTTGCCAGCGACTTGGATTTACCCACCGTGGCCCAGCGCGCCGGCTTATCACTGCCGCATTTACACAGCCTCTTTCGCCGTCATCTCGATAGCACCCCCAGCAAGGTGCTGGAGGAACGTCGACTGCGCCATGCCCGCTCACTGCTGGCGGAGGGCCAGGATCCCATTGCCAGCATCGCTCATACCTGCGGCTTCGCTGACGCCGGCAGTTTTTGCCGTGCCTTTAAACGCCGCCAAGGCATGACTCCCGGCGCTTATCGGCAGCGTTATTCGGCTCCGTTGGCGTGAGTGACGAGTGGGTATGCCCATATGCAGACCGTATGCTTGCCTATTCTCGGTGACCATGTTGGGTGCGTGTCTGTAGCAGGCGGTATCAGCGAAAGGGCCGAAGGCTGATGAACCTAAAACCGCAATAGCACCCCATCTTCTGTGAGCAACATGCCGGCGGGGGCATGTTGCCTCCTCCTTATTTACACCAGTAAACTGCGTCTACCCGTTCCGGGCACAGGTTCAGCGCCTTGAATCTGGGGCACTCTTGCGATTTTTACCGTTCACCCTAAGGGTGAAGGCAGCATTTAATGGAAACCGTTGCAGATCCCGCAGTTGTATCGGCTTCGCCGATGCAACTGCGGGATTTAGGATGAATGGTAGCTGTCGGTCCATCTCAGCTGTCAGCTATTCGAGGACAATAGGGAGAGCCTTGCCGCCAACGCTAATGTTTTCAATAGTGGAATCGCGCATATGACTGGCGGCGGTGTCGATGACCAGGCCTGCACTCAGGACCTGGTCATCCACCGTAGCGGTAGCCCCCACTTGCACATTGCGGATGTGTATATGACGCAGGGGCTCTTGTTCGTGCCCGGAAAACTCAAAAAGGTCGGCAACCTGCTCGGCGACAATATTTTCCATGGTAATGTGACGGAAAATGGGAATATGATTGCCCTTGGTTTGCCGTTGGTAATTCATTATCAATCGTATGAGTGGGTTAATGGAACTTTCAACGGTAATGTTGCGGATGTGTATATGCTCAACGATGCCACCGCGTTCGGTGCTGGATTTGATATAGAGCGGCGAGTGCACTGCACCCAGTTGATTGTTCTCCATAAACACATGGCGCACCCCTGCCGACATTTCGCTGCCAATGGCCAGGGCGTTATGCCCCTGCATAAAGTTATTGCGAATAACGATGCGTTCGCTGGGGCGAGCCAGTCGCCGCCCATCATTATCGCGGCCTGCTTTGATAACAATGCTATCGTCACCGGTCTGGAAATGGCTGTTTTCTATTAATACATTGCTGGTCGATTCAATATCCACCCCGTCGTTATTGAGGCGCCTGCTATCGACACGAATGCCGCGTACCGTGACATCCTTGCTGGCCACCAGATGCACCACCCAAAAGGGCGAATCGACCACACTCACATCTTCGATCAGCACCTGACTACAGGCAAAAAACTGGATCATGCTGGGACGCAAGTAGTCCCCATCGCCAAACACGCGGCTAAATACCGGCACTTGTTCGGCGCCCATCTGCCGCAGGCGCTGTTTGCCAGGATTTTGCTGTGCGCGCCAGGTGCCAAAGGTGTCAGTAGCATTGCCATCGATGGTGCCACTGCCAGTCAGGGCCACATTACTGGCCTGATAGGCGTAGATAAAGGGCGAGTAGTTGAACACCTCGGTGCCTTCCCAGCGGGTAAGAACCTGGGGTAAATAGTCATTGGGATCTGATGAAAAACGCAGCACCGCCCCTTCGGCAATATGCAGCTCGATATTACTGTACAGATGCAGCGGCCCTTTGCTATACCAGGTGCGCCCACCAGACAGCAGCACCCGGCCGCCCCCCACCGCAGCAGCATGGGCCAGTGCCGCCATAATCGCCGGGCGATCATCGGCGTCTCCATCTCCCACCGCACCGAATTGCTCCACAGAAAAACTGCGAGCAGGAATGTCCGGGACAGCGATGGCGGCCACCAACTGCGGTACATCATCCCAGCTGGGAATGGTTACATCATTGTCGCTACTCATTGCAGTCCCCATGGTGCAGAGCAGTATGATAATACTCAGTGTAGTCCTGCCCTGCATGGAACGATATACGGATATGGCTCGCCACACGTTGACCTCTGCTGTTTTTTAAAAAAAACAGCAGAGGTCAACGTGTGAATACCTGGCAAGCGAATGTGAGGCAGCTCATACAGGGAGCCGAGTCAATAGTTTAGGTAACTACTCAGGCCCATCGGGCATGAGTGGTTACCGGCCTTATTTGGGCCCCATCGCATGCGATGGGGGTCTGGCGCCGAGTGGTGGTGGGCGGATAGAATCGGCGTAGCCGATCCGCCCACGCCCGAATCTGCATGCAGATTCGGGCGAACCACGACAAAGCCAGGGGGGTAGGCCCTCGCGAAGCAGAGGACCGTAGGGGCGAAGCCCCTGAGTAGTTACTAGTTTAGTTTGTTTTAACGCAAACGATAGGCTTCTATTTTGGCGCTGTCCTGGGTGCGGAAAAACATCGTACTACCGGCAAAGGCAGGGAAGACCAGGCAGCCATAGCCGCGCCCCACATCGGCCGGGAAGAAGCGCTTACTGGCTTCCATGTGTTCAGGATTGGCATGGACAAAGGTGTAACCACTGCCCGCATCGCCACCCATGGTGACCAGCCAACCACCATAGTAGGCGATAAAGGGGTTACCATTATCGGTGGGAATACGGCCAATGGGAAGATCTTTTACTGTTTCGCCAGTGGCGAGATCAAAACAGCGCAGGTGATTATCAAAATGCATATAGCCATAGTCTCCGACCGCGAGAATATTACTATGAAAGCGCTGGTCTCCCCAGGTCCATAGCTGTTGCATGCCGTTGAGATCAATGGCATAGCCAGTAATCTCAGTCTTACGGCTGCCTTCTTGGCGGGCATTCATCACCACAAAACGATCACTCACCGCCAGATCAAACATGGCTGCGTGGCCCTGCGGGTGCCGCCAAATTTCACGGCCGGTGGCAATGTCATGGAGGGTGAGATGGAAGCGATTGATGGCCAGGACATAGGTTGTGCCATTATGCTCCCACAATACCGGAGATCCACGCGTGTCGCCCACTTCTTTGGCTTCCCAACGCTGTTCGCCACTGTGCACGTCCAAGCCAAGATAACTGTTGTAGGTGTCATAATGGTAGGTGGTGCCATCGCTGTTTTGCACACTGTGCCAACGCTGGTCGTTAATCACCACGATCCCATCGGCGGCAACCAGGGCGACCAAGAAGTCCCGGTTAAAGCGCGGGGCCATGCTATCCCCCTGCATAGCTGCCTGACGATAAGCCATGTTTTGGAGATGACGGGGCATGAGGTCGTGGGTCCAACGCACTTCCCCAGTCGCTGCATCCACGCCAAACACCTGAGCCGAGGTGCTCATGGCAATCACCATCCCATCGTGGTAGACGGGGGTCATGCCGCCGCCAGCCTTATTAAACAGCCCCCAATTCACCCCTTGATTGGTGAGTTCGGTCTGCCATAGGGTAGCGCCGGTTGCGGCGTCGATGGCGGTAAGCACATCGGTGGCCGAGACCAGCCAGCGCTCATGCCCAGTGACCAGGTTGCCCTGCAAAGGCGATGCCTGGGCCCGTAGTTCTTCTTGGCTGAGGCCCAGCGCCCTGGCGCGGGGAATATCATAAACGTTGCCAGAGGGGCGATAATTCCAATGAAACACCTTGCCATCAGCGGCAATAGGGCTGGCAAAGCCCCCTGATGCGGGCTGCTGCATGTCCTCACGGCCGCCGGCACCACGACCATCACTGACCCGCCCTGGCGGTATGTCCGCTTCACTCACCCAGACCCGGGTTTGTTGGGTGAGTTGAGGATCGCGCAGCTGTGGTTCTCCGGCAATAGGTCCGCCTTGGCTATCGCGCATCCACATGGGCCAGGAATCCTCTGCTACCGCAGCCGCCGGAAAGAGTATCAGGCTTACCAGAACGAGGTTTTTTATGATATTGTTGCTAGAATAGTTGCCACGCATACGACTGCTCCCTGAAGGGTGATGGGAAGTGAATATGACTTAATAATACTA
>REDP01000232.1 GCA_007693455.1 Planctomycetota bacterium | reverse complement strand
TTTCGCCCGCGATTACGACGCGCTCGAGCGCCCCCGCATT
Source organism: Planctomycetota bacterium (assembly GCA_007693455.1). Classification (GTDB taxonomy): domain Bacteria; phylum Planctomycetota; class UBA11346; order UBA11346; family UBA11346; genus REDP01. Next base: position 6,700 of record REDP01000232.1, on the reverse strand, counting down.
AGCGGCAGCGCACAATTACGCTGGTCCTATCCCCGCGACGGCGCCCGACACACCGATGACCCCGTCACCCGCAGCGCCGAACGCCTGATCACCGTGCGCAGTTTCTCCGACCTGCACCTGGCCCTGCCCCATCTGGAGATGGAAGACGATTAGGGCTTATCCATTGGCGGCAGCAAATGAGCCGTATTTTTGATAACTTGCTCGCCTGAACTCCATGCCCGAAGGATAATAGGTTCCCGACAGAAATAATTCGATAGGATTACGAGATATTATTTCCATCCAGGACTCACCCTTCGGCTCAGGATAAAAGCAGAATCCCCAATACGAGCACAGTATTTCCTTTGAGCATCCCAAGCTTATTTGCTGCATGGAGCTAACTGCGACCAAGGCGATGGAAGCCCGTCACATTGGGATTGGGGCCACGCTTAAATAATTCGTGGTCGAGTAAGGCGCGCTGGAGACGTTCACGCACTTCGCGATAATCAGGATCGTGCCAGAGATTATGGATGTGGTCGGGATCGTCACGATGGTGGTAGAGTTCTCCGTAATCACGATGCGGATAATAGGCCATCTTCCAGGTGCCGTCCATCACCACTCGCATAAGCCATTTGCCAGTGTGGGGGCGTTCCTCCACCACGCAGATGTCGCGACTGGGTTGGTCGTCGATCCAGGTTGGCAATTGCGACACACCCTCACATTGATGGGGAATAGGGATTCCTGCGGCGTGACAAAAACTAGGGAAAAGGTCGACCAGATTAATCAAGGCGTCACTGCGGCGATTACCAGCCATGCGTCGGGGCCAGGATACGATCATGGGTACACGAATACTTTCATCATAGGCGACAAGGCTCTTAAACCATAAGCCATGGTCGCCAAGAAGATCGCCGTGGTCGGCAGTAAAGACAATGAGGGTGTCATCGGCCAGACCCTGGGCTTCCAGGTGGTCGAGGATGCGGCCCACCTGTTCATCCAGCAGGGTGACCATACCGTAATAACAGGCGGCATTTGCTTGGATTTTGTCTTGGTCCCAGTCCAGGTGGCAGACATTACCAGCCGCCTGCAGGTCGGGATCCGAGGGCTTGGCGGCATAGGCGCCGGGTTGATCGGTGATGTCGCGGTAGTGCGGCGGCTTATCGGCAAAGCAATCTGGCTCGCCGGGCTTATAGCCAAAGCGGGGGATGGCTTGGGGATCGTACATGCTGGCGTAGGGTTCTGGTACCAAGCAAGGATTATGCGGGTCTTGGAAGTTGACCCAACTCAAGAATGACTGGCCTTCGGCCACGGCTGCATCGATGCCAGCAATGGCGCGATCAGCCGTCCACACCGAATTGTGGTATTCTAAGGGCAGATCCCAGACGCCGTAATCGGTGTATTCATGGTTGCCGAAATAGCGCTCAATATCCACCCCCTGCTCTGCCAACCAGGCACCGTAGTGCATGCCGTGGGCGTGATCTTCCACCGTATGGCCAATGGCCAAGTCAGCATGCTCATAGCCGTACCACGGGCCCTTAAAGGCCGACCACCATTGGCGGTTATGAATAAAGGGATAGGTCTCTTTTGAGAGTGGATCGCCATGACAGGGAGCCAAATGACTTTTGCCGACAAAGTGGGTGCGATAGCCGGCGCGGCTAAACACCTCACCCAGGCTAATCTCATGGTCCTCAGGTAGGGCCGACATATTATGCATGGCACCGTGGGTGCTGGGATATTGCCCGGTAATCATACTGGCGCGGCAGGGCAAGCACACTGGCGTAGGGGCATAGGCATGGCGCATGAGCAAACCACGCTGCGCCAGACGATCGAGATTGGGGGTTTTGATATGCGGGTTTTCCAAGCCAAGACAATCAAAGCGCATCTGATCAGCCATAATAAAGAGAATATTGGGCCGAGTGAGGGATACGGACATGGACACCTCCTAAGGCGCTGGCCGAGGGCGGGAAAATCAATGCCAACAGGCCAAGATGATTCGGTTGTGAAGATGCAGCCTAACCGCATACAAAGCTGGGCAATAGCTTCCAACCCAGGCTTGTTATGCTTCCCTACAAGGGCAGGCACCCGCACGGAGCATCCGCAAACATCCATCATGCACGATGGCATAGGTACCAGGCGCAAGCACCAGGGGCTCGCCATCGCATTGGGCCAGTAAGGGGGAGTGGCAGTGGAAGGTATAGCCCTTGGCCTTGGCAATCAGACGCGGGGTGCGCCAGGTACTTAAGGCCAAGGACAAGCCACAGATGCCCGCATAGGCATGCAGATCAAGGCGCCCATCATCGGCGCGAATACGCCGGTCTAAGCAATTTCCGCCAGCATAACTGGGGATATTAGACCAGACCACACCATCTATGGCCGGGGCAATATCCCAATGAGCAATAGATACACGCTTGGCGAGTGGACGACTGCTATCCATAAGGGCACAGGCAGCATACAGCCCTTTATTACTCCATGCAGCACGGAACAATCCTGGCCGCCGCAAGCGCAAGCGGTGGAAAGCGTGGGCTATGCGCGCATCGCGACCAATGGAACAATAATGGCTGATACTGCGTTGCAGGCCATGCGGACCGCGCAATTGCCAGCGGTCAACCCATACTGCTTCGGCTTGGGCAATCTGCTGTACGAACTGCTGCACCCCCTGGCAACTAACTGGTCCAGGACGCCATCGCAAATGGCGAGCGCAGTCATTGCCCGTGCCCAAGGGCCAAGGCACCACCGCTTGCGGAAAACCATGCCGAGCTGCCAGATGGCTGAGCCAGCTGATGGTACCATCACCGCCAGCCCCCAGTACCACCTGGAGATTGCTGGCGTGGCTCTGCCACCAGGCACTGATATCCATGTGGGTGGGGTCGCAGCAAGGCAGCCCCTCGTCTTCCAAGAGGCGCAGCAGACGGCGCCCAGCGCCTCCGCCCGAGAGCGGGTTTACCACACAACCAATGCGCATCGTGGCACTAGGCTAGCGGTCATGACAAGAAGGCAAAGCCGAAGCGGCCTCGCTAATCCCCACCTTATTCATCAATAGTGGTGGTAACGCGGCCCGCTTGATCTATGGATTGGACAAAACGATGTCCCCCAGCCTGCAACTGCAGTTCACCTCGTTGCGCATCAACCTGGATGGGAGCATGGTCGTCCATGCCCTGATAGGGATTACGCATGCTCAGCCAGTCCAGGGCATCGCCGTCGCGCTCAATGTGCGGGAGATCGTTTTCGCTGTTAAGACGCAGCGTAAGGACCCGATTATCAACGCCGCGCAGCTGCACCTGCCCTTGATCCAGGTTGGAGAGATCCAAAGCCTGGGCGGCCATCTGCTGGAAATCAGCAAAGGAGTCCACCGCATTGGCGTCGACAATTTGCAGCGCAAAACCAGCATAATCACCCTCCCCTTGACGAGGGTTTATGCTGGTGGCACCATCGGCACCCTCCATTTTCTGCCAGGCCTGAGCCGGCAGATTAATGGGATAGAGGGCGAGATAGTTTTGCCCATGCTGCATAAACCAGACACCATGGTTCTGAACGACTTGGTCAAAGCCTGGCATTTCAAAGACAAATCGGGCATCATTGTCGCGGCGTAGCCAAATCGCGAGGTTACGATACTGGCCGATTTGATCACCGCGACGCTTGCCGTTGGTGCGATTACCGGTGTTGGCGCGAAGCAGGTCAGCACCACCATCTTCGCGGTCCAGGGCCACATCCCAGGCCCGCACATCCCCCTGCGGGCCGCGACTTACCGCGGTGCCCAGGTAAAAGCTTTCGCCATAGTAGATGGTTTCCCAGGTGCTGGGTTGTTGGTCGCGGCCTGGCAGCCAATAGTCGTATTCGGGCTTAGCGTTTATCATTTCAGCCGGACGAGCGAAGTCGCCACGGCCAATCTGCACCGCCGCCATGGGAGGGCGGTAGGAACTACTGACCACATGGAATAAGTCATAGTAAGCCCGTTGCGGCGGATTATTTTCATCGCCGAAATACAACCAAACAAAATCCTCTAAACCACCACCAGTACGCTTCGTGGGCGCCAGGGAATGGCCTCGGTAATACTTCACCGCAGCCGAAGCGTAGAGATAATCCAGGGCCGCCTTGGCCATACCCACCACTTCGGGATCTTGTGCAAAGTCGTACAGGTTGTGGAAGGGGGCTATGGTATGATGCAGGTAGTTTTCGGAATCCCACTCGCCGTGATGCAGGCGGTAGAGGTGAACAATAAAATCTCGCAGTTTGTCGCGATAGAGACGCTGCACCCGTTCGTTGCCGGTTTCCTCAGCCATGAGATACACGGAAACATTACGCATGGCGCGCATATTATCGGTATTACGGGCATCTACACGCATCCCACGCACTGGTGGATCCCAGGTGGCACCGACTGGGCCACTGCCGACACCGTGGACGGGGTGGGGATAGGGATTGGCAAGACGCTCAATATTTTCATAGGTTTGCCAGCCCTGGTCGGCATAGTGCTGCCACCAACGCGTCCAGGCTTCTGGATCTTGACCGAGATCTTCCCCTGCCATGGAATCACTGATATCGCCTTCCACTTCATCGAGATCTAACTCGGCAATATTGGCGCGAAATTGTTTTAATAATTCAGTCGCATAGTTGCGTACTTTCTCGTCTTCACTGCGCAAGGAACGGACCAATTCAAAGCTGGGCCGCGGATCGACTTCAGTCCAAGTGCGGGCACCACGATACATGCGCTGGCGGTATTCTTCATCCAGGGCTGGGCCAAAGAAAAAGTATTTCCGCATCTGCCCCTTGATGGTGAAGGTCCAATAGAAGTCGATGCCTTCGGTCCAAGAATGATCCGTATCGGCCTGACGGTCACGGCTCTGCAGGGCCTCAATGACTCGCTCGTGCTGGCCGGGCAAGTAGTTAAACATGGTTTGAGGAAAGGTGCTTTTTTCCTGCTCGCCGTGGGTCCGCACGCCGATTCTGCCGGCGTGATAGTTAAACACCCAGTTGGCGCGCCGCCAATAGGCTGCTTCCTCAGTCTGCGGCCAGGACTGTGGCCGCCACTCCTCAACCACTGGCGGGGCCTGAACCTGGATGGCGTCATCCTCAACCAGGATAATGTCAGCGGGGTGCGGACGATCCTCAGCAAGCAACGGTGGAAGAACAAGCATCATGGACAATGAGGCCATGGCGGCAAAGCAACGCACAGACATAGAACCAACCCCTTATCGGCAAGCATCATGTAACAGCACGCGCAGCAGCACGCGCAGTAGTACATGCTACGCTGCCCACAGCGTGACGCTGCCTATTTTTTTGGGGGCGCCAACTATGGCGTCAACAGGTTCGGATCCACCTCTTGCTCGAGGAGATCGACCCGGCGGCCATCATGGGAGCGAAAGTACAAACGAGTGTAAGTCCACTCGCCCTTGCGGCGGCGGCCTTCAACATACAAGCGCCCACTTCCTTGGGGCCCAGACAGCGGGATGGAAAGATCGACCTCGCCATCCTGATTATGGGTTTCTATCGAACCTTGCACCAACCAACCAGCCTCAATCGGCTCACCCAGTACTTCTACCACGGCAGGATGAGCCTCGGCCGTGGCAACGGCATGGGAATAGGGCGCCGAATTGGTTAGGAGGGAAATCAACAACGCTCCACAGCCCACCACACAGCCTCCGGTGAGCAGGATCATACCCAAACATCCAACCGCTAGCCAGGTAATGAGCTTGCCCATGATTACTCCTTATGGGAGGCGATACAACGCCAGATACCACGAACACTCCGGGGCGGCTCAACGCTCACCATGGCTAACGCCCGCGGCCGTGATGTTGCTCATCAATAAAACGTTGGACGGTTTGTGGGTCAATGACGCTCCACTTGCCTTCGGGCAAGGACCCCAGGGACCAGGGGCCAATGGCTTCACGCAAAAGATCCACCACCCGCAATTCCAGCTCGGCGCAGACGCGACGGATCTGATGTTTACGACCTTCGCGAAGCACAAAGCGCAAACGGCGAGGGCCTGCCTGCTCCACGCGCATGGGAAGAAGCTGATGCCCGTCCAGACTCCACTCGCCACGCAGGCGTTGCAGATGCTCTTGGTTGACATGCCTATCGACGCTGACGAGGTAGCGTTTTTCAACCCCCCGTGATCCGGTAAGGGTTTTGGCCAGGACACCATTTTGAGTAAGTATCAGGAGGCCTCGGCTGTCGCGATCAAGACGGCCACACACGGCCATGGTCCACGGCTTGGCAAGAACCCGCTCTACCGCCTGGGCATCATTTCTACCATGAGCACTACTGGAGCTGAGTAACTGCCATGCGGCGGTTTGGCCATCCTCAGGCTGAGTACTGACGATACCCATGGGCTTGTGGAGGAGAATGCTGGTATGTGCCTGGATGCGATTACTGCCATGGGGACTCAAGCGAATCTCAGCATCGGGTGCCGCCTTGACGCCCTGGGTACGCACCACTTGCCCATCTACGAGGACCGCGCCCACTTCAATTAAGCGCTCGGCCTCGCGGCGCGAACACATGCCCCGCTGGGCCATTAATTTGGCGACTCGTTGTTGATCATTACTCATGCAGTGGGCTCCATTCCCCGTGCCAAGGGCATGCGTCGACCGACCCCAAAAGCCTTATGCGTCACGCGCAAGGCTGGTGCCGACTGTCGCCGTTTATGTTCGTTACGTTCAACCAACCCCACTACACGTCGTACCGTAGCGGGGTCTTCGCCTGCAGCCACAAGGTCGTCAACCCCTTGCTCTTG
>REDP01000122.1 GCA_007693455.1 Planctomycetota bacterium | reverse complement strand
GACTTGCACATCCAATGCTGGCTGATCGCCCTCGATGCGTCGCAGGACGGTAAAGGAGAAGCCTCCCTGGTCGTCGCGAAAAGTTTTGCCAACGGCTAAGGGGTGATCGTTAAAGGTGCTGGTTTCGGGAGTCATGTCTAAGAGGTAATTGGTGAAACCACCCAGGACGCCCATACCCGGCCAAGGTTTGCGTTGCCAGCTGACAACCAGGCCATTGCGGAGGGTGTCGTTGATGCTGGCGCGGTATTCGAGCCAGTAGATGTATTCAAATTCCCATGCTTCCGGGGTGCCCCGAGAGATGCGTAGGGCGCGCAGGCCGCTGGCATCGCGCTGGTCGTGGGCATGGATGCGGTAGGTGCCGCTACTGGTGATTTGCGGGGCGTCGCTATCGGTGATCCACCCAATGCGATGTTTAAACGAAGCATTAAAATGATGGGCCATGCTGGAGCCACCGCCCATGACATCGAAGGCGTTGCCATATTCAACGCTCATACTGGAAGGATTGCCTTCCTGCACCGGATTGCCATCGACCACCTTCCAGCGATTGGCGTGGCCCAGGGTATAGACATGGCCAATCTCATGACTCAAGACATGGTGACGCATGCCGCTGCTGCCGCGTAGCATCACCCAATTACTGCCACTCAAACCGTTCCACGATCCACTGACGCCAGAATAGCAGTAGACTAAAATATCATAATCCAGGATATTATAACCAGCAGCGGTTAGCAAGGGGTAGGAGTCGTTGCGGATTCGTGCGCCCGTGCCGTCATTGTAATAACTGGTATTCTCGGGAAGGCGTATTACAGTGGTGACCGTAGGGCTCAGGCCGCGCGCGTTGTTGGAATTGTCTCGCATAAATTGGTCACTGTCGGTCACCAGTTGCTGTGCTGCCGCCTCGCTTAAGGGGGCGCCTTGGTTATTGGGAAAATCCACTCGCACCATGAGCACCTCATCGATCGCGGTTTCTGCGGCGCTTGCCGCACTTGTCGTCATCAATAGGGCAATGAGGAGCGGAACGCTTAGAAGGTGACATAAACGAGGGCCTGGCATGGTGGTATTCCTTGGTAAGGGAAGGTAAGGCGACAGGAAATCCCTGCTTATTGCACGGCTTCCACTTCCAACGCTTGGAAGGTCTGCGGGTCTGCGGGCGCCAGTTCCTCGAAGAACTCCTCTGTTTCGGTGATAGCGTCGGCACCGCGTTCTTGAGCACCGGGATCAAGCATCCACACATGACCAGCTTGCCGTTGCAGGCGTATCCGACGCCAGATCGGGGCATCCTCGGCAACCACGATGGTTACCGATACCTCTTCCGACCCACCACTGAGTTCATTACTGGTAATGGTCAGGGTGTGCTCATAGGTGCCGGGACCCAGGTCGTAGGCTTGGGCAATGAGGGTATAGGCCTCTTGTTGGCTGGCGCCCACGGTTAAACGCGGCACATCCAGACGCAGGCGGGGATACAATCGCCAAACGGTGTCATCGTTGATGCTGGGGCCCGTCCCGCCAAAGCTGGTGCGATGCACTTCCGTTTGTCCGAAATCGGCATCGTCTTGTAGCCCGATAGTGTGATATGCTGGGCTGCCAACATCACGGTAATACACATCTATACGCCCATCACGATGCAGGTGCAGCTGTACCGTCACAGGGGCACTGCCAGCAGCACGGGGGACTTCACTCAGTTGCAGAATAAAACGCTGCTCATCCATGCGATAATGGGCAGTACCACCATTTTGAATGCGCAAATTGCTCCATAAATAGGCCAGGGCAGCAGCTATATCTTCATCGCTATTGCTGGAAAACTGACTGGGCATGCGGAAGCTTGAGGCATTAACTTGACTGAAAACCTTCGGTGCTGCCTGTGCGACAAAGTGCACATAGCCCACCTGCTGAGGAATCACTTGTTCATAGAGTTGATCGTAGAAAGGGAAACCAAAGGGCAAAGAAATGGGGCCAGCCGGATCAAAAGAATTTCCCTGATCGCTGATATCCACAGCTTCTGGGTCGTTACTGATGTCTTCCCAGACCCAGGGAGTGCCGCCAGGATCAGCACTGCCCTGCCGGGTATAGTGATCGCGATTGGTGACGGCTCGCAAAACGAGATCAGCGTTGCCCAGATTGGCCATGGGCAGCAGGGCGGTGGCACTCTGTCCTGGCTGGACATGAATGGTGATGCCCTCGATATCCCGATCCCAGAGCGGGTTGCCCATGCTGAAGTTTTTACTGAGACTGACACCGCCGCTAATGGCTACTGTTTCAACAGTGTCCACATAGCCATCGGCTTGTACCCGCACCTGCCATTCGCCCTCAACCAGGCTGAGGCTATAGTGTCCAGCGCTATCCGTGGTGGTGCTGAGGCTGAGGTCACCACTGCTCCAGGTCAGCTCTGCCCCAGCAATGGGGCTGTCGTCATCGCGGCTAGTGACAACGCCACTGGCGCTATTGCTGGTGCTGGTATAGATGATGCGGGTATCGCTGTGGCCATGGCTATTATCCATGTGCACATGCAGGCGTAACTCTACCGCCGAATCATTAGCCGCATCGCCATTGATCTGCAGGAAAAGCGGGTCGCTGAGCAGGCTCTGGCCTGGATTGTGGGAACTGATCGTAATGGTGCCATCACCGTAAACGGTGGCGGGGCCGGCCACCACTTCCACTTCCAAGTGCATATTTTCAGTGGCTTCCAGGCCAAGAATGTCCAGGTCTGCGCGAATGGCCAGCACTTCGCCATTATTCCAAAAGCCATCATTATTGCCGGTGGCACCATCGGCCGGGTCATCGCTGATATGCCAGTCGCGGATATGGGCGACTCCGGTTTTCTCACCCAGGGCGGCAAGGACCGCAGCATGGGCATTGAGGCGCTTGCTGCTGATGGTATCACGGCCATCGACCACCTCGTGCGGGGTGCCGCTGTCCATGATCATGCTGCGTAATTGTTGCGGGCTTAGATGGGGATTGACGCTGAGCATCAGGGCGGCCACGCCGGCCACATGGGGGGCGGCAAAGGAGGTGCCGTGGCTATAATTATACCCACCACCGCGGGTAGTGGTCCAGATGCCAACCCCTGGGGCAGCAATATCTACCGATTCTTTACCATAATTATGCCCCTTATAGAGATCGTTGACGGGAGTAACACTGGCAACGGTTATCTGAAAGTCGTAATTATACTTGGCTGGGTACCAAATCCATCCAGTGTAGTTTTCATGCCAGTCGTTGGCGTTCTGCCTGCGACTATCGCTGAGTGGTTCATCATCATAATAGTCCCCCTCGGGGAGATTGTCCAGATCGCGGGCGCTATTCATGGCTGCAACCACCAGTAATTGGCCCTGCGATCCAGCGTACTCGAAGGCATCGCGCAGGCCAGGATGGTCAATAAAACCGCCATAAGAGTGATTGCTAATGGGAAGGCCGATATCGGCGCTGTATTCAATGGCGGGAATAATTTCACTCAGCCAAAACATCATACGCAAGGGAACAATGGCAGCTTCGGGAACCACCCCAGCCACCCCTTGGCCATTGTCCACTTGGGCGGCGATAACGCCTGAAACCATGGTGCCATGGCCAAATCCTGATTCGCGCCAATGGGGATCGGAGACATCTACACGATCGAGGGGATTATTATGATCATGAACAAAATCCCAACCAAAGAGATCGTCGACCTTGCCCGAGCCGCTGTCATCAATGCCATTGGCGCGCTCACGGGGATTGCGCCACAGACTGTGGGCCAGGTCCTCATGGTGATAATCCATGCCACTGTCAATCACCCCAATGGGAATGGAGCGATGGCCGCGAGTGATCCCCCAGGCTGGTAGCAGATTGATATCTACGCCTGGGGTGGCATCCCAATTGGCGTCAGGGTCGCTGGGTGAGGCTAGCGGATGTCGGCGCACCTGCTGCCCGGTATTTTTGAGGTTCCATTGCTTGGCAAACTCTGGGTCATCAGGATCAGAAGTCGGGTAGAGATAGGCATCGGGCTCTACAGAATCAATCAAAGGATGCGTGGCCAAGGCGGCTTGTGCCCGGTCCATGGCTGCCAGATCACCGCCAGCAAAGCTCAACAGCCAGCGCCCGCGCTGGCCCACTTGGCGGCGCACCTGCATGCCCAACTCAGCGGCCAGGGCCGCAACGGCATCCGCATCCATCTCTGGGGCACAGCGGATGAGAAAATGATCGCCCACCGCCTCGACCACGCTGCGAAAACGGTAGGTGCCTTGGCCGTCAGGCCGCCATTCCACCACTCGCCGTACCAGTGAGCGGGGCCCGGCGTGATGGTCGTAGAGCCAGCGCTCTTGGATGTGATCGCCAGCCACGATGCGATCGTGATCCACGACACTGGCGCGATCAGTATTTACCGGCCCGCGAGCCATGAGCTGTTGGGCATGGACGGGGAGCGGCAGGGTGCTCCAATCTGGTTCTGGCTGTGCCTCTGCCAAGGGCTGAATGACCGGATCTGGCGTGCGCAGGAAAAGCGCCATCAGCAGCGCGAGTACCGCGCAGGCGGCAGATCCTGCAGCAATGGTCACGGTGGTGCGGTGCATGCGGGTTTGACGGTGTTCATTCATTGCACGGACTCCGGAAGCCAGGTAAGGCTGTGGGTGTGATCGGAATGGAGGCGGTGAAAACGCTGCCATGGTGCTTGGCGGTCCTCATCCCCTGTGGGGTCGATGAGCCAGTGACCACCAGCAAAAATCTGGATGCTAATCTGGCGCTCGAGAACTGCGCGCATGGTGACCCTGCTGGTAACGCTGCGCCCCTGGGCATCGCTTACGGTGACCACAAAGACATAGGTGCCAGGCTGGGGGTCACTGATACTGGCGGTCACAGCATTGCTGATGCCCTGAAGCTGATCCTCAGACCCGAGGGGCAGGGGAGCGGAAAAATGCACCGCCCCAGCACCGGCGGGGGCGCTTTCCACAGCCCAGGCATAGCTCAGCGAACCATCGCCACTGGCCCCTACCCGCAGGGTAAGCTCTTCCACTGCAATGAGTTTGCTCAACGCACAGAGGATCATCAGTATCAATGGGTATCCCAGTCGCATCACTGCCTCCACCACTACAGCGCCCAGGGTGGCCAGCATTTGCATGCCCAGGGCCCTCTTTGGGCCGGGCGTATGACACTCGAAAAGGGGTGCGCGGCAGTCCCTATGCAAGCTGGCTGGAGCGCCAACGCTTGACTACTGGAGAGCCAGCTTCGGCTCGATGGAGCAATCCCATGGTTCGCTTGCCCGCTGTTCTTGCTGTCTTGTGTCTGCTGTTGGTGTCGCCACTGCTCAGTGCCGAAGAGGGGCTGCCGCCCTGGGGTGTCGCGGTCTATATGATGCCCAGCGATATGATTCCGGAGGCCAAAAAAGACTTTGCCGAAATGGTGGCCATTGCCGCCGCCCACGACATCCCCATCGCCGTGCAATGGCCCACCTATGATTCCGCTACCGAGCAACTAACGGTGCGTCGGGCCCTGCTGAGCGGTGATGAATCGTGGTATACGGCAGGCACGGCATTGGCAGCGGGCACCAGCATGCCTGACCAGGCCGTCTTTGCCGATTTTTTGGTATGGGTGCAGGAGGTGGCCCCCAGTCAGCGCCGGGCCCTGGTCACCTGGGGTCACGGCGGTTTGGAACGGGGACTTGGTTACGATGGGACCAGTTTCCTGGACACCAATTATTTCACTTTTGACCGCATGCGTGGTGGTGCCGCCGAGGCTGGCTACCACTGTGATATTCTGGTGGCTTGCGGCTGTAAAAGTGCGGTTGCCGAAGGCGCTATCCGCTATGCCGATTTTGCCCAGTATTTTACTGGCACCGCCCTCGATAAAATCAAGCTCTCCAGCGGTCTGGGTCCCTTTGATACCTGGCTGGCCGATATGGTGGCCAATCCCGATTGGGATGGCGCACGGGTGGGACAGTCTTGGGTCGATCGCTACCGGGCAAGCACCGGCAGCTATGGCAATACCGCCATCGTTATGGATCTGCAGGACTTCACCCGTCCCTACGGTGCCCTGGATCAGGCAGCCTGGGCAGCAGCGGCCCTGCAGCGTTTGCACAGCGTAGAAACCCTGCGTCCTTTATTGCAGGGAATCCACGCCAATTTTCAAACCTCGGCAAATTATAGCGTACTTGATGATTGGCTGATTGCTCTGGCCGATCATGAAAACGGCATCGATGCCGCTATCCAGGATGCCGCTGCCCAGGCCCGCACGCTCATGGAGTCGAGTATCACCTATCGCTGGTATGGAGCCAGCAACGCCAATGGCCTGGGTTTTTACACTCCCTATGTGGAAAATCCCCCGACTGCGGCTCCTATTCCCCCCACCAGCGAATGGCTCTCCTTGGATAGAGCCTATTTCTTCGAGTCCTGGACCCGCGATATGCCCTTTATCAATGCCTATGCCTATGCGTACGGCGATGGCTCGCAGCAACCCAATGCCCTGCTACCGCGGATTATCGAGCACAACTTCGACGAGGACAGCGGCACCCTGACCCTGCGCTTCAATCAGCCCATGGTGCGTGCCAGCTTTGATGCCGCTGCAGATGCCATCCTCACTGGCCCCGGCGGCAGTATCAGTGCCGATACCTGGCAGGGCTATGATACCCTCATCCTTACCCTGTCGGACCTCCAAGCTGGCAGCCACAGCCTGCGCCTGGGCCCAGATATCTGGGACACCCACGGCGTGGGCATGGATCAAAATGGTAACGGTATAGCCGAAGATGAGAATGATGCCTATGTGGTCACCATCACCATTGATGGTGGCGATCCTCCCCCGCCGGTAATCACCGTACCCGCGCAGGTAGACCCAGAGATTCTGCTGATCGGCCCCTAAG
>REDP01000195.1 GCA_007693455.1 Planctomycetota bacterium | reverse complement strand
GCCTCATCTCATAGTTCATGCAGATCTTCAGCCATGCTCTTAAGGACATTGGCGTAGCCGGTTTTGCCCATCACGTTCATATAAAAGAGACTCATCATCACCGTAAATTCGACCAGATAGGGTTTGTGCTTGGTGCGTCTGCGCTTCAGTCGCGAATGTAAGTACCCGAACTATGTCGTAAGTCTAAGGGTTTGTTTATGAAGGTCGAACCCCAGGCCCTCAGAGGATGTCAAGCGTTGTTTTACCAGCAATGCCATCATAAGGCATTTATCTATAAGATGTTATGGAATGCACTCAATCCCATTGATCTCCTGATCGGCCTGCGCATCCCTCCTTGAACAGGGCTCTTTTTATGGCGGTATAAAGCATGGCATGCCCGCAAAGCGGGTAGTTTTTTCTATTGCGAGCTTTGCGTTGCTCTGGGAAGATCAAACGGGCTCCATGCTCTGGTAATGCACAAGCCCTGGCCATTTACGATGACCAGGGCTTGTTGCGATGTATTTGGTTGGCCCACAGGGATTCGAACCCCGATTCGCAGAGCCAGAATCTGCTGTCCTACCGTTAGACGATGGGCCATTATGTAATGTGCTGCGAATGGTGAGATCTTTGCGGTGCTGTCAACTGCTTTCGCCTGCCCACAATGGGAGCGGGATGTAAGCCAGGGGGGCGGGGCGATGTCAGGCTTGTTTCGGGCTTTGAGTAGGATCGGGAAAAGGGCAAAACACATAGGCCCGCCGTATGGCGGGCCTATGTGTGAGCGAACCTGCTTCCTTAAAGGATGTCGGTTTTAGGCATCGTAGTACAAGTAGAACTCGTAGGGATTGGGCCGGATCTTGAGAGGCTCAATCTCGTTTTCTTTCTTGTAGTCAAGGTAGGAGCCCAGCATTTCCGAAGTAAACACATCGCCAGCAGTCAGCCAGTCACTGTCGGCTTCGAGGGATTCAAAGGCTTCTTCAAGGCTCTTACAGGTGCTGGGGATGCCAGCGAGTTCCTCAGGTGGCAGATCATAGATGTTCTTATCTAAGGGATCGCCGGGATCGATTTCGTTTTTGATGCCATCAATGGCAGCCATGAGGATGGCTGAGAAGGCTAGGTAAGGACTGCCGGAGGCATCGGGGCAGCGGAATTCAAAGCGGCGCGCTTTGTCACCGTTGACGTGGGGGATGCGCACTGCTGCCGAGCGGTTGGTGGCGCTGTAGGCCAAGTTTACCGGCGCTTCATAGCCTGGCACCAAGCGGCGGTAGCTGTTGGCGCTGGGGTTGGTGAAGGCCTGAATGGCACGGCCGTGCTTGAGGATGCCGCCGATGGCATAAATCGCGGTTTGGCTCAGTTTAGCGTAGCTATCGCCAGCAAAGAGGTTGCTGCCGTCTTTCCAAATGGAGAGGTGGCAGTGCATGCCGCTGCCATTGTCCCCAAACATGGGCTTGGGCATGAAGGTGGCCGTCTTGCCATGGCGGAAGGCGGTGTTTTTAGTAGCATATTTATATTTATGCACTTGGTCGCCAGCGGTGAGGATGGTGCCGAATTTGGTCCCGATTTCACACTGTGCAGTGCCTACTTCATGATGGTGCAGCTCGACTTCCAGTCCCATGTTCATCATGTGGGTGGTGATTTCTGAGCGGATATCCATCAGGGTATCTTGGGGCGTGGCTGGGAAGTAGCCATGCTTGTGGCGGATTTTATGTCCCAGGTTGTAACCATCATCGTGGCTGCTGGTCCATGGCCCTTCAATGGTTTCGATCTCATAGAAAGCATTGGAGGGTTCGGAAGCGTAGCGAATGCCATCGAAGATGAAGAATTCGGGCTCTGGACCAAAAAAGGCGATGTCACCAATGCCGGTTGAGGCGAGGTAGTTCAAGGCGCGATGGGCAATGCCGCGTGGTGCCAGTTCGTAGAGTTGACCCGTGCGGGGCTCGTAGATATCACCAAAGAAGCAGATGGTGGGCTGCTCGCGGAATGGGTCGATAAACGCGGTATCGGCCAGGGGCTTGATATTCATGTCGGATTTATCAATGGATTTCCAGCCACGCACGGAAGATCCATCGAACGCCAAGCCTTCTTCAAAGAGTTCGTGGTCGAGGCGGGCAACGGGAACCGTGGAGTGATGGAGAATCCCAAACATGTCGCCAAACATAATGTCGACATATTTGACATCGTGCTCGCGAGCTAGTTGCAGGGCAGTTTCTACGCTCATGGGGAGATCCTTCGTGGGTGTAACTGGAGGTCCAGGACATGGACCCTGGGGTTTTTGCGTGGGATATGAAGCCAGCGCCATCACCGCGATGACGCCGGTGTCTTGACTCGGCAAAAGAGGATTCAGATGCCGAGAGGGGAGGGTTAGATGGCTTCGGCGCCGCGTTCACCAGTGCGAATGCGAATGCAATCTTCAAGGGGGAGGATGAAGATTTTGCCGTCACCAACTTTGCCGTCTTCACCCGAGCGACCAGCCTTAATGATGGCCTGCACGGTGGGCTCAACGAATTCATCGTTCACGGCCACTTGCAGCTTTACCTTACGCAGCAGGTTAACGGTATATTCATGGCCACGGTAGATTTCCGTATGGCCTTTTTGGCGGCCGAATCCTTGTACGTCGGAAATGGTCAAACGAACCACTTCTACTTCGTTCAGGGCTTCTTTAACCGCTTCCAGCTTGGAAGGCTGGATGATTGCCTCGATCATTTTCATGGCATGCATTCCTTGTGTCCCGCGCTTAGGAGCGGGTGCCTTGAGGGTGGAAAGGTGAGGGCGCACACGGTAATGCCTCGCGGCCCAGTCGCCACCAAGAAAGTACCGGCCCCTTGGTTGGACTTCCGTGGTGGGGTACGGTAGGTTGGTGAGGACGTGGCGTTTGGCAAGGCGCCCGAAAGAGCGTGATGCCCATGGGGGGCATCGGGGTTACGCTGCACAGCCGCCTGTCATGGTGTCAGGCAGATGGGCAGTCGATGGTGGCTGACAGAGCCTTGGGAAGGGGAGTGCTGTCAGTCACCATCGACCGGGCAAGCTCAAGGCGCTTGCCAAGCCGAGCCGCGTAGATCTGGGACCAGGGGTCCCAGCGCGGGGGTGGGGAGGGCCCTGGTCGGCCCACACTGCCGACCAGGGATCCCCATATATCCAGGTTTACTGGACGCTGACGCCGTGGTAGGCGCCCATACCGTGCTCGGTGCTGTCCAAGCCTTCGGTTTCCATTTCGTCGCTGACGCGCAGTCCCAGGGTGGCCTTAATGACCAAGGCCAGGATCAAGGCAGCAGGGAATGCCACCGCGCCATAGGCGAGAATGCCGATGAGCTGGGTGATCACGCTGGCTCCTTCTTCGGCACCAGGTGAGAAGGCGGCGAAGATGGTGCCGATGATTCCGCACACCAAGTGGACGGAAACCGCACCCACAGGGTCATCAATCCGCAGGTTATCGAGGGCGATCACCGAGAAGTAGACCACTACACCACACAGCACACCAACGATGACCGTCAGCAGCAAAGTGGTATCGGGGGCTGCAGTGATGCCCACCAGGCCGGCAAGAACGCCGTTCAAGGCCATGGTAAGATCGGGCTTGCCGCCGACAATCCAGCTGGTGAGGCCGCCAGCGATGCCGCCAAGTGCAGCAGCAATGGCAGTGGTAGTCACCGCGTAGGCAACGCCACCGGGATCAGCGCTCAGCTCAGATCCGCCATTAAAGCCGAACCAGCCGAACCACAGGAGGAATACGCCGATAGTGGCCAGGGGCAGATTGCTGGGGAGGATGGGCCGTACTTGTCCATCGACATATTTGCCCTTACGTGCGCCAAGTACCAGGATCACCGCTAAGCCTGCCCAGCCGCCAACCGAGTGCACCAGGGTGGAGCCAGCAAAGTCATAGAAATCCATCTGGTAGAGCCAGCCTTCGCCCCAATGCCAAGAACCAAGGATGGGGTAGACGATGGCAACAAAGATCGTAGCCAAAACCAGGAAGGGAGCGAGTTTGATGCGTTCAGCCACACAGCCAGAGATGATCGTGGCGGCGGTGGCGGCAAACATAGCCTGGAAGATAAAGTCGGCGTGGTAGCCAAACCCTTCGTCATAGCCGCGCGTGTTGTCCGCACTGGCTCCTTCAATGCCGAAGCCGGCAAATCCAAGGACCCCCGGTATCAGCCAGGAATCACCTGGGTACATAAGATTAAAGCCGCAAATGGCGTAGGTCACAATGCCAATACTGATGATAAACACATTCTTGAAGAGAATGTTTACCGAGTTCTTGGCTTGAGTGAGGCCAGTCTCCAGACAGGAGAAGCCCAGGTGCATGATAAACACCAGGAAAGCCGCGATGACGATCCACAGATTGTTGGTACGAAAGACCGAATCAAGGATGGCGCCTTCAATGGGGTCTTCGCTGGCGGCTTCGTAAGCTTCAGCTTCTGCAGTTGCAGGCTCGGCGGCAGCGGGAGCTTCTTCGCTGGCCGCTTCGGCGCTGTCCTGAGTTGGTCCAAGATCGGGTCGAGCAGGACTATCCTGCCATTCAAGTGTGGTGGGAGCAGCGGTTGCATGGGCAAGGCCGCCAAAATCGCTCACATGCTGCGGCGTATCGGCCCAGGCGACGGAGGCGCCCAGGGTCAAGGCCACAGCAGCGAGACAGGTCAGCAATGGTCGCATTGATGTCCGTCCTGTGATTGGGGGTTGGGTGGAAAATTCCACGGAAGTCCACCCTCTCCTGGCACACAGTGCTCCAAAATACTGTGTGGTCGTGAAGCAGTATGGGCATTGTAGTCTAAGATGCTTACTGTAATGGTGATAGACGGATGACTCAGGTGATATTTACCCTGTGGCGGTGGTGAAATTTCGCTCAGAGCCTGAGTGATGCCGCCACGAGGATGCGCAGTTGCTTAATAATTGAGCGTCCTGGACATTCTTATCCATGGAATTGTTGCTGTGGTGTGCTTTTTGAGGATCACGCCGTTCTGTGGGTGCGGTAGACTGCGTGTTATGTGTGCAGAGGGATGGATGCAAAAGGAGGCTGGAGGGTTGTGCGCAGAGGCGATTAGTATCGGATAACGAGTTAGTCCGCCCAGTCTCCATTTTTTTAGGATAAGATAAAATGCTGCTGGGGTCTTTAAGTGCGATGCTGCATGAGCTTATAGCTGTATCATATGCAGAGATCCATGGGGTCCAATGTGGCACAACGTGGTATTGTGTCAGAAGGTAAAAACCTTGTTTCCCTCATTTATTTTTGCTCTGTACTGTTGCGGTAAAGAGGGGGTTGGTGGCTCACACGGGGAGGGAGTGTGGTTGTTAATGTATTGTGGTTGCGTCAGGAATATGCTGTATGGTGGTTGCTTTGTGCTAATCTGAGGCTTGAGGGGCCCGAGGCCCCCGCTCAGTGTCTGAAGTGTGTTTTGCAGTTCGCTTGAAGTTCTGCTGTGTGCTTTCGATATTGCGCCGTATTAAGCGGTGTAAAACTCTTACCCTGTTCAGTGCAGGAGTGTAACTATGATTTTCCCTTCAAACATCCAAGATGACGCCATTGCTGTTCGCCAAATGCCAAGTAAATGGTGCAGCGAAGGTTGGCTGCGACGCTTTCTGGTTGGGGCAATGGCGTGTATGGCCGTGGTCTTGTTTGCGGGCTGTTTGAGTTCATCCTCAAATGGCGATAGTGGTACTGGTACACAGCCTCCTCCTCCCGATGAAGATGGTGATGGTGACGGCGGGACTGGATTGCCTCCCGATGGTCAGATTCATATCAATGTGACCAGCCCCTACGATTTTGGTGATGTGGTTTTGGGTCAATCATCGTCAGTGACGGTGTCCATTCACAACCGTGTGGGAGAGCAAATAGTTCTCAACCCATTGGATATTACGGGCGCGACAGATGTCTTTTCTTCGACGGGCCTTTCCCAGCAAACGGTCCCTGAAAATCAGTTCGCCACCTTTACCATTAGCTTCAACCCACAATCGGAAGGCGATTTCCAGGCAGTGTTTGCCATAACGGTGCAGTCACCCGATGGGCCCGATGATATCAACTTGACGGTATTGGGTTCTGGCTTTGAGCCTGAGCTGGGTGAGATCGGATTGGATGTCAGTGATCCATTGCGTATTATTCCGGCAGAAATTGGTGTAAACACTACGCGCACAATAACTTTAACTAATATCGGCAATGAAACTCTCAGGCTACCCGAGAATGCCATCACTATCGCCGGAGATGGTGGCGTATTTACGGTTACCCAGCCCGGAAATCTTGTTTTGGCGCCAGGTCAATCAACGACCTTTACGGTGACGGTCAATCCCCCAGCAACCCAGACCTACGAAGCAATCGTAACCGTTAATGCAGATCCTCCATCGCAGCCGCGCTCGTTCCAGGTCATTGCGCGCGGACAAATAATGCTCAGCCTGCTTGATGAAGCTGGTAGAGATTATTTTAGTCCTGATTATGGGGAGTTTGATTTTGGTGTTGTATTGCCGCCTGGTGTGGCCACTCGGTCACAGGAGTTCCTGATTCGCAATACAGGTCAAAATGCTATTCAGTTAACAGGGGCGCCATTGTTTCAATTGCACGGCACTGGCGTGGATTTTTTCCGTATTGGCGGCGTGGCAGATTTCTTGGAGCAGTTTCCAGGCGGCTTGATTCCAGGCGGAGCTACTGGCCGTATCCGTATTATCTTTTCTCCTGAAATCCTGAACCAAGTTACCGCTGATTTCCGAGTCCCAGTCTCTGTTGCGGGCGTAGATGAAGATATGGAGACGGTCCTGATTGGTAATATTCCTCCCGATCGTATGGTTGTGTATGGCGGTGGTTATATTATTGAGGCCGGTTCAACCCAGCCTCGCCGACGAGATCACACAGATTTTGGTGACGCGGAATTGCGCACGGAAGAAACCATTACTCG
>REDP01000146.1 GCA_007693455.1 Planctomycetota bacterium | reverse complement strand
CCGGGCGCAAGCGCTTGGATCTGGATGTTCAGTATGCGGGAGGGCATTACCCGATAGAGCTCAAGCTGCATTATGGCCCGAAAACCCGGCCCGATGGCGAGGCCCAATTGGCGGCCTATTGCAAGAGCGTGGGTGCAACCGAGGGCTGGCTGATCATCTTCGATCGCCGCGAGGGCCGAACCTGGGATGAAAAGATCAGCTGGGACGAAGTCCAAGTCGACGGCCTGCGCTTACGGGTGCTGGGTTGTTAGGATCACCATAAAGGGCAGAGAGCACGGAGAAAGTAAGCAGCGTTGGACCAATAGCGCTGAGGCGGCAGGGAGAAACGTAGGTCTGATGCAATCCCCCGCGCCCCCGCGGGAATAGCACTATTTGTTTCCTGGGACCACGGTTGACCCTTCGCGTCGTTTGACAGAATTGCCCGGCATGAAGCCAGACCATTGTCCCCAAGATATGCCTGCTAATGAGCTTTCTGGGCGCTTATGGTCGCGGCGACAGATGGTCTTGGCGACCATGGGAGTGCTCGCTTTTGGCTGTACGCCACGACGTGGGGGGCGTAGTGATGCCGAAGCCTCCAGTGTGGGTCCAGTGCGCGACAGCACTCCAGCCGATTATGGGCTGTGGTATGTGGTTGAATCCGGAGATACCCTGTCTTCGATTAGCCGCCGCTCGGGGGCAACGGTTGCCGAAATAACCCAAGCCAATCGCCTGCGTTCGTCGATGATCAAACCAGGGCAGCGTCTCTTTCTTCCAGGAAGCCGTCATTTAGGCAGCGATCCCATGGCCGGTCTGCTTGACCGCCATAATGATGATCTTCCAGTGCCCCAGGGGGATGGATCCTACGAGGTTATTCGTCGCGGTCAGTGGACCAATGCCGCCATCCGCTCCAACCATCGCAGTATGGGCACCATCAATCGGATTACCGTGCATCATACTGGCGAGTATGCCGGAACTGCGAGCCTTTCCGATCGGGAAATCTTGCGCCGCATAGACCGTTATCATCGCGAAGGACGCAATTGGGCGGCCATTGGCTATCATTACCTCATCGCCAGTGATGGACGCATCTACGAGGGCCGCCCTGAAAACATCCAAGGGGCCCATACCCGCGGCAATAATAGTAATAACCTTGGTATTTCGATGATGGGTGATTTCCATCGTCGCGCCCCCAGTGCTCAACATATTGCCGTTTTGGATCGTTTCTTGAGTGATACGCGTCGGCGTTTGGGCGTGGCAAAAAATCGCTGTTTTGGCCATCGCGACCTGAGCCCCAGTATTTGCCCTGGCGATCAGCTCTACGCTTGGTTACAACGCTATAAATCTGGATAAGAGAAGGACGCATCTCTCATTCCGCCGTTGCCTGTTCGTACTGTACGGCAAGCTAGGCGTATGAAATGTGCAATTACCTGCTATCCCACTTTTGGTGGCTCTGGGGCAGTGGCAACCGAACTCGCCATTGCCCTGGCTGATCGTGGCCATTGTGTCCATGTAGTGTCTTCGGAACGACCTTTTCGCTTAGACCGCTGGCGCAGCAATCTGTATTTCCATGGGGTTGAACCCGGTGCCTATCCATTGTTTCGTCATGAACAGTATGTCCTGCCGCTTACCAATAAACTCATCGCCTTAGTCGAAGAAGAAGGCATTGAGGTCATTCACAGCCATTACGCCATCCCGCACGCCCAAGCCGCATGGATGGCACGCGAGGTATTACGCGAAGAGCGGGGCATTGATGTGCGCCTTGCCTGTACGTTGCATGGCACTGACATTACTTTGGTCGGCCGCCAGCATAGTTATTATGAGCTTACTCGCTTCACCATTGCCAAGCAGGATCTCCTTACTGCCCCGTCGCAATTTCTCGCCCACGATACTCAACAGGCCTTTCATATACCAGAGCAGCGTGTTGAGGTCATTCCTAACTTTGTAGACACCCAGCGCTTTTCCCCCACAGATGATGCCAGTGAAGCGCGCTCAGCCCTCTGTCCAGACGATGCCTATCTCCTAGTCCATGTTTCCAACTTTCGCCCGGTGAAGAATATTGATCATGTTATCAAGAGTTTTGCGGTGGTGGCCGGAGCCCATCCCGCCATATTGGCCTTGGTGGGAGAGGGCCCTGAAATTGAACGCGCCGAGCGCATGGTCCATGAATTAGGAATTCGAGATCACGTGCGTTTTCTCGGCCGTGAAGAACAGGTACAACGCATTCTTCAGGCTGCGGATGTTATGTTATTGCCTAGTCAAACTGAGAGTTTTGGCTTGGCGGCCTTGGAGGCCATGGCTTGTGGGTGCCCAGTGCTGGCCTATCGTGTTGGCGGCTTGCCCGAAGTTATTGAAGATGGCGTGAGTGGCATTCTCTGTCCGTACGGCGAGGATGTCTGTCTTGGTACTATCGCCCTTGAATTACTGAGTGATCGTCCCCGCTTGCAGGCCATGCGCCATGCTGCAATCCAGCGAGCGCAAGGCTTTTCTCGTGAAAAGGTGGTGCACCGTTATGAGCAAGCCTTACTGCAACTGTGTCAGCAATAACAGGGCGAATGGCTCTACTCAAGGCTTTTATAGCGTTCAAGGTAACTGGAGAGGGGGAACTTTCGTCGCGTAGAGTCACTGCTCATGTAACGGATTTTGCCAAAGATGTCGCGTTCAAACCAAGGGCGATCGTAGCGACCAAAACACCAGGAGACGCCAGAGAAGGAGTTGGGATTATTGCCGTCAAGTGACCATTTATTATTGAGTATAAGCGCCCATTCAAAGGCGATCTCTGGGCCGGGGCTCCACTCTAGGATCTTTTTTCCCCACAGCATGCGAAGATAATTGTGGATAATGCCCTCGCGCAAGAGTTGTCGCATGGCGGCATTCCATACCTCATCGTGGGTCTGGGCGCGGGTGAATTCATCCAAGGTGTAGGTGTATGGGCGTGGATCATCGCTGTGTTGGGCAAGGGTCAGCCGCGCCCAATCGGGCAGTCCGTGGTAGGAGCCATAAGCATCAGGCCGCAGGGTGGCAGTATGGTAGCCGAGTTCGCGCCAGGTGAGGAGTTCGTCAATATAGCGTTGTGCGCTTTCGCTCAGGGGCCAAAAGCCCAGCCGCGCTCCACCCTTTTCTGGTAAGCGGCCAATGTCCCAGTCTGCCTCGTGCTCCCAGACCTGCTGCAGTATCTCATGGCTGCTGATGTGACCCCAGTGTAAATAGGGGGAGAGTCCAGAAGCGCTATCGGCAACAGGGTCAGAACGTTCAGCACCATAGCGCGACAGCTTTTCGGCAATGAAGTGCTCACACTCACGCAGTGCTGCCCGCCGTCCTCCACGGCCTGGGACAATGGCCACCGAGTGATCAATGGGGAGTTTGGCCAAGCTTTGCGTGGGACTGGCCAACCATGCCTTGAGGAAGGTATGGCTGGCTCCGAGACGCTGAGGCAGTGGTGGAAGCAGGGTATCCCGCCAGCGGGTAAGCGGGCGCTCGGTAAGCGGGTTGGCTGCGGGAAAAACACTTAATGCGGCGGCGGCATGCTTGTGGAGATGGCGGCGAAACACTGCCGCCGTGGGACAGGGTTTCTCCAATAAACGCATGGGTAGAATACCATTGCTATCGACAGCAGTGGCTCGAACCGGCCAATCTGCGGCCAGTTGGTTATTGCCGTCGACAAAAAAACAGGGCACATCATCAGTAACCACTTCGCAGGACGCTTCGGCAAGGGCCTGCATAAGTTGCGCCATGTCACCAGGTTTTTCTTCAATAAAAGGGAAGTACCCCACTTGCAGGCCTTTGCAGGCTTGCCTATGATCGCACATGCCGGCTATGGCGAAGGAATGATGGCGATCACTTGCCCAAGCGTAGTTGCAGTCGAGGGTTTCTATGATGAGTAGGGGGCATTGATGCTGGGCTGCGCGATAGCAGGCATGTTGTACGGCAAAATTATAGTGGAGGCGGCGTTGTTGCTGCATCCAGTAGAGTACATAGCGACCATCACTTGCTGGCGGTTGCTGATTCAGCGATAATAAGCGGGTGTTGAGGTACTGTGCCTGATCCATAGCTGCGGTACGGAGTGAAGGCTGTGTGTGTGAGGCTTTACTGGTCATCTGGGACCATAATCAAATAGGCCTGCTCTGGACTTGGGGCTCCCATATAATAGAGGCGTTCACTACTGCCAAACCACATGCCTACCCCAAGCACCTGTTGCAGGCGACGAGCTTGTTCGCGATTGGGTAAGACTACGCCATGACGACGACTGCGCTCAAGGAATGCGCGTACCTGTCGGGTGCTGAGATTGCGTGCTGGCTGTGCGGATTCATGAGTCCCAAGACGCTCGGTTAAGGATTCGTCAATAACCAGGGTGAGTTCTTGGCCACTTACCCAATGATGAGGGGGAAGATCATCGCGATCGGGAATAGTGCCCCAGGCACTGGGAGTAGTGGTGGAAAAATAATGCTCGGGGCTTGGCCATTGCACCACCCGCCAATCATCAGCAGTCGCCTGATTGGGGCCCACCCTCATGGTGGTTTCACGAATAACGCGATCACCCCACAACACCACGGGATATGCGCCCTGGAAGCTAAAGGCTACTTCTGAACTATGGGCTGTAGCCACTCCGGCTATCATGATGAGTCCGCTGCCAGGAAAGTCGTGGTACACGGCGCGCGTGCTGCGAGGACGGAGGTCGGGGGTTATCGAGGCCAGGGCAGACGCATCATTATCAACCAGTCCTTCCCATTCGAGGAAGATACCGGCCACAATGCTGCGGATCTGCAGGGGAAACTGGGGATCGTGGGTGATGACGGGAGTATCACCAGTAAGAGCCTGCCAAGAGCCATCTGCAGCACTTTCGCTGCGCCAGTAGAGGGAATTATAGCGACTATGAACCTGTATGCTCTGTTCGCTATCTGTGGCAGCTGCAGCACTCTCAGGGATATGGGTCATCCGCCAAGTGATAGCGGCAACAACAGTGCCGACTACCAGTACCGCGCCAATGATTGCGGCCACCAAGGAGCGACGTTGTCCGGCAGCCAAATCATGCTGATGGGCGAGACTGAGTGCGAGCGCTTTGGCAGAAGGGCGGTGCTCGGGTTTTTTTTGTAAGCAGGCGTGCACTACACGAGAAAGCCAAAGGGGAACGGCCGGATTGACCTCATGCAGGGGCCGTGGGCGATCATCAAGATGGGCCCGCATGAGTTCATAGGGTGAGTCACCGATAAAGGGGGGATGCCCACACAGGAGGTGGTAGAGGGTGGCGCCAAAACTGTAGATATCAGCACTAGGTCCCACATGGTGGGCATTGCGGATGGCCTCCGGGGCGACATAGAGGGGCGTGCCAATAACAATTCCAGAGGCAGTCAGGCGTTCGACTTCATCATCATCAATGAGTTTTGCCAAGCCAAGATCAGCAATTTTCACCGATCCATCTCGCCCCAAGAGGATATTATCGGGCTTGATATCGCGATGAACAATGCCCTGGGTATGAATTGCCGCCATACCACGGGCAATCGCCGCGCCAATTTTCGCCACCTTATCGGCTTCAATAATATGGCTTTCATCCAAAACTTGGCCAAGGCTTGCGCCGTTCACCAATTCCATAGCCAAAAAAGCGGTTTGTTCGTGAATTCCGCTCTCATAGATGGTGACCACATTGGGGTGAGTAACGCTGGCGGCTGCTTGGCCTTCTCGGAGAAAACGCGTCATAAGCCGCTGACGAGCCTCGCGCTTGCTGCTGTGATGGGTGAGAACTTTTACCGCAACGTCCCGTTGTCCACGTTCATCCCAGGCCCGGTACACCACACCCATGCCACCTTCGCCCAGGCGTGAGCGAAGGAGGTATTGCCCTAAGTGTTGTCCAAGAAGTTGATCACGAGCCACTGCGGTACACCTTATGTTGGGATAGCCCTTGTCCACGCTTTGCCAGATGCGCTGCCCAGGGCGGCGCAAAGCTCACCCCCGGGATCGCCGATCTCCTGATCGGCCTACAAAAACGACCTGAATAGGGCGCTTTTTGCGTTAAAAGCATGCACCGCGAAGCGGAAATTCCTTTCCCTTGGCGAGCTTTGCGTTGCCTTGGTGCGGACTTGAGACCGCTGCTTGCTCGGGTGAGAATGGGAGCACGCTCCTGCTCTGCCGTGTGGAGGAATTATTATGCTGCCTCGTTGTACCGATGATCTTCCTCCATTGCAGGGTCGAGGGCGGGTAGAGCCTGCTGATACCCAGATGCGTGAAGAGCTGCTTGCTGATCCCGATGGTGGTGATCATTTCTGGCTTTTGGCGCGATTGGATGGCATGGGGAACCGTCAGGCTGT
Source organism: Planctomycetota bacterium (assembly GCA_007693455.1). Lineage (GTDB taxonomy): Bacteria > Planctomycetota > UBA11346 > UBA11346 > UBA11346 > REDP01. The sequence continues at coordinate 22,097 of REDP01000146.1, read as the reverse complement.
TGCTGCGATTGCCCGCGCTGCTGGGGTTGATCCGTCCCAGGTAAGCCATGCTGGCGCGCGGGATCGGCACGCCGTGGTCCAGCAGTGGTTCGCAGTGCCCAAAGCGATGGTGGAGAATCCTGGGCAATTACCGGGGGCTGGCTACAAGCGGCAGATGAAAGTGCTGCAGGTGCGCGAGGGTCAGGGTCCAGTGACCCCTGCTGCGATTCGCGCCATGGCTGTGCGGGTGCGTATTCGCGATGCTGCCGCAGCTGATGGATTTGCGCGCGCGGAAGCGCTTCTGGCGCAGTTGCGGCAGAACGGTTTACCCAATTACTTTGGCATGGCTGCTATGGGCCCCCAGGGCAGTCATGCACGCTGGGGTAAGGTGGTGGCGCGTGGCGGGCGCTTGCCGCGATCGGTCCCCAGTGGCCGGCGTGATCGTCAGCGTTATGTGCGTGCTTGGCAGGCGCGCCTGTTTAATACGTGGCTGGCCCATCGTATGCGTTCCCCAGGACTTCAGGGCCTTTTGTCTGGAGATCTGGTGCAGACCCAATGTGGCGGTCCTGCGCATCAGCGTGGAGTAGCGCTTGTGGCGTCTCCGGACGAATATGCGCCGCGGGTGGCCAGTTGGGAAGTCACTGTGCTTGGCCCTCTCTTTGGTTCTGGCATGGAGCCGGCATCTGGACTCGCTGCAGAGCTTGAAGCGGAAGTGCTGCGCCAAAGCGATGCCGAGCCCAATGATATTGCCGGAGGGAGACGTTGGGCGCGGGTGCGCCCTGCGGCCGCGTCGGTTGAGTTGGTGGGGAAAGATATCGTCATTTCAGCGACACTGCCCGTGGACACCTTTGCCGCGGTTTTAGTCGAGGAATTGGTACATGGAGATCGCCACTTGCTATGAAACTGCCGGATTCTGACGCACCCCTGCCATTGCGCACCATCTTTATGGGTACGCCGGAAATGGCGGTCCCCAGCCTCCGTGTTTTGGCTGCCCGTACTCAGGTTGTACGGGTGATTACCCAGCCCGACCGTCCAGCTGGGCGGGGGCGAAAAACGCAGGCTCCTCCAGTGAAAATTGCGGCCGAGCGCTTGGGCTTGCCAGTGTATCAGCCCAGTAGCCTGCGTGCAGACGACGGCGCAGCGTTTGCCGATGTCGATCTGATGGTAGTGTTGGCCTATGGCGAAATTCTCCGTGAGCCCGTGCTGCAGGCTCCGCGCTTGGGCTGCATCAATCTCCACGCTTCCTTGTTGCCCCGTTGGCGTGGAGCATCGCCTCTTCAGGCGGCGATTCGAGCGGGAGATACCGAGAGTGGTGTTTCGGTCATGCAGATGGTACGGGCCCTGGATGCTGGTCCGGTGTACGCTACTCGCCGCATTATCTTACCACCACGGGTGACGCTGCCCTGGCTCCATGATGCCTTGGCTGAAGAGAGTGCTGAAGCTTTGCTCGACTACCTTAATCGCATGGGTGAGTACACCGCCCAGCCCCAGCCCAGTGAAGGTGTCACTTACTGCGGTAAATTGTATAGCAAGGATGGGGCTATTAATTGGAGTGCGGGAGTGCATGCGGTGGATCGGCAAGTGCGCGCGTATACTCCGATTCCTGGATGCTGGAGTGAACTGCAGTCAGGTCAGCGCCTGGGCATCCAGCAGCTTCTCCCCAGTGCTCACGGTGGTCCCACCCAGCCTGGTGCGGTGGTCTGTGAGGAAGGAGCGGTTTTGGTTGGTTGCGGCGATGGAGCAGTGTCTTTGCAGGTGGTCCAGCCGCCAGGAAAGCGCCCCATGGATATCCGTAGTTTCCTTAATGGCCATGCCCTGCCGCAGCAATTTATCGTGCCGTCTTAGTCGGCGCGGTCAGTGGGATTGCTGAGATCTGAGGGGTCTTTCACTTTCGTGGGTAGGTTAGCCAGGGATTGCAAAAGCCATAGTACGCCGATTACCAGAAGCGCCCCCGTAATGCTCATCCACGATTGTTCGGTGAACCAGATGCGTGCCAGGGCATACACACACAAGCCAATGGGCAGAACGACTTGCAGCAGAATGAATGAGCGCATAGGGAGAATCCTTGGGGCTGGTATGAAGGGGGGTTATTCTTCTGGTGTACCCATCATAAGCTGCAGCAAAGTGATATCACGTTCTTGGCAGAGTACGTAGACATGGTCCCCAGCGAGAATAATGGTTGCACCCTTGGGGGTAATGAGATCTGAGCCACGCACGATCATCAAGGCTGAAGTGTCATCAGGGAAAGGTATATCGGCAATGCGGGTGCCCACCACGGGAGCCACATCGTGAATAAAGAACGAACGAACTTGTTTCGAGAAAGATTCCAGAGCATCAATTTCTAATACGGCACTGGGAGTGGGTGGTGCAAAAGCCTTGAGGCCAAGGCGATGAGTAAACCACCCCACGGTCATTCCGGGGAGAATCGCATTAATAACCACAATGAAAAATACGATATTAAAAATAAAGTGTGAATGGGGCACTCCGTGCATGACGGGGATGGTTGCCAGTAAGATGGGTACTGCTCCGCGCAGCCCAACCCAACCCAAAAAGGTTGTTTCGCGCCAGGTGTACTTGAATGGCAGAAGACATAGCCACACCGCCACAGGGCGAGCGATAATGGCGAGGAAGAGGGCGAGGAATAAGCCCCACCAGCCGACCTCTAATAACTCGCGGGGATTGACCAAGAGCCCCATCAGAAGGAAAAGGCCAACCTGCGAGAACCACGCCAGGGCATCGTGGACGCGGCGTAGCATGCTCTGATGTGGCACCGCACCGTTGCCAATGATCACTGCGGCAATGTATACGGCCAAAAATCCTGACCCCCACATGAGGGAAGGGATGGCAAAGGTGAGCATCGCCAGGGCGACAGTGAGAACCGGATAGAGCCCAGCCGAGATAAATCGCGCATGGGCTAAAATACTGCGGCAGGTAAAACCTGCAGCAATGCCCGCAGCAGCGCCAACGGCAAGTTGAATAAACGCATGCACGGCGGTGGTCCAACCGATAAAGACATCGTTGGCCACTGCTGTGGCGGCGGCGATGGTGAGGATGACCGCCATGGGGTCGTTCAGCCCAGATTCCAGTTCCAGGGTATTGCTGGTACGCTTGCGGAGGTTTAAGTTTGACCCACGCAGTACTGAGAACACGGCAGCGGCATCCGTGGAGCTTACCACCGCCCCCAGAAGAATGGCATGGGGCCAGGAGAGTAATCCAGATAAAGCAGCTGCAGTGGCCACCAAGCCCGCGGTGAGGACAACCCCTACCGTGGCCAGTACTGAAGCAGGTAGAATACTGGATCGTATAAATCGGAAGGGAGTATTCAGTCCGCCATCAAAGAGAATTAATACCAAGGCAACGGTGCCAACGCGAAAGGTGAGGCTATAGTCATCGAAGGTTAAGCCACCAATGCCATCTCTTCCCGCAAGCATGCCAATAAGGAGAAAAAGGAGTGCAAGGGGCACGCCACGACGCACCGCCCAACGACTCGCCAGAACACTGATGGTGAGAAGTAGGCCGCCAATAAGCAGGAGAAGCGCGGTTGCCGAAGGTTCGTTCATCTGGGTTGGGAGCTTCAAAGGAGGCAAGGAAAGTCAAACTGTGACCGTTTCAGGTGGTGCCTGGAGGATCGTCCAGGCGGCTCAATACTTGTCCCTGGGACAGCTAGTCCCTAGATCAGTCAGCAAAAGAGCCTCAAGAGTGGTCCTTTTTTGTGTCAAAAGATTGCCCGCGAAGCGGCAAGCCCTTTCCCCGGTTCGTTTTGAGTAGCCCTGATCGGGGATCGGGCGAGATCCGATTGACTTATCTGTTGTAACGACTAAAAAGTCTAGTGGCCAGCGGGTCAATACTGTAAGATTACAGCCGCTGCACCCACCGTGGGCCAACACACCTCTTGAGCCTACGTATTATCACTACCAGAGGTGGAGAGGGAGTTTATTGTGACTGCAACAGCCACTGTCCGTCCTCATACCAATGTTGTTAATGACCACTGGATGTTTGCGCCTGCCCAGGAGCGTGACCAATGGACCGATGAAGGAATTATGCTCTATCGCTATTTGTGTGGCGATGAGGCAGCCCTTGATGATTTGGTTACGATGTATCGAGAACCGGCTTTTTGGGTCTCGCGCTACGTGGTCAATGACGATGAAATTGCTGCTGATGTAGTGCAAGAAGCCTTTGTCCGCATTCTTCAGCGCCATGAGCGTTACGACCCCCAGCGCCCTTTCAAAGCCTGGTTTTTACAGATTGTGCGCAACCTTTCTATTGATGCCTTGCGTCGTCGTCGATCCGCTGCCGGCCAAGATGTTCTTGATGGGGTAGCCCAAGAACATGCCGGATTTCGGCGTGTCGAGCATAAGGAACTTCGTCATCGCATTCTTGACGTATTGGCCACCCTGCCAGAAAAATATCAAGAGCTCATCCGCCTGCGCGACGTTGAAGGCCATGGCAGTGATGATATTGCTACCATGACTGGCGTTGATTATGGCACAACCCGCTGGCGCATCCATCAAGCTCGCAAGCTGTTCCGTAAGGAATGGTTGTCCCGTTATGGAGAGGAAGTGGAGTGAACGATCGGCTGCATCGTGAAGATTTGTCACAGCTAGCCTGCGACTATGTTGCTGGCGATCTGCCCGATGAGGTGGCGCAGTCATTTCGTGACTTGCTCCCCGCATCGCAAGATCTGCAGCGTGAAGTTGCTTTTTGGCAGGCGATGCAGCCACAATTACCGCATAACGGTCGTCCACCTGCTGCGCGCCCCCCAGGGCCTGGCTTTAATGCCGTATTGCGTCAGCGTTTACAGCGTGAGCGAGGGCCTCAGGGCAGTCAGTATGCATCGGGATGGTTGCCCAATATTGCTGCCGGTATGGCTGCATTGGCGCTGCTGACGGTGGGCCTAGGTTTGTGGATGGTACCTATGGCTGGCGGCTCATCTTTGGAAGCAGCCCAAGCTTGTCCTGTGAGTGCCCAGAATATTCCACCCCATCGCCTCACTGGCTTAGAGGCCGTTCCTGCCCGCGCCAATATGGGCAATCGGGGAGTGCTGTACGGCCTGCAGGTTGTGCATGTGCACCCAGGAGGTCCTGCCGATCGCTTGGGAATACGACCAGGTGATATGATTTTATCTGTTGATGGCCAGTCTGTGCGCTGTCCACGTCAGTTTGCCACGGTGATTGCCGACCGTGCTGATGGCGCCTGTCGCCTCCAAGTCTATCGTCCCCAGATGCAACGTAGTGATGAGTATGAGCTACGTCTTGATTTCGCCTACGCGCAGTGACCCGAAGTCCTCAAGCCCAAGGTGGGCACGCCCACCTTTTACTCTTACATCGAGGGGTTTCACCCCTCGCGCTCCCCAGTTACTCGTCGCTCGGTAAACCATTTATCGTCAATGAATTGCATGGGATGCCATAAAAAACATTTCGTTTTTCATTGCGGTACATGAGCGCCGTGCGACTAAAAGCATGGAGAAGGGTGGCCAGGGGGGCCTTGCTCGTTGCCATATGGCGTCGGTGTTCACTGCGATTGCCGCTGCAGGGTATCGGCTTCGCGTAGTCGATAGCGTGCGCGAAAGGTGGTCACAAAAGTATCAAGACTGCCTTGGCTAATAGCTTCTTGCAATCGCCGCATCAATCGTTGGTAGTAGGCGATATTGTGCAAGCTAATGACCTGTCCTGCGAGGTGTTCGCCGGCCTGCAGGAGGTGGCGTATGGTGCCCCGCGGTAGGCGTGTAGCGTCAGATGGAGTGTCCTCATCAATGGGCCTGCGGTCGTCACGATACTGCTGACGTTTCAGGTGCAGGGGGCCATCATCGGTATAGGCGATGCCATGTCTGCCCATGCGCGTGGGAAGGACGCAGTCGAAGAGGTCAATGCCTCGATAGACTGCCTCCACTATGTCCAGTGGTGTGCCAACGCCCATTAAATAGCGAGGCTTGTGTGCCGGCAGATCATCGCCAATCCAATCCAGTACGGCATTGCGCTGGTCGGCACTTTCGCCCACTGAGAGTCCACCGATGGCATAGCCCGGCAGATCTTGGGCCAGGGTTTCGCGCAGGGAGAAGCGGCGTAAATCATGGTCCAAACCGCCCTGAACAATACCCAGAAGCGCTTGTTGATGATGACCTCCTGGCCATCCACTCTCGCCATCGATCCAAGCCTGATGGCAGCGTTGCAGCCAGCGTAGCGTGCGTTCAATGCTCTTGCGTAGTGATTCCAGAGGTAAATCTAAGGGCGGGCACTCATCGAAGGCCATAATCATGTCCGCGCCGAGGTAGCGCTGAATGCGTATAGATGATTCGGGAGTAAGGTGGATACGCGCGCCATCAATATGTGAGCGAAAGGTGACGCCTTCCTCAGTGATGTTGCGCTGTTCGGCCAGTGAGAAGACTTGGTATCCTCCTGAGTCCGTCAGCATCGGCCCACGCCATCCGCTCAGACCATGGACTCCCCCAAGATGGTGGACAATGTCCTCCCCCGGGCGCAGGGCGAGGTGGTAGGTATTAGCCAGTAAGATTTCCTGGCCGCAGTTTTCGGCCTGCTGTACGGTCAGGCCTTTAAGACTTCCCAAGGTGCCAACCGCCATAAAGGCAGGGGTTGCCACCGCACCATGTGGAGTGTGGAGGGTGCCATATCGGGCCCGTCCATCTTGGGCCGTGCGTTGCCAAGAAACTGCTGCTGTATTTATCGCCACGCTAGCTCTACCACACTGCCAGGATAGAAGAAATCTATAATATCACGATACCGATAGCCGTGAAAGCGGGCCATGGCATAGGCGCTCATTTGACTCATCCCTACACCATGTCCCCAGCCATAGGAGGTAAACGTGAAGTATTCTCGATCACTGTCGGGACTATCGCTGCTCCACAGGGTAGAACGCAGGCGATTCGCGCCCACCATGGTGCGAAAGGCCGCGCCACTCATGCGCGTTTCGCCCCCAGCCCAGCCGAGAGTGATGGTTTCAATATGGCCTGATGGAGTGCGTTCCACGGTAATCCGCATGGGCCATCCAGCCTGCTCATCGCGTTCACGCAGCATATTGCGCAACTCACCACGAGAGAGGCGTAACTCACGGCGCCAATGACTGTCAACCCGGCCCAGGGCTTCTACCCCCTGCAGGCAAAACGGGTCATCCTGGGCGGGCATAACTGATGCCAAGGCTTGAGCTCTCTCTGCCTGGGAATCGGCTGGGGGGAAAACGCTGGTTACCGATGCCAATTGCCCACCGCTGGAGGCGTGGAAAAAGGGCGTGAAAATTTCGCCATCTATGGTGAGTACCTGACCGCGGGTAGCATGGATGGCCCAATCAATTTTACTGCCACCGTTGCCAGTGCCTTGATAATCCTGATCTGCCACCGAGTCGCGTACATGAAAACGGGCATTACCCATGTGCCTACCACCCCCGAGAACTTTCGCTAAGGCAAAGGTGCGGCTGGCCACAGCCTGCGCCTTCAACGTTTCCAAGGGCCAAGTAGTGCTCAACTCGGACTGCAGGACGCCTTCCAGGTAGCTTTCAATGGGCAGGCTATTGATCGCGGCCAGGTGCCGCGCATTGACCCAGGCGATGTCCAGACTGCCGCGATAGCGACGGCTTCCAATGCTGAATACTGCGCGTTGATTGCGGGCTTCGACATTGTGACGCTGCAGGAGTTCAAAAACATCTGGACCATTGTCGTCGGTATTGCCGCGAAGGAGATCGAGAGTTGCATGATCATCGGGCACCAAGCGAATGGGCCCCACCTGCCAACTCAAGTCTTCAGGAAAGCCTCGGGAAGTAATTAAGAATCCCTCATCCACATTGGGAAGAATATGCAAGGTGCGTCCAGCGCTGATGCTGATCCACTGTTGATGGGGGTCTGCGGCATTATAGAGCAACGCATCTTGGGCAACAAATACCGTGATTTGTCCATGCAGATCATCATTGCGATGGCGATTGCGAAGGAGAACGCCTAGCCCTGGGTCGTCACTGGTGCTATCATGGTTCCCCAGTGACCAGCTTGCGTGTTCAAGGTGAACGCGATGATGTACCGCCGTAGCTAGCCAGATTGCCAACAGCGCCAGGCCGAGGCAGCGACCAAGGCTCCAAAGGTTGATCATCAAGGGCGGCATCATGAGCTGGGCAAGGAATCCGTAAGCAAGGTGAAGGGATGAGGGGGTCGCTGCTTGCGGCCTTTCATCGGAGATGGTAGAGTAATTGTGTATTGAGTCGGTACAATCACCATGCTGCGGTGTTCCTTGATTATACGGAAAGGGTTCATTCGTGCAGACACGTGCTTCTGAACAGATGGGTGGGCGACCATGAGCGCAGATACTGTTGCAAACGGCCCAGTCATGCGCTGCCCTTCCTGTCGCGCTCGCTTTCGCCCGCCACCCGGTTGTACTGTCGATGAGCGTGTGCACTGCCCCCACTGTGGGGCCAAGGTGCGTCTGGACTTAGAAGTTCTTATCGGGTCAGTAGTGGATGGCTGGCAGGTAGAAAAGCGTCTCGGTAAGGGATCGATGGGTACGGTATTCCGCGTCCGTGGACATCATCAAGGCGCCGAAACGCTTGCGGCAATGAAAGTGCTTAATCCTCGATCTGCCAGGGATAAGGAGCTACGCTCTCGCTTTGAGCGAGAAATACACCTGTGTCAAAACCTCAGCCATCCTGGATTGGTGGCCTGTCTTGCCGTGGGAGAGCATCAGCAGCTTCCCTATTTGGTCATGGAGCTGGTGGAAGGCATCCCCTTGGATCGGGTGGTGGATCGTTCTGGCGCCATGGACCCCCGTAAGGCAACCGCCTTGATAGCTCAGGTAGCTGAGGTTTTAGCGTATTTGCAGCGGCACAGCATTGTTCATCGCGATGTGAAGCCGGAAAATATTATGGTAGACCGCTCACACCGAGCAAAGCTCATCGACATGGGCTTCGCCAAGGATCGCAGTAGCGCCGATGCAGAGGTGCAGCAACTAACCTTGGAAGGAACCGCACTCGGTTCTCCCGCCTATATGGCGCCCGAGCAGGTGCGCGACAGCGCAACCGCCACCGAAGCCACCGACTGCTATGGATTGGGAGCCACCTACTATCATTTAGTTACCGGTTGCTTGCCTTACGATGGCAGCAATGCCATCCAAGTGATGCAAACCATCCTTCGCGAAGCGCCGCCTAGTCCCCGGCAAATACGCCCACAGCTCCCTGTAGGAGTGGCGGCGGCAGTAACCTGGATGATGGCCCGTGATCCCCTACAGCGTCCAGCCAGCATGGAAGACCTTCTGCCCCATTTGCAACGCTTGCGCCGTGATCCGCATGCTGCTGGAGGAATCCCAAGTGGGGGAATTTGTCGTACGTGGTACTGGTGGCTAGCGGCGCTTGCAGTGGTTGTTCTGGTGGCTCTGGCAATCATGTACCTGCGCTAATCTCTTACAGGGCAAGAGCCCTCCATGGAAAAAACGTGTCTTTCACCAGCTCTATGTTGCTGGGGAAGTGATGGAGATGAAAAACATGCTTGTAGGGATCCGCTCAGGAGCAAGATTTAAAGTATGAGTGATGCTGTTGATTTAGAGCGTATCGCTGATGACTGGGGTCGCCATCCCGTTGAGGCATTTGTGGCAGTGGGAGAAGGACTTCGTCATGCCTCGCAGCAGTTAGGACGAGATCGCGCCCGTGGCGCCGATCGCCATCTTACCGCTGCCGAACTGGTGCAGGGGGTTCTTGATGTAATGGTAGAACGCTGCGGCATGTTAGCGCGTTCGGTACTCCTGTCGTGGGGGGTAGGTAGTGCTGATGATTTAGGGGCGATTACTTTCCATCTCATCGCATGTGGAGTACTGGGGAAGCAAGAAAACGACCATCCCGAGGATTTTAGCGCCCTGCCGCCACTGTCGCAGATGATTCGTCAGCGCCTACGTCACCAGATGCAGCACAAAGCGGTGTAGGGGGCGACAGCTAACGCTGTTTTCCGTGCTTGACGCATACGTTAATCAATCCAGCGGATATCCTCACCTTTATCATCGTTGGCTTTCTCTGGCGGAGCGAACATGCGTGACAGCTCTGACGGCTGTGGATTGCCCTTTTGGGCGAAAAACATGTCGAGACTGTCGCTGACCTCAATGCCATTGGGGATGCGACTTTCAGGATCCATGGAGATGCAGCGATTGATGATGCTGGCAAAAGGCCTGGGCATACGTGGATGATGCCGTAAAATATCCGCCTGGGCTTTCTCCTGAGCTAATTTTTTGTACATCGCAACGTTTTTTATGGTGTACGGCTTGCGTCTACTTAATAGCAGGAAAGCGCATACCCCAAAGGCAAAAACGTCAGAGCATTGGTTGATCGCCTTCGATCCCATAATCTCAGGGGCAAGGTAGATGAACTGTCCGCCTTCATACGTGGGCTTACGGAAAACGCGGGTAATGACCTCGGTACCACTGCGCATTTCTCGTCGTGCTTGCGAAAAACTGGTGAGGTAGACCCGTCCTCCAGGTGCCATGAGAATATTTTCCAGCGTCACATCGCCATGCACATAACCCCGTTCGTGGATATGTTTGAGCATGCGCGCCACCGAGCGAATCACGCCAACACGATCAAAGTGCGGTACTTGCCGCAGGAGTTTGATGACGGGATGGCCATCACAGTGGGTGATAAGGATGCCTTTGCGATTCTGAATCGTGAGGCGTTTAATAAATTTGGGAAAGCCAGGATGATCGCACTGACTTAAGACGTCTTCCTCACGGGCGAGGGCACGTTCGCCCTCGCGGGGATCTTTAAGGTCAGTGCGGAGAATCTTGAGAACGGCTTGTTTTCCGCTTTCACCATGCAGGGCGCGGTACACTTGGCTAAAATGTCCCGTGCCCATGCGACTTTCCACCAACCACTGACCCGAGGAAGCTTTGATAAGGGGATCTGTAGTGCGATCAGTTTCCATGAATATGTCTCCCCTGCTGTAAACCAGTGTAATGAGCCTAGGACCCCATAGTGCCCTACTCAATCAAAATGAGGGGCTTGCGAGAGAAGGGTATATCACGCTCCCGCCGCTGGTAAGGTTGCACTGGCTCGGTTGGGGTAAAACCGGCCACTGGGAGCATCGATCTGCTCATCGGCCACAGAGTCGCCCAAAGGAAGGATTTTTCCACCGCAAGTATGCCCCCGCGCAGCGAGAATCCTCTCGTACAGGCACGCTTCGAGCAGCCCTGAAGGAGTGAAAAAGACGAGCATTGACGCCCCCTAAAACTCTCCTATGGTCTGCGCCCTGCCGAAGCACGGGTGGCGGAATTGGCAGACGCGCTAGGTTGAGGGCCTAGTGAGGGTAATACCTCGTGCGGGTTCAAGTCCCGCCCCGTGTACCACAGAAAGCCTTGTATATCAAGCATTGAGGCCGTCCATTTGGGCGGCCTTTTTTTTTACTCGTGCCTAGTGTGGGTAACAATCTCGGGTAGATAGGTGCGTTAGAGGGTAATGCCAGGGCGACGTAAAGCTTGCCCCAGGGATTGGCGATCTCCAGATCTTCCCAAAAAGGAGCTGGATGAGCGATTTTCGCATGAAAAGCATGCCCCGCAAAGCGGATATTCCTATCCCAATATGGGCTTTGCGTCGCCTTGAGGGCAATACCTCGTGCCAGTTCACTTCCTGCTTTAACGAAGCAACCCTGTGGTATTGGCTGTAGGAGCGGAGAACGCTAACGCTGATCAGGGTCTGGAGTGCGGCGTAGTTGGCGTTCAAATTCGGCGTGGGGGTCAAAGGCTGACGGTGGTGCCGCGGGACTGGATTCGGTATCGTCTTGGCGTGGCAGGGTTGGGGTTTCAGTCTGGTCGTCTGGAGCTTCGCTGCGGGAGGGTGCTTGGGGCGCAGTTTCAGGACTGGAAGGAGTGCTCCCAGAGCCCTCTTCGAGTAAGGAGAAGATCTTATTTTGCACCTCACCGCGGGTGATTCGTTCTTCGATACCCTCGTGGGTGAGTTCGACGATGGTGCCATCGCCTTCGGCCCGCGCTTCGATGCGAATCCAGCCAAGCATCCACATGGCAGCATCGCTACGACTGCCTGGCATGGTATCTCCCCAACGCTCGTGAAACGATCCACGTGCTTGCTGAAAGGGTAGGCCTGGGGCCTCAATGCGGCCAACGGCAAGCCGCCCCGAACGCACTTCCAAGGATAAGCCCGGGCGTGGGGCAAAGCGAAAGCGCTGCGGGCTTTCGTCCTCTTGCAGACTAATGCCGCTGCGTTGGATCACATCCTCGCCGCTCATCCCCCAGGTATAGCCATGAATGCGGTGGTAATCATCAGGGAGGCTAATGGTCCGAGCGCCATGGGCCAAATGCTCATGCACGGTGACCTGGCCAAAGCGCGCCACCTGATTACCCCGTAGCCAGCGCACGGGAATATCGGGAATAGTGAGATTTCCTGGCTGGCGGGGTAAAAGCACAAATTGGCTGCGGAGGGTACCAATCTTGGGATCCACCTCCACCCGAGGCTCGCCCCAAACCCGCCAGTCGTCACGAACCGCAGGACTGTTCAGCGCCGTAAGCACAACACTCAAGGGATCAATGTCTTCCACTTGCGGACGCAGCGTGGTAAAGGACACCGTTACGCTTTGATTGAGGGCCACATCGCGGCTGCTGACCTGGGGGTTAAAGAAGGCCCGCGTGCTTGCTGGCTCACTAGACTGCGCCTGGACGGTAAGGCATGCCGTGATCGCCAAGACGAAGGATATAATCAGAGGAAGAGGAGTACGCATGCGCAGATTCTCCAATGTGGTGTATGCTGCCAAGGGGAATTTTTCAGTGGGGGTGAGGGGCGAATGATCAGGCCCTGTTGAAGGTGATCATGAGAACCAGTTGCAAATTCAGGCATGGGTACATGCTGCGCGCCTGTTGTTATTCCAAGGAGAAGCCATGTTTCGATTTCCCGTATGTCATGGGAGTGTTCTTGTCATCTGCGCATTCACCTTGATGACCATGCTGCCATGGTCGTGGGCGCCGCTGTCGGCACAGGAGTTGACGGTGTATTCGGCTCGGCATTACGATGCAGATCGCCAGCTCTATGAGTTGTTTACTGAAACGACTGGTATTCAGGTACGTGTGGTTGAAGATGGCGGTGATCAGTTGATGTCTCGTCTCCGCGCCGAGGGTCGTAATTCCTCGGCGGATGTTTTTATTACCGTGGATGCAGGTCGCTTGGCGGTTGCCGAACGGCGTGAATTATTTGCCCCAGTCGAATCAGAGTATCTTATCAAGCGCATCCCCAGCCACCTTCGCCATCCTGAAGGCCTGTGGTATGCATTTGGTCAGCGCTATCGGATTATTGTTTATGCCAAGGATCGGGTGGACCCTGCTGAATTAAGTACCTACGAAGATTTGGTGGATCCCAAGTGGCGTGGACGGATTTTGGTGCGTAGCTCCAGCAATGTCTATAATCAGTCGCTTATGGCCAGTATGATTGCCACCCATGGATCTGAAGCCGCTGAAGCGTGGGCGCGGGGCCTGGCGGCAAATTTTGCGCGCCAACCGCAGGGCGGGGATCGCCCGCAAATTCGTGGGGTTGCTGCGGGTGAAGGCGATATCGCCATCGTTAACCATTACTACACCCTGATGATGCGTGACTCCGATGATCCCAATGATGCGGCAATATGGGATCAGATTGGCCTCTTCTTCCCCAATCAAGGGGAGGGGGAGCGCGGAGCCCACACCAATGTGAGTGGCGCGGGTATGCTGCGGTATGCTCCCAACCCTGAGCATGCGCAAGCGTTTCTGGAATTTTTGGCCAGTGATGCTGGGCAGGAGGCATGGATTCGCGGCAGCCGTGAATTTCCCGTAGTGGAGGGCATAACTCCTCCGCTTTCACCAGACGAGTACCCTTTCCGAGCAGATACTTCGGTGAGTGCTCAGGATCTCGGCCGCTGGGGTGTGCCCGCAATGATGCTTTTTGATCGAGCTGGATGGCGCTGAAATCACTGGCTTTGCGTATGGTGTCAAAGAGCTGTGGAGGGTTTGCCATTCACGCATTGGCTGAGAGCCTGTTTTCTGCTGCAGTTGGGTGTACCGTACCTACGCGGAAAGTGCGGGAAGAGCGGTGCACAGCGTTCCCCGGTGATTCCCAATATCCGGATCGTCCGGACAAAATTCCCGCAACGGACTTTGGGGAAGCACAAATGTGCCCGCCTAGGGTTGCTGCTTTTCCTGGCAGGCTGTGTGTCGCCCTACCTATGCGGACGGCGCTGCGGTTGCCTTGGCTGGCTGATCCCTAGGGTGCGGCGCTTTCCTTACTGCCCCCACTGCTCATGCCAGAGGAGTCCTTGGTGAGCCAGGAACCAACGCAACCGCAGCCGAGTCGCCCTTCAGGCCCGCTTCCGGGGGTGGAGGATATGTCGAAGACGGCCATGCTGCGTAATGGGGCACCCTGGCCCGTGCGTTGGGGCTTACTCAACCCCTGGACGTGGTTCTCTCTCTCGGTGATGGCGGTAGTATTAGTGCCGCTGCTGTTTATCGCCATTGCCCTGCTCCCTGGCGATGATGAGATGGGAGTGTGGGCGCATATTCGTGAGTATCGCCTGAGCGAGTATGTGCAAACCAGTATCCTCTTGTGTCTTGGGGTATCGCTGATTGCTGGGTGTATCGGGGTGAGTACGGCCTGGCTGGTGAGTATGTGTTCTTTTCCTGGACGGCGCGTGTGGGAGTGGGCTTTATTGCTGCCGCTGGCGGTGCCTGCCTATATTATGGCCTATACTTATACGGATCTGCTCGATTATGGCGGTCCGGTGCAAAGCGCTCTGCGCTCGTGGTTTGCCTGGGAGCATCCTGATGAGTATTGGTTTCCTGCGATTCGTTCCCTGGGCGGTGCCATGGTAATGTTGGGATTGGTCTTATATCCCTATGTCTATTTAACCTGCCGTACTGCATTTTTAGATCAATCGGTCTGTGTCCTTGAAGCGGGGCGCACCTTGGGCCATGGCCCGTGGAGCTGTTTTTGGCGCATTGCCTTACCCCTGGCTCGACCGGCCATGGTTGCTGGCCTGGCACTGGTGATGATGGAAACCCTGGCTGACTACGGTACCGTAGATTATTTCGCCGTTGATACCTTAACTTTAGGCATCTATCGCACCTACACCAATTTGGAAAGCTACGCTGCGGCATCGAAGTTGGCGGCAATTCTCCTCGTCGTAGTGGCCATCGTTCTTATAGCCGAGCGCATGAGTCGTGGTCGTCGACGCTACCATCATACCACCAGTCGGGTGCGGCAATTGCCTCGTTGGCAGTTGCGCGGCTGGCGCGCTGGCTTAGCGGTACTTGCCTGTGTCCTGCCCCTGATTCTTGGTTTTGTGGTGCCGGCTGCAGTCTTAGTCCGTCGGGCTATCCGCCATGGCGATATCCACTGGCAGGAAACGGTTGGCAATCTTGCCTTCAATAGCTTCCAGGTGTCGGCCTTGGCGGCAGTGATTGCGGTTACCCTGGCATTGGTGGTAGTGTATAGCGCACGTTTGGTTCCCACCTGGCTGACCTTTGCCTCGCGCCGTGTGTCGGGTTTGGGTTACGCGATTCCAGGGGTGGTTATTGCTGTAGCGATTATTATTCCCCTTGGGTGGTTGGATAATTTTTTGGTGGATGTGATGCGTGAGCGCATGGGCTGGGATGTGGGCTTGTTTTTAATTGGCAGTATTGGCGCAGTAGTGGCGGCCTATGTGATTCGTTTTATGGCCGTAGCCTTGGGCACCCTTGATGCTGGCTTGGGGCGCATTGCCCCCAGTCTCGATCATGCAGGGCGCACCCTCGGTGCGCCGCCGCGACGAGTTTTATGGTCGGTGCATGTACCATTGATGCGTGGCGCGGTATTTACCGGATTACTCCTGATATTCGTTGACGCCATGAAGGAATTACCAGCCACGATGATTTTACGTCCCGCCGATTTCAATACGCTGGCTGTGCGCGTGCATCAGTTGGCGAAATTAGAGGATCTAGGCCAAGCGGCATTTCCAGCGCTGATGATTCTTGCGGTGGGATTACTGCCGGTCATAGTGCTTTCTCGCCTCATTGCGACGGCGCGTTCGGTGGAAGGGGTCTCATGAATACAGGGCACGAATATCTCCTCTCCGTGCAGCAGGTTTCCCATGCCTACACCGTCGAACCAGTGCTGCGTGCGGTGGACCTTCAGATTGCAGCGGGTGAGATCGTCTGTCTGTTGGGGCCATCGGGATGTGGTAAGACAACCCTCTTGCGCTGCATTGCCGGCCTGGAAGGACTGCGCGGTGGGGCCATCTTTATTGCCGGTGCAGAAGTGTCGACAGCCCGTCGCACCGTGCCCCCAGAGCGCCGTGGCGTTGGCATGGTTTTTCAGGATTTTGCCCTTTTTCCCCATAAAAATATCAGTGACAATGTGGCCTTTGGCCTACGCGGGTTTCGTCATGAGCAGCGGCAGCAGCGCGTGCGCGAAACCCTCAAGCGGGTGCAGGCCGAAGAACTCGCTCAGGCCTGGCCCCATCAGCTTTCCGGAGGGCAGCAACAACGCATCGCCCTGGCTCGGGCTTTGGCTCCGCAGCCCCGCTTAATGCTCATGGATGAGCCGTTTAGTGGCTTGGATGCCACACTGCGGCGGAGCTTGCGCCATGACGCGCGTCTGCTCTTGAAGGAGGTGGGTATTGCCACTTTACTGGTCACCCATGATGGTGAAGAGGCCTTGCAGATGGCCGACCGCGTAGTGCTTATGAATCAGGGGCGCATCGTTCTCGATGGTCCACCAGAAACGGTGTGGCGCAACCCGGTTGATGCCTTTAGTGCAAGTTTTTTTGGCGACTGCACCACTATCCGAGCAACCGTGCGGGATGGTGCGGTGCGCGTGGGGCCCTTGTCCATTCCAGGGCCAGAAGGGGCGGAGGATGGTGCACCGATGGATGTGGTATTGCGCCATACCGGCCTGCGCTTACGGCCAGCCTCGCCGCAGGATTCGGATGAAAGCCGCGTGCCAGTCATTGACGAGCGTTTTTTGGGAGGGCGGCGCCAAACCGACATAGCCATAGAGCATCACGGCCAACGCCTTGCCCTTACTGCCCGCCATGACAACGATCAGCACTATACCGTCGGCCAATCAGTGGTCCCCAGCCTGGTTCCTGGGGGTGTGTTTTGTTTCCCAGGCGACGAGTCAGCGGCGTAGAACTGGCGCCCCTTATCCTGGGGCTATCCAGGATACCCACGAGCGGCCGTACTGACGCTGCTGCTGTTGCTGGGGTAAAAAGTGTGGTGGAAGCGTTTGCCCGCGCTCACCACGCAGCAAGAGTATGCCATCGGGAGCCAGTTGCTGCACGGCAGCCTCAATGGTGGCCTGCAGGAGCTCAGGTTGTTCACGATACCAGGGAAAGGGTGGATCGCAAAAGATGAGGTCACACTCTGGTAACTGGTGGCATCCAGCAGGTAAAGGAGTGGTGATGAGATGGTGGTCTGCAGCGCATGAGAGACTGTGCGCGTTGTGGCGCAGGCAGGCGATTGCGGGAGCTCCACTTTCAATGGCATAGACGCTTGCTGCGCCGCGGCTCAAGGCTTCAAAGCCAAAACTGCCACTGCCCGCACAGCAATCGGCCACCACATAGCCATCCAGTCGCTGCCCCAGACAATCAAAAAGACTTTGGCGAATACGATTGGTAAGCGGGCGCGTATCCAAACCAGTTGGCGTGCTGAGCATGCGCCCCCGCCACTCGCCACCTATGATGCGCAATTGGCCCACGGGCACTCCTGACCATGGTCATGGTATAACTGGGTGAGATGGGTCCAAAAGCTGGGATAGGTTTTGGCCACACAGGCAGGATCAGCAATGCTAATGCCTGAACGGGCCAGACCGAGAATGGCAAAGCTCATGGCCATGCGATGGTCGCGGTAGCATTCAATGGTTGCGGGCACGATGCGCGCAGGAGTAATGCGAATCCAATCCTCACCGTAGGTGACATCTTGGCCCAGGCGCTGCAGTTCGTTGACTGTGGCTGCCAGTCGATCCGTTTCTTTGACCTTAATATTGGCAATATTGCGAATGGTAGTGGGGCCGCTAGCCAGGGGGGCAATGGCGGCCAAGGTCATCACCGTGTCGGAGATGTGATGCATATCCACCTCAATGCCGCGTAGACCATTGCCTGCTGCAACCGTAGTACGTGTTTTTCCGCGCTCGACTTGTGCCCCCATGGCTTCGAGAATATCGACAAAGGCAAGGTCACCTTGGATGCTTTCACGGCCAAGATGCGGTACGGTTACCGAACCTTGCCCTGAGACGGCTGCGGCAAAGGCATAACTCGCCGCCGTAGCATCTGGCTCAATGGTGATGGTGCTGGGTTGGAGGGGGCCTCGTGCCCACCAGCGCCCCGCTGCACCATCAGCCTCGCCCCCAAACGCACGAATCATGGCG
Organism: Planctomycetota bacterium; assembly: GCA_007693455.1. Lineage (GTDB taxonomy): Bacteria > Planctomycetota > UBA11346 > UBA11346 > UBA11346 > REDP01. The sequence continues at coordinate 3,776 of REDP01000146.1, read as the reverse complement.
CAGGTCATGGCCACGTATGGCTTACTCACCAAGTCGCCCGCTATGGATATCTCAATACCTTCCTCATCACCAGCCCCAGCCAACAGGAGGGCAGAGGCATACTGACTGCTCAAGTGGCCAGGAATAGTTACGCTTCCCCGCAGCGACCCCGTACCCTGAACCGTCAGTGGCGGACATCCACTGGGACAATCCACCCGAACGCCGAGATCTTGCAGGGCAGATACCAGGTGGGCAATGGGCCGGCGCGCCATATCAGCATCCCCGCAGAGCTCGCTATGACCGGGAACAAGGGCGGCAAGGGCACTGCAAAAACGTACCGTGGTGCCACTATTCCCCACCTCTAGGGGAGTGGCGCTGGCGTGTAGGCGCTCTCTGCCGCCATGTACCGTAAGCGTTTGCGCATCGTCATCGGCAAAGCCAATGCCCCATTGCTGCAGGCATTGGCGCATATGCCCGGTATCATCGCTATGCAGAACCCGCGTGAGCCGGGATGTGCCCGAAGCCAAGGCAGCTAAGGGCAGTGCTCGGTTGGTAAGGCTCTTGGATCCCGGCACGGGCCAGGTCCAAGCCAGCTCACGATGGAGCGGGGGGATAGTGAGGGGTCCAGGAGGCAGCATCCGCGCAGGATAGTGGGCAAGTGGCCGCTGCCAACTCCTAGCACCTCACGCCGCCAGGGCGAGCTTTGAGTGCCCCTATGCTAATGCCAGGGCGCTTGGCGCGTAGTACCCCTTGCAGGAGTTTGGTATGCATGCAACCCTATCCCATTCGGCGCCCATCAACCCACTGCGCACGAATCAGGAGTGGCCCGTGAGCGTAGATCAGCACGAACGACAGACCGATGAGGCGCATTGGCTGCGTAGTTATGCCCAAGGCGATGCCTCCGCCCTTGATCGCTTGGTCAACACCTATCAGCAGCCAGCTTTTTGGGTGGCCTATCATTTGGTGCGCGATGAAGAGGTTGCCCGCGACCTGGTTCAAGAAGCATTTTTAAAGCTCTTACGTAAGCCCCAGAGCTATGACGGACAACGATCCTTTAAAGCCTGGTTTTTGCGCGTGGTGCATAATTTGGGCGTCGATTGGCTGCGCCGCCACCGTGTCCGCGCCCACAGTGATCGGATGGAAGATATGGATGATGTTGATAGCCCCTCGCCAGATCAACGCCTCCACACAAAGGACCTCCGTGGCCGCGTGGCAGAGATTCTCCGTCTCATGCCAGAGAAATATCGCTCATTATTAATCATGCGCGATGTCGAGGGACTTGAACCTACCGCCATGGCTGAGGCCGTGGATATAGCCCCTGGAGCCATGCGCTTTCGTATTCACTACGCTCGCAAAGCCTTCCGTAAATTATGGATTGAGCACTTTGGCGAGGAGGTTGCACCATGAATCATTCCCCTAACACCCAAGATAGCCCCAGCGACGATGAGCTGGAAGTGCGCGAGCGCATTGCCGACTTGGTCGCAGGCGATCTCGATGAATCAAGCGCGCGCCAACTGCGCGCATTACTCCGCGACGATCCCCAGTTACAGCAAGAGCAGGCATTCTGGGAGCAGGTCTATGATGTCTTGCCTGATGCTGCGCACCCCCACACGGTGCCAGTACCTGGGCCTGGTATGGCGCGCATTTTACGCGCTCAACTGGCAGCAGAAGAAAGCTCCATCCGCACTCCTATGGATCCCGTTGCCCCACGCGGTTGGTGGTCGTGGACTGTTCCTTGGACTGTGGCCGCGGCTGCGGTGATCGGATTATTATTGGTACTGATGAGTCCCCAGGATCAGGCCAGCGATCGTCAGCAGCGGGTGATGGTGTATGATGAGTACGGCGAAGCTTTTGCCGTGCCATCATGGGAAGTGGAGGCGGTAGAGCATCGGCATGCCAGTGCTGAACATGAAGCCCCGCAGGCATGGATGGGCCTCTTAACCCGACCCATTGAACTGCGTGGCTTTGCCCAGGATCGTGGTTTGGAAATTGTCCGTTTGGCTGCGGGTTCTCCCGCTGCCGAGGCAGGATTACAGCCGCGTGATGTAATCGTGAGCATTGATGACATGTCCACTGCTACCCGCTGGTGTCTCCCCAATGCCCTCCGCGATCACCAACCCGATGAGCAAGTAGTCGTCACGTATTGGCGTGCCGGTAAGGAGGGGCTCCACAGCACCGCCATTACCCTGGGACAGCGCAACGAGAGGCGGTGAGTGTTTAGCGCCCAGCCCAGCGTCCTAAATATTCCCAGATGGCTCGTTGTACCAAGCTGACGCCTTGCTGCTGGGGGATCAGGTGTACCGGTGAAAGGTCAGGCATACGACTACGGCTATCGCAGGGAAGTGGTACAAGCTCAAGTTGATGCCGCTCGGCCAAATACATGGCACGAGGCATATGCCAGGCGCTGGTGATCAGTCCCACGCGATGCCATGATTCATCGGCCATGATCGCCGCCAGGGCCTGTATTTCCTCACTGGTGGTGCGTGGCCCAGGAATCAGGCGCAGGGCTGAACTGCGTATACCCAGACTTTGCCAAATGGTTGCGGTGTGTTCGCTGCCAGATCCCTCATCATCGTTACCCAGGGGATCGCTGCCGGTGGCAATCAAAATGGGTGCGGCCCCGGCATGATGCAATTGCGCCGCAAGCAGAATGCGGTCACCACTATCCCCCAATTGGGGACGGCCGAAGCCCATGCCGTTGCTGCCGCCACCTAATACCACCACAGCATCAAAGTGACCAGACGGTAATCTCTCATCATCAAGAAACGGCCGCTCCAAGGTTTGCATCAGCAATGCCCCCAGCCAGGGATTGCCGCCGAGACTCAACACGATCCAACATCCCAAGCACAACCAGCGCAGCCTGCTATGCAAAAGCACGGTTGCCAATGCCAGGCCCAGCCACACCAAGCCCAACGGCATCAGGAGTAGCCCCAGCATCTTGCTCAGTTCAAGCCATGGTGGCAAGGCCACCGCCGCCACTGCCAAGAGCATAATCGAGAGCGCACCAACAATGCGCCACACCATTGGATCAGCAAAGCCTTGGCGACTCCAACACCAATATCCACCAATACCAGCTAAGAACACACAGAGAACCGATAGCATAGCGTCCTTCCTCCCAGTACCATCATGTCATGGCAGAAAAGCGTAGCCAAGATTTCTTTTCGGCAAAGTCATTGTCGTGAATGCCATCATTGCCCTGCGCTTGAGCGAGAGCAGTATAGCCACGCACTTATGCATCCCCATTCAGGAGCCGCAAAATGGTCGAATATGTTCTTGCTGTAGCCAATGTCTGTTTGCTGCTGTTTGCTGTTTTTTTGCTGGTAATGGGCATTGCCGACCGAGATTCAGGCTATGCCATCGCAGGTGCCATACTCATTTTGAGCCTGGTGATAGGCAATAAACGGTTGACGCCACTCGTCGCCTAAGAGCTAGACATGCCGTGATCCCCCCACATGTCCTGCTGCGTCGCTTAGGGCGACCCAAAGCTCACCCTGGGCAAGGAATGTTTGTTCACTAGCTAAGTTTTATTGCAGGCTGATCAGGAGATCAATGGCATGAGGCATTGGCGAACCAGGGCGGCGCAAAGCTTGCCCCCGGGATCGCCGATCTCCTAATCGGGCTGTAACAACGCCCTGAATAAGGTGCTTTTACACTAAAAGCATGCCCCGTCTAGCGGGCTTTCCTTGCCCAAGGTGAGCCTTGAGTCGCCCTGATTGGCGAACCCCATGCGTGTGGCCTGATCGAGCCCCAACGGGGCTCCGTAGCCCAGCCCAGGGTTGCGCTCCTTGAGCGCTACC
>REDP01000250.1 GCA_007693455.1 Planctomycetota bacterium | reverse complement strand
CGCGCAGGCCCTCAGCAGCCAGCTGATCCAGATGTGGTGTACGCGCATCGGGGTCGCCGTAGCAGCCAAGGTGAATACCAGTGTCTTCGCCAATGATGAGGAGGATGTTGGGCTGAGTCGTTTGGGCCATGAGCCCATGTTCACAATCCCTCTAGCGTGCCAAGGCATAAAGTGGCGCCCTGACACAGGCTCACCCTGATTAGGAGGACACTACTGCGCCTCTTCCTGCGCCTGGGCCAGCGCCGCTGTGCAGGTGGCGGCGGAGAATCCCCGCCGGGCTAGGCGTTGTTGGATGCGGCGGGGTTCGATGCCTTGGCGCAGCAGTTTGCGGCAGAGCTCAAGGGCGGCCCGCTGGTCATTGGCGCTGGCATCGGTCATGGTCTGGCGCAGTTGTTCTCGCTCATCGGGGGTGCTGGCCAGGCGTCCGACAATGGCAGAGCTACTCATTCCCCGCCGCCGTAATTGCGCCAGCCGCCGCTGCAGGGCATCGTCATCAAGCGGCGCTTCGCCACTGTGCTCATCCAGGGCAGCGAGGGCATGTTCGATTGCTTGGCTGGGAAAGCGCCGGCGCAGGAGGCGCTGGCGTACGCCTTGGCGGTGATGACCCCGCTGATGCAGGCTCATGGCCAGTTCTTGGGCCCGCCCCTGATCATCAAGGTGCTCGGCCATGGCGGTCATTACCGCCTGGCAGCGCTCTTCATCCGGGCATTTGCGTAGCAGGGCCGTGAGTAAGGCTGGGCTGGAGGGCTGGTAGCGGAGATTATAGCGCAGGGCATATTGGCGAAGTCGCTCATGGTCCTGATAATAATTGGCCAAGCGTGCTTCGCGCCGTTGTCGCCGTGCGGCTGGGTCTTCGCTGCCTTGTCGCTGACAGCGTTGCTGAAGTGTCTTAAAATAGGCATCAAAGGCTGCGCCATCGGCAAAATGTTGGCGACCACGGCGTATACCCAGTTGCGCTTCCATACTGGCGATGGCTTGCAGTTGCAGTGGACTGGGCTGGAACATAGCTTCACCCTCGTTTGCTGGCGATCAATACAAGGCGAAATGGCGGCACCAGGACAGGGCGACTCAACGCTTACCTCTGGAATCGCCGATCTCCTGATCGGCCTGCAGAAAGGCCCTGAATAGGGTGCTTTTGCGCTACAGGCGTGCTTCGCCCTGGGCTGCTGCCGCAAGAGTCCCTTGCCGTGGGCTGTGGTGGCCCATCCTTCGCGCTCGTGTATTTAACCTTGCTCATCTTTTCGGTAACCGCCTACGGCTTGAATAATGTGCTGATTGGCCACATGGCTCGTAGCCACGACCTCTTGTGGGTGGTTACCGCGCGTGGGGTGTTTTTAGGCATGATTATGCTGCCGCTGTTGTTGGTGGCCGATCGTCAGGCACTACAAGGCGACATCCTACTGTCAGTGCTGCCTTTTTTGGCCTTGGCGTGTGTGGCTGCCTTGGGAGCAAATCTTTGCCAGACTTTTGCTGTGCGGCATTTGCCCATGGCCATTGCAGTGGCCATAGGTCAGGCCTTGGCTGCTCTGGCGACCTTGCTCTTGGAGTTGTCGGTGGGCAATGGCATGCCCCATATGGCTGAATTGCTGGCAGTGAGTGGCGTGGTGGCGGGAGTGGTGATATTGGGTTGGATCAGCGGGCGCGATCAGCCGCGGGTTGCTAGCGCCAAGCCCTTGTGGGGTGTCGCGGCAGCAGCGGGCTTTGCCATCTGTATGGCTTCGGCTTTGGTTCCCTTGGGCGTTGTATCGCGGAGTGCGGATCCATTTTTTGCTGCCTGGGGATGGGAGGCGGGAATTGGCCTGTGTGGGTTGTTGGCACTTTCCCTGCGGCAATGGCATCGTCCACGTCCGATCATGCCGCCGCGCATTATGCTCAAAGTGGGGCTTTGTGCGTCGCCAACCGTGATCGGTACCGGAGCCTACACCTACGCGACTACCTTGGGGAGTATTACCGTTGCCGGCGGGGTGCTTTCGGCAATGATGGTAGCAACGGCAATTTTTGCCCGCATACTATTCCGTGAAATGCTGCGTCCATCGCAGTGGATGGCCATTGCCGCCACCTGTACTTGCCTAGTGCTGCTGGGTCTTGCCCAACGCTGGTGGGGATGAGGCGCGGCGCCCAAAGAAGCGAACAATGAGGGCTTCGCAGAGAAATCCGCTGACTAAAGCTAGGGCTCCCCAATGGTGATTCAGAAGCCCCAGGGGAAGGGCTGCAAGGCAGAGGCCGCCAGTACCAAGAACACGGAGAATTGCCGCCAGGGCCATGGAGCGGGTGCGTTGGCGTACCATGGCCAAGCCGTGATGCCAATTACGCCAGGCCACTACAATGGGAACAAGAACCAGGATCAGCCAGGTACTGCGCACTGCCTCGCTGATTTCCGGGGCAATGCCCAGGGTGTTATCAAGGATGATACGGGATAAGGGCGAGATGATGATGATGAGTGAAAAAAGTGCGATAATGGCCGTGGTGATAACCATAAAACGCGCCACGCCAAGGTGATCCTGGGCAACGAAGGTTACCAGTACATGGCGGAATTGATTAATCGGCATCTGTGCCAACAGTCCTAAGTCAAAGGCTACGCGCAGGACAGCTACGGTAAAAAGGGCATTTTCACTCAATCCCACCACCGCATAAATAACCGGACGGGAAGCGGCAAACATCATGGAAGTTATGGCGAGAGGCCAGAAAAAGGCGCGAATGGCTGCCACACTAATGGGGGCATCATGCTCATTTCCTAGGTCATGGGGAATAGCGCGCCAGACCAGGGTGACAATGCAGGCTTTTACACTCAGGGCGAAGGCCTGAGAGCCAACCACCATGGTCACTGGCCCCCACGACCAGATATCAGCCAGAGTAACCACTCCCGCCACGCTCACTAAATACGCTATGGTGGCTATGGAAACCCATCCTGTGCGTCCATGGCGTACCAGAAGGCCCGTGGTATAGCCAACGACGGCATGCAGCATTAAGAGGGGGGCGAGCAGAAGAAGGTATCGCGCCGCTTGATCAAGGATCACTCCATCAATCCCGTAGAGAATGGTGAGCAGCCCGCGCAGCGGCCCGCCTATGGCGACAATGGGAATCATTACACACACCGCTAGGACCATAGCTAACAGGCGGCAGCGATGATGATCTGCAGACGAGCGCACTAATACCGTGGCCGCTTGCGGCAGAAAGGCCATGGTGGCCTGGGCTAAATGAAACAATCCTTCGGCATAGGCCACCGTGGCCAGTTCACTCACACCATCCTCAAGGCGCGCTAGACCACCATTGATAAACACCTTGCTCAATGGCATGGCCAAGCCCACCAGGGCCAGAGGCCACCAGAATCGCCAATAGGACGGTGATGAGGGGGTAGAAACGCTCACGCTCTCCAGGGTTGTTGTGAGCGTGGGAGTCAAGGGGGAGTCGCGCCAACAGTCCTCAAGAATGCCAGCTGCAGGTCTTGATTATTGCAGATGCGGCGAGGCCTCTCTGGGATTAGCGTTGGCCCTGGGCAAAACCGGCAAAACCGTAGAGGGCAGTGAGTACCTCAAACTCATTTTCTCCGGCCATGATTTCCGGATCGACCACGCGCAGATTGCGCCATGCGTCAAGGAGTTCGCGTGCTTGATTGCGATTGGCCCCTTGTGGTAGGCGTCCCGCCTGCAAAGCCTTGCTTGCCCAGATAAAGGCTTCGGTTTCTTGGGCGCCCTGTGCCATGGCCAGGTAGCGCACGGTGGGCAGGGCGCCTTCAGGACCAGGGGCGGTAATTGCCGGGGCGTTATCTCGCTGCAGGTTATTCCAGCGTTGAAAGGTTTGGATAATACGCCCACTGCCACCACCTGGACGCGGTACAGTCCAAAAGTCCATGCCAATGCGCGCCACACCACGATAGGCAGAGCCCCGCGATGAGGTTGCATGGGGGACTTGTCCCAGCCAAAAGGCGACTTCGTGGTATTGATCATTGCGCTGCCGCATGCTGGTCACATTGAGGAAGTTCCCCTTCCACCCATCTACCGATGGCGCAGACTGACCGGCCCCCAATTCACGGTTGATATTGCCGGGGGGATAGGGGAGTACGCGATAGGCCACATCCATGCCTAGCACGGAGAGGGTGCCATCTGCCCTGGGGCTATCATCGCCGCGAGCATGGGTAAATTGGACCCAGCGGGCGAAGGGGGCTATTTCAGAGAAGAAAGAAAAATAATCGCCAAACGGCCGGGCATCTCCAATCCAACCAATGAGTATTTCAGTATCATCCCATCCTGCTTGTTGAATGCGCTGCTGAATCCCTTCCATGGCAGCCTTCCAGGCTGGACGGTAGCGGTCGCTATAGGCGACTTCTTCGGCATTGGTGGAGCCTTGTCGGCGTCCCCCTGGTGGTGTCCAATGGGGAGGAGCATCACCCGATCCCGTATTTCCACCGCGTTCAACAGCATAGACCACAACAAACTTGGGCGCCCCTACGGTCTCGTTAAAGAGCGCCATATAGCCTTCTAAGCCGCTCCAATCGATGCCTCGCTCGCCAATGGGCAGCATGGCTTCATCATTGCCAAGCATAGTACGAGCAATGGCCGTGACATGCATCACGCGCTGGCCCAAGCGTGCCATTTTTTCCAGTGATGGTCGCATCAATTGTAGGTGCTGTCGAGAGTAGAGCGGTACCCCATAACGATAGGCAACCGAATCAGGAGACTGGAGCATGTCCACCCACGAGTGGCGTTGTTGGGGGGGTGGTAGAACAAAGGGAGCAACCATCACCTGCAGTTCAAAGTCTTGGGAGCCTCCTCGTCCGCGCACTTCGATGGTGCCGGAATATCCACCAGGCTGGGCATCTTCTGGCACCGAAATGTGAACATAGATGGGGAGAACGCGGCTGGCCTCAACCGGGCGAGGAATTAATGCATCATAGTATGGGCTGGTGCTATCGTCTTTGCCACGATTGGGGCCGAAGTCCACTTGCTTGGAGCCATACCATATTTGCACCGCATCATCAAGATTATGGGAGCGTCCTTGGCGTAAACCATCACGGCTTAAACGCGCTTGCGCGGCCGCGGGATTGCCGCGCACAACAATAACCCCGGTAGCCGTGCCCCCGCGTGGGGCAACAAGGCGGATGGTATTTCCCTCTTTGGGCCGCGTATCGTTGTCAATGGAATCTGAGATATGGCCGAGACCGATCTCTAAGCTACTTGCACTATTAAAGCAGAGCGTGAGTGCGCAGAGGATAATCAGATGATAGCTATATGACCGGATGGCATGAGGGTAGTGCATGGCTGATGTCCTTTGGCTTAGATCACAAGATAATATGGCAGTATCGCGAATGGCTTATCTTTATACTATGGTCTCGGTTCTATTCAATGTTCTTCACTATTACCGAGATCCATTTTAAGATATTGTCTATGGTCCTATGGTATCGGCAAGCTTGCCGATATTTCATGCCATTCCATACCTCCGGGCGGCTCACAGCTTGTCCCCGGGAGTCTGTAACGGATAGAGGGTTGGCCATGCTGATTATACGCATAACCTAGTCCCATGCAGACCAATAAAGCCTTCCGATCCTATGATCTGGGCCAGACGCTGCTGCTTCCCCCTGACCTGAACGACTGGCTTCCCGAAGACCACTTGGCTCGTTTTGTCGCGGATACCCTCGCGTCGATCGATTTGAGTGCTTTTCTCGCGGATTATGAAGATGGGCGTGGTTTGGCCGCCTACCATCCTCAGATGATGCTGTCGGTGTTGGTATATGGGTATTGCACCGGCGTACGTTCCAGCCGTAAATTGGCCACCGCGTGTCAGGAGCATGTTGCTTTTCGCTTTCTCTCGGCGAACGCAATGCCTCGTCATACGACCTTTGCGAACTTTCGTCGTCGCCACTTCGCGGCGATGGAGTCTTTGTTTGTGGAGATTTTCCAGCTGTGCCGCGAAGCAGGTTTGGTGCATTTAGGTCATGTGGCTATCGACGGCAGCAAGTTTCAGGCGAACGCCGGTAGGCACCGTGCGGTGAGTTGGGAGCGCTTGGAGGAGCGCGAGCGTTATTATCGGACCATGAGCAAAGAGCTGATGGAACAGGCTGAATTACAAGATGCGACGGAGGACGGGGAATGGGGGGAAGACGGCGACGGCAGTTGCTTGCCGGCGGGGCTCAAACGCGCCCAAGATCGTCTCGCCCGCTTGGCCGAGGCCAAGGCAGCATTGAAAGCGCGCGCCCGTGAGCGTTGCACGCAGGAGCGCGAGAAGAAGCAGAAGCGCCTGGATGAGATCGCCGAACAAGAACGGCAAACGGGAAAGAAATTCTGCGGTAGACGGCCCTCCTTACCGGACCCTGAGCAGGCTGAGCCCAAGAATACCGATCAATACAGTTTTTCCGATCCCGATGCACGCCTCATGCCCGATGGTGCTACCAAGTCATTCGCCTTTGCCTATAACGCCCAGATAGCCGCGGACGGCAGCTCAGGGGTGATTGTCGGAACCGTCCTCACCCACCACGCCAATGATCGACATCAACTCATTCCCACCCTTGAGAACCTCGCCTCGCTCAACCATGGAAAACTGCCTCAGATAGTCAGCGCCGACAACGGTTATTATAAGGAAGATCTTCTCACTGATAAACGCCTTGATGGCGTTGATCTCTATATCCCACCCAACAAGCCCGGGAAAAAATCCCCCATGCCCAATCCGGCGGAAGGTGGAGGCGACCACCTTCCGCCGGATAAGCCCCGCTCCCCCAGCGAAACCATGCGCCAGAAACTTCAAACCCCGAAAGGCAAAGATGTCTACAAGATGCGCAAAGCCTACGCTGAACCTGTATTTGGCATCATCAAGGCCGCCATGGGGTTCCGGACCTTCAGCCTCCGAGGACGTGCAAAGGTCGCGGGCGAATGGGGCCTTGTCACAGCCGCCTACAACCTCCGCAAGCTCTTCCGCAACCAAGGATCAATGGTAATGACCTAGG
>REDP01000186.1 GCA_007693455.1 Planctomycetota bacterium | reverse complement strand
GCCCAGCCTTTGCCGGAGTTCCATTGGCGCGAGCGCAGCGCAGTGGAAGAGGACGAATCCTGGCAGCAGCCCATCCCCTATGCGGTGTTGATTGACGGCAATGATCAGCCCTGGGTCTATCGGCGCAGTGGTGGCGATGATCGTTTGCTCGATCGTTGGTCGGTGGGCCTAGGTGGACATGTAGATCCGGAGGACGGCCAGGCAGGACCCGGGATCGCCACCTTACGCCAGGCTCTTTTGCGCGAACTGGGAGAAGAGTTGCTGCACTATCCCCCGCAACTGGCCGCCAGTGCCCCGCCCATCGCCTGGATCCATGAACACGACAGCGCCATCGGCCGGGTACACCTGGGCCTGGTCTTCTGCATTCCCTGGCTACTCCCAACCCCGCCGCAGCCGCAAAAGGGCGAAGCCCTCAGTGGTGTGGGTTTTTTGCCTGCCCAGCAACTGCTTACCGAACAGCGGCTCGAACAATGGAGCCGTTTGGCCATCCAGGCCATGGGGGGATCCCGATGACCCCCCTCATCTGCACCCTCGGTCTGTCGTGGCAGATTATCCCTGAGGCCTACGCCCTCTTGGCCCCAAAGCACTGCCCTCTGTATGCGCGGCAGCCAGCGGCCTTGGATATCTTACGGCGGTGGTCACTACCCGAACCCGACGCCCTGTGGATTGTCAGCACCGAGGCCAGTACCCCTGCCACCGCCAAGGCCGAAGCAGCCATCCGCGCCTGGTGGCAGGATTTGGGGGAGCCGGTGCCCCTGCGCTTTATTCGTGCGGCAGCGGCCGATGTGAGCGCGCAGGCAGCGGTTGAGCGCTTGCGCGAAGTGATTTTCCGCAGCGTTCTTGCCGCCGGGCCGCAGGCGGTGCTGTGTCTGTCTGGCGGGCGGAAAACCATGTCGGCGGATATGCAGCAAGCCGGGCATATCTTTGGCTGCACTGGAATGTTTCACGTCATGCCACCGGAGAGCGAGAGCAAAGAGGCAGCACTAGCCATCCGCGAGCGCCTGGATCGGCACGACTGGACCACGCCATTACCACAAGACCTCCCCATCCAGGCAGCCTTTATTGCCCGCCACCCGCCACAACATTTAGTAGGCTTTCCACCGGCGATCACCGCTGAGCGCTACCCCTTAGCGAATGGTCTCTTCCAGGCCCCAGGCGATGAAGGTTGGCTGTGGCAGAAAATCACCCAGCGCGAAGAACAGGCCAGCAGTCTTTTGGTACAAGCCCACGAGGACCTGGCCCGACACGAGAAAATAGCCAATTGGCGTGGGCTGTATCGTCTCTCGCCGCAGCGCATCGACATGCTCCGTCGGCAGATCATCACCGCCAATGATCGCGATCTCTTACAGCGCCTGCCCAAGGCGGAATTGCACTGCCACATTGGTGGCATACTGGACCTGGCGGCGCAAATCACTGTGGGTAAGGCAATCTGGGCCGGCCTCCCGCAATCCCGCCGCGAAACGGCAAGGGCCATCGCCGATAAGCTGGATTGGAATGATCCTTGGGCCGCCTGCGCCCACTTAAAAAACGCCCCTGATCGCAGCGCCGCCGTGGCCTGCTGCCTAGCCGGTCCCGAAAGCAGCACGGAATTATGGGCGCGCCGCCTCTACGCCCCCACCGAACCGCGCCTGGGATTGAAGGGCATGCCGGATGAAACACCGGGTCATGCACGCGGTTTTGACGCCTATGAATTACCCGGCGAACTTTCGGGCTCAGCCCTGTTAAGCGAGCCCCTGGCCCTGCTGCCCTACGCCCAGGCCATCCGCGACACAGCCGTGGCCCAGGGCCTGCAGTATCTGGAATTACGCGGCAGTCCTACCAAATATCGCCCGCACGATCCCCTTTCTTGGCTGCTTGATTTTCACCGTGCTCTGCAGCAGATTATGCGGCCCACTGATCCCCTCATCCGCTTTATCGTGATTGCGGATCGGCGGAGACAGGAAAGCGCCGCCCAAGTCATCCACACCGCCGTGCACGCGCAACAGCAATTGGGAGACTTTATTGTTGGTATCGATTTGGCCGGTGATGAGAGCCAGGCCGAAGCCCATACCTTTAGCCAGCATCTCGAACAGGCCTTTGCCGCCTGCCTGCCCATCACCATTCACGCCGGCGAAGGCACCCCTGCCCAGGCCATTTGGCAGGCCACCTACCGCCTGCATGCCGATCGCATTGGCCATGGCCTCACCCTGGCCGACCACCCCGACCTGGCCCGCCGCTTTCGCGACCGCCGCATTTGTGTGGAACTCTGCCCAACCAGTAACCGTGAAGTGGTGGGATTCCATGACCCTAATTATCCTGGCAGTCAACGCCCCTACCCCCTATCAACCTTACTCGCCATGGGCGTGCCCTGCACCCTCTGTACCGACAATCCTGGCATTTCCCGCACCACCCTGGCCGATGAATACCTGGCAGCCAGCCGCATGAGCCCTGAAGGACTCTCGTGGTGGGATGCCTTAGGACTCATGCGCCAAGGATTCAGCCACGCCTTCTGCGCCGCTAGTCAGCGAGACCGCTTACTGGTGGAAGCCGATCGTCTGGTCTGCGAACTGATCACCCAGCAACAACCATAACCGAGCGTGCCGGCTAGCAGCCGGCGCTCCCAGGAGAGCCACATGCCCGCAACGCTTCTTACTGCCATTGGTCGCGGTCGTAAAGATGACACTGGCACCGCCTACAGTAAATCCTCCTACCGCATCCATGATTGGGACAGCCCACCCACACCGTTTTTTGCCCAGGCCTGGCTGGCCAGCCCCGAAGGCGCGGCCGTGGATACGGTAGAACTGGTGGGTACTGCCACCAGTTCTTGGAGCGCGTTGATTGAAGAATATCGCAACGATAGCGCTGGTGAGGCATTATGGCTGGCTTTGGAAGAGCGCTGTGGCGAGCAGAATAGCCCTGGTGTCACCGATGAGGACTTGATTGAATTAGGCCGTGTTCTCAGCCAAGAATGGCAGCGAAATGTGCGCTGCCATGTCCTTTGTCACCGTGAGGTGGATGACGATAGCGCCAATGCCATTTTAGAGCGACTCTTAACCTTATTGCCCTTGAAGGACCCACAACGCCAGGTGTTTCTGGACACCACTCATGGCCTCCGTTCACTGCCACTGCTAGCCCTTAGCGCCATGCAAATGGCTGATGCCTTTGCCCCAGGATTTGCGGCCCGTACCAAACTGGTGTACGGGGAATTTTTAGGAAATCCGCGCGGATTTACTTTTACTGCGGTCAGTCGCAACCTCGCCATTGCCGATGCCTGCCGAATCTGGGAACAAAGCCTGGATGCCGAACCTCTGGCAGAGATTCTTGCCGCGGACTATCCTGCTCTCACCAAGGCCCTGCGCAGCCTTTCGCTCACCTTACACGGCAATGCCTTTTCCCAATTGGATGCACGCCTGAGCCAGCTACGCAATGCCCTTGATCACCTGGGAGAAAAGCAACGCCAACCGTGGCAGGGACTTTTAGAGGCCAGTCTGCGCCGAATGCTAAAACGTCTCCAAAAGGGCAGCCTTCCCGCCAGGCTCAGCGCCTTGGCACGCCTCCGCGCCGAACGTCATCAATACGGCCTCGCCATTCTTGCCCTGGCCGAGGCCGCAACAGCCCTCGCCTGCCCCCAGGCCGTGGAAACTTTTGAGGACATGCAAGCCGCCGGACGCCGCTATGCAGAAACCTTATCGCCAAAACAGCGTGAGGATTGGCACTACCTCTTCCAAATACGTAATCGCATTGCCCACGGCGCCAATCTGGTCGACCAAAAAGGGAAAATCACCGAACAAAACCTTGCTGCCAGCTATACCCGTGCTCAGCGTTTGCTTGAGCAACTGATTAAGGATGCTACCCCATGAGTACCATCGTCGCCCACACCCAAGGCACCCTGATCGAGGCCCGCGGGGAACACCTGCGCTTTATCACCCCCGAAGGCTTGCGCCGCGAGCTCCCCCTGGTGGGGGTCGATCGCGTCCACTGCTACGGCAAGGTTCAGGTCACCACCCAGGCCATTCATCTGTTGTCTCGCCGGGGTAAAGAGCTGGCCTACTTCTCCCGCCGCGGTCGCCTGCGCGCGCGGCTGATCCATAATCCCAGTGCGGGCATTGCCATGCGCCGCCAACAATACGCCTGGGAAGATTCTGATACTGGCCTGAGTATCGCCCGCCAGCTTATACACGCGAAAATCACCAATCAACGCGCCGTACTTCTGCGCGGCTGGCGGACCCGGCCAGAGCAGCAGGATGACGAGGTCCTCTCGCGCCTGGGTGAGCTGCAACAACAAGCCCTAAACGCGGGGCATAATGACCAACTCATGGGCATTGAAGGCACCGCCGCCCGCATCTACTTTGAACGCTGGGCGGATCTCTGCGGCAATGCCTTCCCGTGGCAGGGGCGCAATCGCCGTCCGCCCAAGGATCCCTTGAATGTCCTGCTGTCCCTGGGCTATACCATTTTAGTGGGCGATGCGCACGCCCAATGCGAAGGCCTGGGCCTGGATGTGTGGCTGGGTCTCTTACATAGCCCCCGCGCCAATACCCCCGCTTTGGCCCTGGATATGGCAGAGCCCTTACGCCCCCTACTGGTGGACCGGGTCATCATCAACGAAGTCAGCCATCAGCGCCTGCGTCCCGAACACTTTACGCGTGAGGCCAGCGGACCCGCACAGCGTGATCCTGAAAGCCTGGAAGACGTCGATGATTCCCTCGAACTCAAACAAGAAACCTCCGAAGCGGCGCCAATCCGCCTGGAGGATGACGGCTTTCGCATCTACCTCACTGCCCTGGAACGCCGCATGACCCACGAAGATGCTGATGACGGCACCACCAAGGGCCTGCGCCATGCCCTGCATACGCAAATCAGCAGCCTCGGTGATGCCCTGCGCCATAATGACCCCAACCGTTTCCAACCGCTCATCCTGAGGACCTGAGCCATGCCCATCAACCCCGACCATCCCGCTGCCAAGGACCCGCCCCCCGAAATTGATCATCACCTCCCCGATCACCAAGGGCAAAAACTTCCCAGTGACCTCAAAACTTTCCCCGACCGCCCGCATATCGTCTTTGACCACAGTACCCGCCACACCTACCTGGTGGCCTACGACATCCGCGAATCGCGACGATTGCAACAGATTCATAAACGCCTCAAAGATTGGGGAGAGCCGGTGCAGTATTCGGTTTTCGAGTGCCTGCTTACCGGATCGGAGGTCGAGGGGATGTGGAGCATGGTAGAAGAAACCATCGATCCCCGCGTCGATTGGGTGGTGCTCTATCGTCTCTCCCGCCCCTATAACGAAGCCGTGCGCAATATTGGCGTCTATGACCCTCTGCACATTCATGCCGACACCATTATTTTTATCTAAAATGGACCATAACTACTCAGGGGCTTCGCCCCTACGGTCCCCGCATCGCGAGGACCACCCCCCCTGGCTTTGTCGTGGTTCGCCCGAATCTGCATGCAGATTCGGGCGTGGGCGGATCGGCTACGCCGATTGTATCCGCCCACGCCACTCGGCGCCAGACCCCATCGCACGCGATGGGGTCCCAATAAGGCTGGTAACCACTCATGCCCGATAGGCCTGAGTAGTTACAATGGACCTTCTTATCAGCAAAGGCATCAACTATGCTTGACTGTTCCATGCGTCGCCCAGGAATGCTACTCTTCCGGCCGCCCGAAACCCCGCCCGACAAACCAGCGCGCCTGTCCTACCACATTTCCCGCGCACCCCAAGAGCCTCGCGAACACATCAGCACTGACAGCCAGGACACCCTCGTGCACCTGGCACGCTGGAATGGTGCCAGTTTTGATGCCATGGCCGAATGCTGGGAACACGGCCTGGACCTGGCCATCTCCTCAGGATCGCGCATCGCCGGTCTGGTACGCGCCACCCAGGCACCTCGTGCGCACACCATACGCACCCGCAGCATGCTATTTCGACAACAACGCGACAGGAATTGGGTGGTAGCCACGGTACGCGCAATCATTGATGCCAAGATTCTTAACCAATTCAATCTCTTACGTCTCTATCATGACCGCCCCTATGACGCCTGGGCGGACGGTGCCGCCATCAATCCCAACCCCGCTTGGGGCGAGGCCTACTCTGATGCCCTGCAAAACCTACGCCGCGACCGACGCAGCCTCGACATCGTCGATAGCGTGGCATCACTACGGGGCATTGAAGGCCATGCCGCCAAACATTATTTCGCCTCGTGGCCCCCATTGATCGGCAACCCAAGCTTTCGCCGCCAGGCACGCCAGGCTGCAGACCAGACCAACCTCTTGCTGGATCTGAGCTATGCCCGCCTGGCCCACCGCGTCACCCTCTACCTCCTCGACCAGGGCTTTGACATCGCCGCTGGGATGCTGCACGGGGATGACGACGGGCGGCCATCCTTGGCCCTGGATCTCATGGAGCCCCTACGGCCCCTGGTTGCTGATCGCTTCTGCCTACGCCTCATCCGGCAACAGCATGTCGATTGGTTTTACCACGACCGGGGCCGCTGGCACCTCAGCACCCTGGGATGGCGGGAAATCAAAGACCGCTGGCAATCCTGGCTGATCGGCCACAGCCGCCGACCCGGCATGGACCAGCACATAGCCCAAACAGTCACTGCATTTCGAGACTGGATTGTACACGACCAACCCCTAACATTCCCAAGGCTACGATAGTTTATTAAGCCGCTCACAACCACTGCTATGGCCATTTCTCCCGAGATTGCCATAACCACATATTAATCAACGAGTTCAGTTACTATGTCAGTAATTACTAGGATGCCACAAGCCCAACCCAGCAGCAACCACGCAAAACCTCTTGCAAGCCCTTACACAACAGTACGTTATAAGCCAGCGGTCAGCTGACCACACCCCGCATCAGGGGATTGAGACATGTCTCCGTCTGAATCTCGTTTCAGGAGGCCTTCCGTCAGCTGACCACACCCCGCATCAGGGGATTGAGACGAGGACATCTAGGAGG
>REDP01000267.1 GCA_007693455.1 Planctomycetota bacterium | reverse complement strand
CATCGCGTTCTTCACGCCGCGTACGACCCCACCAGTCTCGGGTGCGCCCCATAAAGCTGCGCAAAAGGTCCTCATGTGGACCATTGTCATCCTTCCAGCCCTTCAGTGCTGCTCCAAGAACATCGAGTTGTGCGGCATACGCTGGGCCATCCCAACGGTCGGAGCTGAGTATATCATCAAGTATGGCGGTAGCCTGAGCTGCACTTGAAGAGGGACCATTTGTAAGCTCCGCAGCCACCCGTTGAAGCGCTTGAGCCGCATCTTCGTGACGATTGCGTTCAGCTGCTTCAACCGCCTGGGCCCAGGATCGTGAAAGGGCATCTGGGGCCCGCTGTGGATCAATGTCATTCGCCCCACCAAGCATGTCAATGACGGGCTGAAGTCGCTCGGCAATGGGCAAGAGCGGCTTAGCTTCTTCATGGCTACGGTTGCGCTCATTATTGGCAGCACTGCGTACCCAATCACGCCAGCGGCCAAAGTCTCGTCGTATAAATTGACTGACTCCACGATTTCTCACATCATCGGTCAATGGGATCCAGAGGACTTCATGGATACGGTCCGCAAAATTTGCGCGGTTTCCCTGGAAGCTACGGCGAAGATGATTGCGCATGCCATCACGATCATAGCGCAGTCGAATAGTGCGACCGACCCAGGGGGCTATAGCAGAAGCATATACTTCATCGCTCATGCCATCATCAAGTCCCATACGCTTGGCTAAGGCAGGCTCAACAACTGAAGTCCACACATCAAGGGTGGTGCGAGCATTGAGACCCCAAGCTTCTTTGCCAAACCAGGCTTCAGCGGTGCGGGCGGCGTCACCACGACCCGCATGTAAGGCACGCACTGCAGCAGCAAATGCCCCTGGTGTATGGGCAAGGATTCCCTGCAAAGCTTCCACTTGTCGGTTGAGGTCGTTGGCTGAATCAGCAAATGCATCGGAAAAATTGAGTGAATGAGAGTCTGTTATAAACAGCCGACTTTCGCGTGCCCCGACTCGATACCAGGTGAGGGGATTAGCCGCATAAGTCCCAATCTGCTGGTTATTTCCAAACCGATGGTTGAAGATGTTAGCCTTCTCCTGCTCAGAGGCTTGCTCCAGCAGAACAACGACCAAGCGTGCATGATGATCGCCAAGTTCATCCAGCAGGTCATTGCTCCAACGACCATTGCTTGGATTATGAGCAAAGGATCGGAGTACGACTTGATAACTTTCCAGGGTTGGCTGTGCCGTCAGGAAAGCACGTGCACTCTCAACCGAGGCTTTCATATACTGCTCAATAAACCGCTCTTCCCCGGCTAATCGAGAGGCGGCCAGACGGGTTGCATTCAGTACAAAGAAAAGCTTTGCTTTCTCAGCCTCGCGCATGCGAGCGCGCTCGACTATAGATTGTAAGCGATCAGCCACTTCAACCGTGGGCTGGCGCGAAGCAAAAAGGGCTTCAGTGATTCGATGTAGCACGGGATGGTAATGGATGCGCTCGACTCCCTGATCAAGGCCTGGGACAAGCATGGTATGCATCGCTTCAATGGCGGTTCCCAAGTCTTCACGCAGTAGCGCCTCGTCGAGGAGCCACTGGTCATAGCGCTGAACACTGGGGTGACCGCGGAAACGCAGACCATTACGCAGGAAAAACTGATAGGGCGCGTTGCTGTCGTCGAGCAAAACAGTGGTGAGATAAAGGAATTCCCCCGCTGCTTTTCCAGCATCGGCAGAGGGTTCGGCTCGTTCAAAAAAAGCTGCATAACGTTCGGAAGCAATGCGTAAATTACCTGCCTGACGAGCATTGCGAGCAGCTGCCACAAGAACCGCCGGAGACGGAGTGAAGTTGTTACTCAGCCAAGTGTCAACGGCAGTCGATGCTTCCAGGGCTCGGCCTTCTCGCGTTGCCATCTCTAAGAGGCGCAGGATATCGGCTTCACTCGCATTGGCAGCATTGAGTTGAATCTGCTCAGCCAAGGCCACCAGTGGATCATCTTCTGCCGCCAACGGTAACACGGCGCCCGTTGATAGGGCCAAAGCCAACAGGGTTCCAGAAGTGATGCGTTTGATAGAGCGGGAATAATTAATGTTGTACATAGAAGACTCGCGGATTGTGGTATGAGTGAATTGATCCGATTCGACTAGTTTGCACCAGAACGGGCGGCACGATCACGACGCTCTGCGATGCGAGTAATGAGCTGCCGCATCAATGCTGCCTGAGAGCTGTCCGGGTATTCCATCAGAAGACGCTGCGCCTTTCGCAGAGAAAGATCATAGTCCCCTTGGCGGAAGGCCATTACTGCCCAGCGAACAAGCATACGATCCAACCAATCCTTATCAGGATATTGCTCAAAGACGGTACGCAGCATATCTGTAGCGGTTATAAAATCACCAGCATCGATGTTGTACTGGATCAGGCGACCAAGGGCATCTCCGGCAAAACGTGATTGGGGATAGTTGGTTGCAATGGCCCGATAGGTTGGAATTGCAGGCTCCAGGCGCCCCGCTTCCGCTTCAATGGCCTGGGCAATGAGAAATTGGGCCTCTGCCAGGGCATCCTCGTCATCCAAAGCAACGATGGCATTGAGCACCTCTCGCGCCTGGGCGTAATCCCCAGTCTGAATTAAGGCTTGGCCAATGCGCAAGAGGGCTAAGTCGGCATAACGACTCTCCGGAAAGCGCTGGTTAAACGCGCGGCAGGTAGCGATTGCGCCTGGCATATCGCCAATAAGAATTTGCTTGTCCCAGCGCAGAACAAATGCCTGCTGAATAAGATCTTCGGGAAGTGCTTCGGTGCGAATCACTGAGTTTACCCGATCAAGGCCCTCTTCCACCTGGCCCTTTGCCCCATCGGTCAATCCCATGTCTGTAAAAATCCTGGCTAACTCAAGATATGCACGGCTTTCAATTATTGATTTACGGGCGCCATCCACCACCTCTTCCAAGTCTCCTCCGACCTGCTGCAGACCCCCTGTATACCGACCCGCCACATTAATGGATGCCTCAACAGTGCGCTGAAAAGCGCCACCTGCATGCAGTTCGTCAATGTAGGTCACAAGAAGGCGATCACCAGGCACGGTGCGCAGTACGGTGCGCGTACCTGCATTTTCCTCCCCTTCCACAAGGTGCAAAGAGCCCTGAAAGCGACCCGTACGGTAGACTCCTCCATGTTCGCTGTCGCGCACTTCGCGCAGACTCATCCGTACTTCATCACGAATGCGCCAACGAGGACCAACCGGAACACCATCTTCATCAAGGAGATCAACTGGCTGATCTGAATCTTCGCGAAATTGCGATACGACCACCACACTTGCTTCATTGGCTTCATCACTGGTGCTTAGGTCAGCGTCTTCGACTACGATAAATACTGGTTGTCCGATAAATGCATTGCGGGAGCGAGCATGCCAGGTTGCATCGGTGAACGCTACGCTGCCAGTCGAAACCACCTGAGCCGTTCGCTCTCGAACGACATTGGCCTCTCCGGTGGCCGTATTCGCATCCACATAACGAATGTTAATCTGATCACCGCTAAGCACCTGCAGTACATCGTCATTAGGAATAACCGGTCCAACAGCAGTCGGTGCCGAAGCAATATAGGTGCCCGTTGAACGGCTCAGGGCAATTAAGGGAACCACTACACGATCCCCAGAGGATGTGCTTATCTCAACTTCTGCCTGCATATTCAAGCGTTCCATAATCGGTAAATCGGCATCTTCGACTCGGGCAAATATGCGCTGACCTGCCTCAATAAGCTCTGCTTCAGGGCCCGAAGGATCGACAAAAGTGCCGACCATTTCTAGGTAACGAATCGCTCGCCCCCAATTTTGCTGCATAAAATGTGCCATGCCAATGTAGTAATAGGAATGATTCGCCCATACTGAGTTCGGGTAATCAACGGTAATGCGACGTAGTACCGAAAAGGACTCTCCGTAATTTCCCGCTTGGTAATAGGCGACGCCGATCATATGCTGCGATTCGAGCCACAGATCAAGGTCATCACCAGCAAGTGGACGATCATCTGTGGCCAGCGATCGAATGCCACCTGCCCGCCGGAAGTGTTCAATGGATGCGGCGCTATCTTGCTGCCGGAGGAGCAAGTCCTTACCGAGCAGCAAGTGAGCGTGGAAGCGGACTTGGGATTCAGGGAATTGCTCAATGACCGCCTGCAGCGCAGTAACCGCTCGGTCATGCTCCCCCGCATCAAGCAGTTGCTCAGCAGTGCGCACACGGCGCCGTGCATCAAATTCACTGGGGTCACGCCGATCAGCGGCTTCCATCACTGACCAAAGAAGGCTACACAAAAGGAAGCCCGTGGCCATTCGATACACCAGATGTGAACAATCCATAAGTCTTATTCCTTTACAAAAACAGATGATCTCTTGATATACTCATGATATACTCATCAAAGGGTTCTGCGTTGCCATGCAGATTTGCAGTCAAGAGAACCAAGGATTAATGGGCGGGCTTAATCACGCGCCCCGATATAGGCTTGTCCCAAACGTTCGCGCCAGTCATGGGCTCGGCTGTGCTCGCTCGTGCCACGATAATTGCGCAGGATACGCACCAAGACTTCGTCTCGCTTTTGTGGGTTTTCAGCCTCGTCCCAGACCTGCGCCTGCAAAAGGGCTGCCCGCGGACGGTTGCCGTCGGTAAAGCTGCGCTCGATGATTTCCAATTCTCCGGCAGCGCGTTGCCAATTGCCTGCTCGGCGATAGCATTCTGCCACTCGATAGCGGTAATCAGGATCATTGCCCCAGGCCTGCCAGGAAGCAACCGCCTCTTCCCAACGCCGTGCATCCATCAATGCGCGAGCACTTGTCTCATGAGCCTCAGATGCAAAACGTTCACTAGCATGCAGGGTTTTGGCAACAGCCAGCAATGCATCGACCTCGCTGCGTGCATGTTGATTGAGAATACGCAGCCTTGTTACCGCACTTAACTCCTCATCGGTGATCTTGGCAGCAATACCTTCCGCCATAGCACGAGCACGCTCGTGGCTGCGGCCTGATATATAGGATGCCAACTGGGCCAATGCCTCATCGTCCAACACCTCATCCGGGATAGCGGCAAGGGCCAAAAATCCCACTTCATCATTGATCCTGCCAAAACAGAAGCGCACTGTATCAACGACTTCACCGGCAGCCATGCTCGGCCAGTCTAGATCGCGAAACAGTGCCCGCACATGCTGCGGATGATCACTCAGGTGCTGCATAAATGTCCGCACCCGACTATTACCATCAGCGCCGCGCCGAGCATCGTATTGCGCGCGTATGGCGGTTGCCCAGTCTTCGGCACTGCCTCCAGCACGCCGCTGCCAAGTAATCCGCCGCACCCGGTAATGATCCCAATCCTCATAACGGTCGGGAAGACGAGAGAGCCAATGCGACCAGAAGAGCTTTTCTTCCTGCTCTTCGTCCCCTGAGAAGGAGTCGTTGCGCTCGACGGCACTGATAAATGCACTCCACCAGGGCCGATGGTCACTGAGTTGATCGGTCTCGCGAATTTCAAAGTTGCGAATAGGGTTGCGACCAAAGCCCCGTACCTTGATGTAAAAATCTCGCAGATCTGACTCGTTGCGCGTACGTCGCACGTAATGCCGAACCACAAGATTGATAGCACTGCGTGCTGCATCGGAATTCCGGGTGCGAAATTCTATGGCCATATCACTCAGATAGGCAATTGCCTCATCATGACGATCAGCCTCAATAAGGTAACGGCCGAGCTGAAGCAAGGCATCAGCGGCTATCGGTTGAATCCGATAGTCTTTATCGCGGGCAATAGCACTCCAGGTACGGATCGCATCATCGTTATTGCCATCTTCTTGGTGGGATACCCCCATGTACCAAATGGCCGCTGTGGCAAATCGAGGGTGATTCGGGAAGAATTCGATAATATCTTGGTACAACTGCCGGGCTGAGTCACGCTTATTGTCAAGATGGAAGGATCGTCCTTGACGGAAAAGAGCATAGGCCACAGCCGGCGAACGGGGAAATTCCTCAATAAAAGATTGATAGGCAGCATTTGCTGCCGTGAACAGTTCTTGCTCACCACGACGTGCCCGCCCACCCCCGCGGCTCATTGCCCGATCCCAGGCCTCATCGGCCGCATTCAAGCGATTCAGCTCCCAAGCATCAAGACCAGCACGAGTTTCAGCATCTAAGTCCAACTCGGAGGACAACAGTGCAGCAGGTGTGCTCACAAACAGAATGATCAAGGCCGCACAGAGACTTATCTGTTTACCCCATGCTGTCATTACACGCTTCATCATCTCACCTCCTCTTGATCAGAATGCATCCGCAGAGAACACAGAGCTTGACGCCGACTTTTGGGCACCATTCCCAATCCAGCGCCGGGGTCGTCCACCTCCCAGTTGGGTGAACCGGGTAAATGCTTACCGCGTACCATGCGATGTAAGGCATCAGACTCAACGTGGTGCCGCTGTGCATCCCATTCGTGCCACCGCTGTTCAAGAACGGCTTGGTCTAACGATTGTGACAGCGAATTGTTTCGTTGCTGAGGCCGACGAGGACGAGATGGTCGAGGATCTGGCCGTTGTTCTCTCTGGGGAGCAGGCACCAAGCCCGGGATCCCCTTGTCTGGCACAGCGGAAGGATCTCCTACAAGCACCGCTGCTTCTACTGCAAAATCTACCTCATCATCGGCGTCCGCGTCTTCAACGGCGTCCGCGTCTTCATCGGCGTCCGCGTCTTCATCGGCGTCAGCATCTTCATCGGCGTCCGCATCCCGGTCCTCATCAGAACCATCCTGTGCCAACATTGTGGCAGCTTGTTCTACACTGTGGTCTTGCTGCGTGATCGCGGCCTGCCCCTCTTCAGCTACTGCCAGGACTGCTCGTTCGTGCTGTGCCGCCGGAGCCTCAACCGCATCGCTGTGCTGAGCTGCCTTCTCTGGTTCTTGATTCCGTTCCTGGGCACGCTGACGCAGGGATTCGATGAGCTCCTCGGAGAACACTC
>REDP01000222.1 GCA_007693455.1 Planctomycetota bacterium | reverse complement strand
TTTGGCTAAGTATATATCATGACGGCGGTAATGAGTGCATGTCCTGTCTTGGGCAAACGGGTGATTCGTTGAAAAGACTGGAACATGTGTCATGCCAGCAATTTAGCTACATTCACCCAATGCCAACTGCGTTATTCAGGATAAAAAAGCCCATCGCACATTGTGCGATGGGCTATAATGCAGTGACGATACTGCCCGAAAGGTGTATCGTGTTATGGAAGGTTTCTTGCAAAGGCCTCTGACTGCAGAGGGAAAAGGTGATCAGACAGGAACAGGGGCTGATTGGCCAAGGCTGACCACACGAACAATGTTCACTCGTTGCTCGACAATGAGGGCTTCACCGAGATAGTCGGCGAACTGCTCCCGCATCTGTTCGGCAAAAGCCCGAGCAGCGCCAGGATCAGGATGTCCATCGGCAGTGGTAAACTCCGTGCGATCAACGCCGCCACAGTGTTGGTCCAGGTATGCCAGGAACTTGGTGAGGGATGAATCGGTCATAAGAAGCCCTCCTTTCCGGGGGATTGCATCAAGTATGCACCCTAGTGAGTGGGTTGTCCACCCTTTCTATTCAGTGGCTTTGTAAGCGAGATGAACACTTCCGTATAACGCTGTCGTTGTGAGGAGTGGCATAACACTGGCAATGACCACAAGTAAACAGGTAAAGAGCAGGATAATGGGGCGAGGCTCCCACAATGAGTATCGGTACGTTACTTACGCACTTGAGACGCGGTTGTTGTATCTGCCTGTGCTGATGGCGTGGGCATGTGTTCAGGAGTAAGTGTGTCGGTGACCCTGCGGCCGCCATAGCTGAGCTGATACATATCGTGCCGACGGTCCAGCCAGGTACGCACCGAGCCTTCGCTATGCGTGTAACGCAGTAGACTCATATCAAGTTCATGGATGCACAGGGTCTCAATATTGGGAGCTCCTTCGGCACCAATGCCATCGCGGGAAAAGGGGATGTCGCTGGGGGTAAGAATGCAGGCTTGGGCATAATGAATATCCGATCCATCAACCAAGGGGAGGTTGCCCACTGGCCCAGAGAGGATGCAGTAGACGTTGTTTTCAATGCAGCGCGCTGCGGCACAGGTGCGTACGCGCAGATAGGAGGGGCGTATGTCAGTGTTAAAGGGAACAAAGATCATTTGTGCCCCTTGAGCACGCGCAATTCGCGCCAATTCGGGAAACTCAACATCGTAGCAAATGAGTATGGCAATGGGGCCGCAGTCGGTTTCAAATACTTGTACGCTGTCTCCGCCCTGCACACCCCACCACTGGGCCTCGGAGGGGGTAATGTGAATTTTGCGCTGGCAGGCAACACTACCATCGCGGCGGAAGAGATAGGCATCATTATAGACGTGATCATTCTCCACCGTAAGATGGGTGCCGCCAATGATGTTGATATTGTAGTGCATGGCCAGTCGTACAAAGAGCGCCACGTAGCGCTCGGTGAAATCGGAGAGGCGTCTGGCCGTATCCATGGCGGTGTCGCCATCGCGTTTGGGGATAATGGAAAGCAGCTGGTTGGTCAGCAGTTCGGGAAAGCAAATAAAGTCGCAGCGATAGTCACTGGCGGTGTCGACAAAGAATTCGACATGGCCGCAGAACTCCTCAAACGATGCTACGGGGCGCATTTGGTATTGTACCGCCGCAACCCGCACATCATCAATGGGTGGCTTGCGGCCAGGCCGATGCGAGACATATTCGGGGTTAAACCATTCCATGAGCACCGCATGTCCGCAGCTTTCCCCATCGCTGGGGAGATAATTGCGAATAACATGCAAGGGGACAAAGCCGTTGGCGCATTGGGCAAGGATGACAGGATCGCGGATGTCGCGCTCTATGACACGGCTGAGGTAGGTCTCAGGTTTGAGCTTGCTCGCATGCTTGTGATAGTTGGGCATGCGTCCAGCAATCAGCATGGAGCGGAGGTTGTGCTCGGTGATGAGATCTTTGCGGGCATCATAGATGCGCCGAGCCAAGCGCTTGCCTCGATGCTTGGGAAGTACGGCGATGTCAATCCCATAGAGAGTATCTCCATCAGGATTATGATTGGAAAGAGTAGAATTAGCGCAGGCGTCATCAAAGCTATGGCGAGGGGAAATATCAGCGCGATTGATAATAAGTGATGATGAGGTGGCCACTAAGGTGCCATCAATTTCAATGCCGATCTGTCCCTCGCTAAACCGTTTGAGCTGGCTGGAGAACTGCTTTTTACTCCAGGGGGTAACGCCTGGGAAACAGGCTTTTTGAATTGCTACCACCTGAGCATAGTCGTTGGCACGTAGGCAGCGCACCACCAAGGTGCGATTGCGAATGGCGGCACGTACCTTGGCTTTCCCTGGACGTGTTTCGGTGGTGTTTTTTTTCTTGGCCATGGTTGATTTCCATTGGTAAGTGAGTGTAGGGTGTTTGTGCGCTTATTCAGGCCAAACATCCAGCGCCCGTTGGCAGTCGTCCAGCGAGGGGACCAGGGCTATGCGAAAAAACCCTTCACCGCCAGGGCCAAAAAAGTCGCCAGGACTTATGATAATACCTCGGTCGAGACAGCGCTGGGCGTAGGTTGCCGCATCCAGGCCATGCGGCACTCGTGCCCAGCAGTACAGGCCGCCATAGCTTTGGATACAGGAGATGCCTTTGTTTGCGAGGCCGTGCTGCATGAGCTGGTATTTCTGTGTAAATACCTTGCGGCGCGCGGCAACATGGTCGTCATCCGCCCAGGCTACAGTCGCGGCCTGCTCGATAAATGTGGGCGAGCCCACCCCCATGCTGGCACGCCAGCGCCGATAGGTGCTGATCAGATGGGGATCTCCGGCAATAAACCCTGATCGATATCCAGTCATGCCCGAGCGTTTGCTACAAGAATGAAAAACCAGGGAGTTTTCCCATGCCACCTGCAGTAGCGATGGGTGAGCTGGGGTATGCTCATCAAACCAGAGATCGGCGTAGCACTCATCAGAGCAGAGGATAAAACCGTGTGCTTTGGCAACCCGCCATTGCCGCCGTAGATAGTCCAGGTCAACCCCAGCGCCCGTGGGATTGTGCGGGTAGTTGATCCAGGCAATGGCGCAGCGCTGCAAAATATCTTGGGGCAGTTGCGACAATTCCAGGCGAAAGCCGTTTTCAGCCTGTAGGGTAACGGGGTAGGGGCGGCCACCGGCGAAGAGGGTGCCAGCCTCATACACGGGATAGCCAGGTGTGGGGTAGATCACGCAATCGCGGCCTGCTTCGACATCGACAAAAGCGAGGGCGGCATGGAAGATGGCCTCTTTGCTACCGGCACTGGGGAGAATGTGCTGTTGGGGATCCAGGCTCAGCGCAAAGCGTCGCTGCATGTAATCGGCAACAGCGCTGCGTAACGTGGCGGTTCCGGCAACGGTGGGATACTGGCTTATCTCAGGGATGGCGGCACATGCGGCTTCGCGAATAAAGGCGGGAGTCGGTTCAACGGGATCGCCAGTGCCAAAGTCAAAGAGCTGCTGACCTTGGTCGCGCAGTTCCTGTTTACGCCGATTGAGCTCTACCATGGGGTATGGCATCAGGGCGCGAAGGGCCGAATTCATGGTTATGCGTTCCTCAGTAGGGGTGCGAGTAGGATTGCGGTTTGCCTGGGGTAAGCCAGTGTCACGGTGGGCTATCTGTGAGGACTACCGTGGCCGTGGCGTAGTTCTGGCAATGGCTCATGGATAGCCAACAGGTAAGAGTGCCGCGTTGTTGAAGCCATTCTTGAGCCAGGTTGTGGGGGCGTAGGTGGGGAGCGCCCGCGTTGTCGTGGTAGATTTCCACGTCAGACATCCGCACCTTGCCGATAATGCCACTGCCAAGGGCCTTGAAAAAAGCTTCTTTGGCAGCCCAGCGTGCCGCTAGGCGCTGCCCAGGATCGTGCTGCTGCAGGCAGTAGTCTTGCTCGGCGGCGGTATAGATGCGATCAAGGAAGCGTTTTCCGTGGCGCTGATAGACGGCTCGCACACGCGCGACCTCGATAATATCTGTGCCCAGGCCGTGCATCATGGGGTCTGTCTCAGCAGGGTTGGCGCAATGGCGTTGTGGGGCTCATTCATGATCGCTGGCTACCCGTAGGGGGCTCCATATGCGACGCAGCCACCAGGGCCAAGGGAGATCATCGCGGCGATCATGATTACTGGTTGCCAGTACTTCCACATTTCCTGGCATGGCCATGGGATCGGCACGACTGACGACTAAGAGTGCGCGCCAGCGTCCCTCCTCGTCATCGCCAAGGCGATGGAAAGCGTTGAGTCGCCAGCCGTGCGGCTGAGTGGTGAGTGTGGGGGTTTCCCCCCGGGTTATTGCCAAGCGCTGGCCATAGGGATCCATGTCGGGCCCTTGGTTGCCCAAGTAGATGTGGAGGTGGGTGGTGGCCCGATCAAGTTCTACCATAATGCCGAGACGCTGGTCGATGGCCATGGGTGCCCAGCGCGAATGGGTGGAGATGGATTGCCACTGGAGCTGGTTAGCGGCGGCCTCAAGCATGCTTGCAGGGGGGCCAGCGCTTATCTGGGGCATGGCAATCGTGGGGGGTTTTGGGGGCAGCTCTTGGGGGATGATGGCCAAGCGTTGATTATCAAAAAAGAAGGCGCGGCCATCATCAAGAATACGCGCAAAACCAAACGAAGGACTGGTGACCACCCCCGTGAGGGAACCAGTGCTATCAATGGTGACCAATGAATGGGGATGACTTTGCGAGGAAAGTTCAAAGGTTACGCCGTGCTTATTGACCGTGAGCCCGTTGCGGATTTCACTGCCAGGGGGGAGGAAGCGTTGCCAGAGCACCGTGCCTGAATCCATGCTGACTTGGGCCAGGAGTTGTCTGCCTTCGCTATTGCGGGCATGTATCCAGAGGTGTTGGGCAAAATGCTCCGCATGTTCTATCAATTGCAGGCCGCTCACCACGCGGCGCTGTCGGCCATTGGCTCGTTCCAAGAGCGTCAGGTGCCCCTGCTTACTCAGGGCAAAGACGGTGTCCCCATGTATGGCCAAGGGAGTATGTGCATTGCGGTCATGGCTCCAGCGGCGCAGTCCACGGCCGAGATCCCAGGCTGTGGTGCGTTGCGTGCTCTCGGCGACAATAAGTTCCCCCTGATTAATGAGCGCATCATTACCCGCCCGCGCGGGGAGGTCAAAGAGACTGACGCCGTCATGCAGATCAATAATCAGGAGGCGTTCGTCTTGCTCATGCTCGGTGAGGAGGTAGCGATCGGCGAGCAGGCGGGGGTGTTCGAGAATGCCTTCCATGCCGGGTAATTGCCAACGAGGTTCGAGCCTATGTTCAACGTTTTCCTCTGCTCGGCGCAGCAGGGGGCTGATGTCGTATGCGACTAGGGCGGCGGCGTGTTCCAGCAGAACGAGGTTATTGACGATCATCACTTCCTGCAGGCCACCATTCGTCATGCGCCCGTTTTCATGGTCGAGTCGCAGGCGATAGAGCTCGCTGCCATCTTCAAGGGAGAGTATGCGCAGGCTTGTATCTTCAGGATCGGGGACGAGTTGCTGATGGCGGGGATGGCCACCGAGGGTTACTGCTTGGGTAACCATGATGTTATCGCCAATGGCAATGGGTTGCTGCATGCGTGCGCCAAGGTTTCCGGAAATGGTTTTTTCTTGCCACACGCGCTGCTCATCGCGACGCTCGATATCGGCAGAGAATGCTGCGCCAGCGGGGAGTTGCGCGATGGCGTCAATGAGATCTTGGGGCTGGTGGATGGCTGTGCCTGAAAAGCGCAGCATGCGGTCGCCACTTTGAAAACCCGCCGCAGCGGCGGCAGTGCCGATGATGACTTCAATGGTAAGGCCTGGTCGTTGATCGCCGCCGACATCGGGGGCAAAGCTGAGGCCCAGGAACGAGCGATCGCCTGCTTGAATGGGGCGTCGCCAAAGGAGGCTGCCATCGCTGCTGCGCTGGGCTTGGAGGTCGCCATTATAATAGCCTACGATGAGTGACTGCTGGGGATTCAGTAGTGGTTTCCCCAGGCGGGGGGTATCGTCGCTCCAGGCATCGCTGGCAGAGGAGTCTGTCGCCGGGGTGCTTGGGGATGAGTCAAGGCTCATGGTGGCCCAGGACGGCATGGGGCGTTCCCCAAGACGGGCGAGACCAGCATGGGCCAGGGCATGATTGTCGGCGATGAGGCCATTGGCCAGGCGAATGCGGTTGCGGGGTTGGTCGACAATCTTTGCGTAGGCTTCCTTGGCCAAGGCGGGGCGCTGGCGCTGTTCATGATGACGACCCTGCCACCACCAGGCTTCTTGTTCGAGATGAGCGAGCATGCTGCCCAATTGACGCAGCCGTTGCAGGTGTTCGGAGAATCCATCACTGCCCAGGGAGAGACTCAGGCGATCGCGCAGAATCATTGCCGCCTCTTCGGCAAATCGCTCTGGGGCTCCTCGTTGCAGGGCCTGCCAGGCGTAGGTAAAGGCCTGATCGTGATTCCCCTGTGCCCGATGGAGTGCATACAGGGAGGCCAAGGGACGGTAGTCTTCGGGATTACGTTGCATGTCGGCGCGGAGACGCTGCATAAATGACTCGCGGTCGCCATAGCCGATGAGGTGTTCGCCGTGGGCGCTAATAATCATTCCCGCGGCGCTGGTGATGCTGGCATCGCGATCAAAGAAACGTTCATCAATAATCGTGCCATGTTTGCGATCAATCAGCGAGAGAACCGATCCTGCTGCCACGAGCACATGATCTTCGCCAATATGGCCCCAGGCCTGAGCGCTTCCCGCATGATTGCTGGGCACCGACCAGCGAACGTCCTGGGTGGCGAGATCAATAAGAGTGATGCGTCGGCCGCTAGTGAGGGCAAGGCCATTGCGCAGCGCCAGTAGGACGCCTGTGGCCCCATCGCCGGTATAGCGCTGCGTTGTGGATGCGCTCCCCAGAGGGGAGATGATGGTCAGGGCTCCATCGTGGCGGTTGCTGGCGACCAGATAACGGCCATCCGAGAGCAGGTTTGCCGAGCGTCCTGGGCCATCATCAAGGGGAGAGACGATGCGAGTGGTGCTGGTCCAAATGCCCGTAGTTGACCCATCGGCGGCGAGGGTTGCGATCAGTCCTGTCCCGGTGCTTATGGCAAAGGTTCCCGCGTGCGCCGTGAGCGAGGGCGGCTGCGGACTGTTGTCGCCGCGCCGCCGTCCCCAATGGTTGCGAACATCACGGGTGTCTTTGCCAAGGGCGTGATCAAAGAGAACCGTGCCGTCGTGCAGGTGGAGGCCAAGCAGGCGAATTTGGGTACCATCGCCCTGTCGCTCACTTACCGCCAGTCCAACCACATGATCAATGACCACGGGGTCGCTGATTAATGCCGAGTGCATATGGTAGGATAGGCGACTGCGCCAAGCCAGTTCGCCGTTGCTTGCCACGGCGGTGACCTGGAAGCGACGGCGTTCATCCACACCCAGGGCAATAAAACGGTCACTGCCAGCAGTGGCGGGCTGATGGTCGAGGTGATGGCGCCCCAGGCGTACGGGACTAGCAATCAGATTGCCAATAAGGGGGTCAAAGAGGGCGAGGTGGCGTCCATCGCTCACCGCCAAGACGCCATCCTCAGAGCGCAGGGAAAATTGCAGGGAATCAATGGTATCGCCTGCCTGGGGCGGGATGGAGTGGGCGGGCAAGCGTAAACGGTCGTCACGCTGCTCGCTGCGATCGCTGCTGGAAAAAACAGGAATACTCAGGCCCCACATACGCCCCAGTGGAGCAAGGTCAGTGGGAAGATGCGGGATAGGATCAACTTCCAGGAGCGCCTGGGCGGCAGCAATCTGTTCGCTGCCCGCACCACCGCCACGTTGGGCCCAGGTCAAGAAGAGTCCCAGGCGGCCCGTATCCCAGGCCCGCTGTGCAAGATGCTTCCACGCCGCCTCAGCGGCGGGGGTGTGGGGATAGCTTACCGCCACCGACAGGAGCGCCGTCTCATCCCATGTGCCGAGAGCCTGTTCCAATTCGCGTTCGGCAACAGTCGCAAATTGACGACGAAAGGCGCGATCAAATTCGCGTTCTTCCAGGATGTCATGGATTAGGTCGGCAACGGGCCGATAGCGGCGTAGATGAAGAAAGGGGCGATTGCCGTAGCGTGTTAGTACGGCCTGCGTGGCATCGAGGAGCTCGGGGCTTGCATCGCTGCTGCTGTCTAATCTATCCAGGAGTTCTTGGATATCTTGTCGGACACTCCACTCCATAACCACAATGCCGTCATTGTGGCTGGATTCATCGCCGCTGCCTAGGCCTGCGCCAAGAAAACACAGGAGCACTGCCAGTACTATCGGGCGCAGGCGGGGATGGTGGAGGGCATAAGCCATGCGACTGACTCTAGGGCATGCATGGCACAGTCCAGCTTGTCTCGTATAGCCCCCAAGGCGGCTCAAAGCGTGCCTCCGGGATCGCCGATCTCCTGATCGACCTGCGAAAACGCCCTGCCTAGGGCGCTTTATGCGCCAAAAGCATGCACCGCGAAGCGGGAATTCCTTGCCCAAGGTGAGCTTTGAGCCGCCCTGGTATAGCCCCAAGCCAGGGCAGCGTAAGTCTGTGTCGCTGCACATGTCCTGGCATCCAGAGGGCCAATGCTTATGGGGATGCAGGCGGCTGCAGGAAGTTCTGAGCCAGTTGGCTTGCTCGCTGCAACAGTTCGGGATCATCGCCCTTGAGCCAGTGCATCTCGGGAAAGCGCTTGAGCCACGTGAGCTGATGTTTGGCCAGGCGACGACTGGCGCGGCGAGTGCGCTCGGCGGCTTCATCCAGACTTGTTTCCCCGCGTAGATAAGCCAGGACTTCCTTGTAGCCCACTGCCTGGGCCGCCTCGTCAGAGAGCTGCGGCATGAGGGAGCGCACTTCTTCCACTAATCCAGCCGCAAACATTGCCTTGCAGCGTGCATTGATACGCCGATAGAGAATTTCACGTGGCCAATGAATGGCCAACAAAAGACATGAACGATTGGCGCGGCGTTGTCCATCGGTGGTGTGGTAGGCGCTATAGGGCTTGCCGCTGCTGTGCCAGACTTCAAGGGCGCGAATAATGCGACGGTGATCATTGGGGTGACGCTGGGCGGCATACTCGGGATCAACCGCCATGAGCTCCTCAAACAGTGCAGCGCTGCCTTCGCGGGCTAAGCGAGCCTCCAGCTGGGCGCGCAATGCTTCGTCGCGCGGTGGTCCTGCGGAAAGGCCTTCGAGGTAGGCTTTAATAGAAAGGATGCTGCCGCCGCAGATAATGGGCACCTTGCCACGTTGATGAATGTCCCTGGTTGCAGCATCAGCCAGATCAAGCCAGCGTTGAACATTACAATGATCATTGGTGGGGATTACATCAAGGAGATGATGGGGGACGCCTGCGCGCTCGTGTTGAGAGGGCTTGGCGGTTCCGATATCCATGCCCTGGTACACGGCCATGGCATCGCCGTTGATGATCTCAGCGTTGAGGTGGCTGGCTAACGACACCGCCAGCGACGATTTGCCGCTGGCGGTTGGTCCGGTTACAATAA
Organism: Planctomycetota bacterium; assembly: GCA_007693455.1. Taxonomy (GTDB): domain Bacteria; phylum Planctomycetota; class UBA11346; order UBA11346; family UBA11346; genus REDP01. The sequence continues at coordinate 19,013 of REDP01000222.1, read as the reverse complement.
TGGCTTGCAGGCACTGACTCATTGCGCCTTGGCAACGGCTTTGGCCAGCGCCGCAGCCCGATCGGTTTGTTCCCAAGGGAATTCCTTGCGGCCAAAATGCCCATGGTAGGCAGTGTGGCGGTAGATGGGCCGGAGGAGGTTGAGGCTGGTTATAATGCCTTTGGGGGTCAGATCGAAGACTTGTCGAATGGCTGTTGCCAACTGCTCCTCATTCACCGTACCTGTGCCGAATGTGTCAATCTTGATGGATACTGGTTGGGCCACGCCGATGGCATAGGCCAGCTGGATTTCACAGCGCTTGGCCAGTTTGGCCGCAACCACATTCTTGGCCACCCAGCGTGCCGCATAGGCGGCAGAACGGTCAACCTTGGAGGGGTCCTTGCCGGAAAACGCACCTCCGCCATGCCGCCCCATGCCACCATAGGTATCGACAATGATTTTACGGCCAGTCAGGCCAGCGTCACCATGCGGCCCGCCAACCTCAAAGCGCCCCGTGGGGTTAATGTGGAAAATCGTTTCTCCATCAAGCAATTTATTGGGGATAACCTTCTTGCTCATGGCAATGAGGTCTTTGCGGATCGTTGCCAGTTTCGCCTTGGGGGTGTGCTGGGTGCTGATCACCACGGTGTGGACGCGCACCGGTTTATCGCCGTCATATTCAATGGTGACCTGACTTTTTGCATCAGGCCGCAGGTAGGGAAGTCGACCCTTTTGCCGCAGTTTGGTCAGCTCGGCCAAGAGGCGGTGGCTGAGGTCAATGGCTAAAGGCATCAAACTGGACGTTTCATTGCAGGCATAGCCAAACATTAGTCCTTGGTCACCAGCGCCCTGCTCCTTATGGAGCCCTTCGCCTTCGTTGACACCCTGGGCAATATCGGGGCTTTGTTGGTGGAGCGCCACCTGCACCGAGCAGTTATCAGCCTCAAAGCCAATACCGGCATCAGTATAGCCGATTTCTCGAATGGTGCGCCGTACAACCTCTTGATAGTCAACTGTTGCCTTGCTGGTGATTTCGCCGGCCAGCATTACCAAGCCAGTGGTCACCAAGGTTTCGCAGGCCACGCGGGCCTGGGGGTCCTGGGCAAGATGTGCGTCAAGCACGGCGTCAGAGATCTGATCGCAGACCTTATCAGGGTGCCCCATGGAAACGGATTCTGAAGTAAACAGGCTGCGGCTCATGAGCGCTCCTAGTGGGTTGTCTCAAATAAGGGTGGCTAATAAGGGCGTGAATGCTCGAGGGCTTCGAGCATCGTTGTATGATGATTGAACGATACGGGGTGTGCTGACATTGCAATCCCTCGTGCTTCAACGGTCGCCCCATCCTCTGTACGTCTCTCTAGCACGGTTTGCATCCCGGTGACACACTAGAGTGGGTCGGCCATGCTGCCACTTTGACCTAGCTCAAAGGGTGGTGCATGATTCGTGTTGCCGAAACCATCGGCTGATCAAGTGATTTCACCCTGGAACAAACGGACGTTGCCTCATGGAATCGTATCCCGTTGTGTGGGGCCTGGATATCGGGCACACCAGTATTAAGGCAGTCAAGTTGTCGCGCACCGCCGATGCCGTCACGGTGTTGGGGTATGCGATTGAACCCATCCCCAGTGGCGAGGGTGTGGATCGAGATACCGCTGTGGTGTCCGCGCTCCAGTCCCTTGTGGGGCGCGAGGAGATCGGTAATACGCCGGTTATCACCGCCCTCTCTGGCCGCCAAATCTTTGCCCGTACCATCAATATACCCCTGATTAACGAGAAGAAGCTCGACAAGATGGTGGAATTGGAGGCGCGTCAGCAAATACCCGGTAACTTTGATGAAGTCCGGTGGGGTTTTTATAAGACCCCGTCGATTGATGAATCAAGTTACGACGTGGCCATTTTTGCCGTACGTAATGAGATCGTTGATGACTTGGTGAGTAAGTCCAAACAGGTTGGGCTCAACCTTGTTGGCATTTCGGTGACCAGTCTAGCGATTTACAACTATGTCCAGTTTGACCAAGATTTTGGGGCTGAAGAAACAGTCGTTATTCTTGATGTCGGTGCTGAAAACACCGACCTGGTAGTCTACCGTGGTGACAGTATGTGGATGCGCAATCTTGGCGTGTCGGGCAGCGATATTACCAGGGCCTTCCAGAAGAAATTCCGTGTCTCCTTTGAGGAGGCCGAGCAGCTGAAGTGTCAGGTCGGTGAAAGTCGCCAGGCTGATAAGATCTTCAAGGTCATTGAAGCCAGTCTCGGTGAATTGGTGTCGGATGTGCAGCGTTCGCTGGGTTTTTATAAGTCGTCAAACCCAGATACGACCTTTGAGTGCATGGTGGTCTCGGGAAATACCTTCCGTCTGCCCAATCTCACCCAGTACATCGCTGATCGCTTGGGTTATGCCATTATTACCTTGGTAGAAACCGAGCGTATCAGTATTGATCATGGCTTGGATCGCGATCATTTCCTTGAGGACTTGCAGAGTCTTGGCGCTGCTGTTGGCTTGGGTCTGCAGGGGGTTGGTTATGGCAAGGCCGATGTCAATCTGTTGCCATCCAGCCTGCGTATTCAAAGTTTGCTGCGGGCCAAGCGTTGGGCGGCGATTGCCATCCTCGTCATTATTCCCTTGGCGTGGTATGCATCGTATGCCGTTGAACAGGGTCGCCTGAACGAAAACTGGGAACTTATAACCCGCATTCACCAAGGGGTAGAGCAGAATCGTGAGGCTGAGGCGGGGGTGCGCGAGGTTATTGCCCAGATTCCCGATATTACCCGAGAGTCGATGCAGTATGCCCACTATGCAGCCCATGTTGGAACCTTGGCGGCTGTTGAGAGCGCCTTGATCCAAGCGGCGGCTGATTTTATAGACGGTGATATTGAAGTAGCTGGTCGTGATGAGGCTGCCGCCGATGGCGGTTCGCCACATTTGGCTCCTGTGTACTTTAGCTCCATGCAAATCCCGCGTCAGGAGGGGTCGGGTGCCGATCTCTTTCGCCCCTTGCGTCAGTCGCGTATGGTAGAGGTGGTGTATCGTACCCCAGAGACGGTGTCGCGTCAGGAAATGAATGCGCGCATGCTGCAGAAGCTGTCTGATGTTCGCGTGACCCAGGAGATGTGGCGGGTTGCCAATCCCCAGGTAGATCCGGCTTCGGTTCCTGTCGGCGAAGATTTACCGCGTTTGTTTCGCAATGTGGAAACCATGCAGAGTCGCCAGGTGATGGATCATTACTATTATATGGATCCCTTGCGGCGCACCGAGACGGGTGAGCCGGCGCCCGAAGAGGAGCGCGTACAGCGTCGCCAGGTGCCCATGCGCACGTTGGTCTTTCGTTGTGAACTGGGCCCGATTGAGGGCTTAGATGCGCTGGGAGGCGAATGATGAATGCCAAGCAAATAAAGCCCTATACCTTTTGGATTGTATGTTTGGCGGTCCTCCTGGTGCAGGTAGTCGTTCTCTCAATGTTTTTGGTGCCAGAGCCGCCTGCGCCCAGTTCCGATGCGCCTGGAGTGCGACCGCCTGCGACTGCTGTCGCAGCAAAGCGTGAACTTGACAATCGCCTGCGCGATCTTGACCAGTTGCGTCAGCGTGCTGATACTACCATAGATACGCCTATTTCCCATCAAATGATTGATCCCGTTGAGGCGGCAGATGTATTTAGTAACTATATAGTACGTGAGGATTGGCGGCGTCCCCTAGAGCAAGAGGTGCAGACGCGTCGTGCTGGCGTACGGCAAATCGCATCCATGCTCTCAGAGCGTAGCTCAGGATTGTATGAGCCTGTCTCCACTAGCACCGATCCGGTCACCTGGTATGGCGATTATGAGACTATGACTGCACGCCTGGTTGAGCATTTGGTGGAAGAACGTGTGCTTGAATTGCCGGCCACGACAGAGGGAGCGCCGACTCGTAGATTCTATGCGACCAACCGTGAAATCCGTCAGCGCTTGGCTTTGGTGACCGCAGATGGCCAGCAACAGCAGTTTGATGATCCTGCGCGCCGAGATCGCGAAAGCTATCAATTCCGGATCGTCGATCACCTTGCACGTCGATTGGCTGCTGTCCGGGTGACCCCAGTGGCCAACCCCTTGGCAGAGCATTTTGAAGAGGTTCCCGCTCCAACCGAGCAGCGTGTCACCTTGCGACAGATGACGGTTACCCTTGGCTCCCCTGCGTCAACGCCGCGAACCAGTCAGGTGCGCCTTGAGTTGGAGGGGCCTCCAGCCGCATTGATGGAAGCGATGCGTCAGCTTGATGCTTCAACTCAGCCTATCGTTGTTCGTTTGGGGAGCCGCTGGGAGCGCCGCGAGTTTGCAACCCGAGAAAAGCATAGTGTTCCTGATGTACCCCTGCGTGTAACCGTCGAATTGGCTATTATGGATTACCGCAATCTTGGCCAAGATGCCAACTAGGTAGGAGGAGCAGACATCGTGAAATTGCCCCCATTTTTACTCAATCATGGTGAGAAGCTCTTGGTGGCTTTGGTTCTTCTCGGATCTATTGCGGTGGTGTGGTCTACCGTTGCCGATGAAGACACCCAGCCATCGCGTCCTGGTTCACAGATTGAAGCTGACTTTGCACGTATAGAGCAGGCTTCGCGGATGAGTGCGCGACCCAATTTGCGTCCTTCTGTGGATACGGCACAGCTCATTCGCGATCGCTTTGCGGTTGCCGAGCAGCTACCGCGTTCCAACGTTGTTGCCTTTGTGCATGAGATCTGGAGTCTCGGGCAAACGGTATTCATGAGTTATCCGCCCTATTTGTATGGATTTGAGTTGCGTCAGCCCAGTTTGAGTGTCAGCGATCAAGTGGGATCGTTGCGTCTATCGCTCACCCTGCCCGAAGCGCGCCGAGATCGTAATCACCCCCGCCTGCGTGATGGTATGGAGCGCATGCAGGTGACGCGTTCGGTGCGGCCCCAGGAGTCCTATACCAATACGGCACAAGTTCTGGGCGTCCAAATAGAGCGGCGTGCTGCTGGTGGGCGCTGGGAGCCTCTCAGTGGTATTGGCAACGACCTGGGATTCTTGACCTTAGACCGCGTGCGCGAGTCGCTGCCGATTACCGATGTGAGTGAGTGGCAAAGTTACGAGTTTCGCGCGCGCCTCATAGCGTCGGCAACGGGCCCCGAAGAAGAGGGTAAGCCAACCCTTGGCAATGAAGTGCTGGTATTTGCTGGCGAATCGCCATTGCCGCCAGATCCGCAGATATGGGAGGAGCAAGACACCCTTGCCTTCCAAGGTGTCCCCCTCTCTATCAGCACCGCTGAACGCATGCGTTCGGTGTCGCGATCAGCCATTGCAAGCATTGCTCGGCGCGAACTTTCATCGCGAGAACAGGTGTATTTGGGTCCATGGTCGCCAGTGGTGGGTGAACAGGTGAGCTCAACCACGCGTTTTGCCCTGGTGCGTATTGCTCCACCCCTCCAAGAGGGGGAGCAGCCCCGCGTTACCTTCGGCCTTACTCGTCAGGTAGGTGGAGATTGGCTGCCCTTACAGCGCATGGATGTGGCCATGGAGGGGCCAGTTGGCAGTGCCGATCATGTCTACCGCGATCCCGAAAGTGGTCTCAATGTTACCATTGATCTTTCGACGCCATTCAAGCTGGTTGATGTTGATTTGGAGGCTGAGCGTATAACCCATTACGTGATCACCAACCGCAGCGACCCTGCCCAGGGCACGCGAGTCCTTGAGGTTGCGGAGCGGATTGATCGAACCGCCCGCACGGCCACCATCGAAAATACTACCACTGGGCGTCAGATGACCTTGGTTCAGCTGTCCCGCATTGTTGTTCGCCCTCCCGCTCAGGCTATGGCGAACTACCCCGACTACGAACCTGGGGCTATCAACGAGGTTGATCTTTTTGTGAAAGACCCCATGGGATTCCGTCAGCCTCGTCTTCGTTTGCCAGAGCCTAAGTTCCATGAACCGGATGATCCCACTATAATCGAGCGATTCCCCGAAGCAGCCAACCTGCGTATTGAGGTGCCTTATATCTCCTTGCCAGACGGTCGGTTTCTGGTTATAGATGCCTTGAATGATCGCATTATTCGTATTTTCTCTGATCGCACACCGTCGGAAGACGAGCAGGAAGAGGGTGACAATGGCGATGATGCAGACTGAGTCATATTGCCTACCTGGGATGCGATTGTTGAGCGTATGATGAGGTAGGTAGTCCAAACCCCTATCAGGTGGTTTTCTTTTATCCTTCTGGGTCCAGCATACCACCTTCTCTGGTGCATCGTCTTTTTCTCGGACAAGCACCTTGGGCCCCATGAATCGAGGATCGGTAATGATTCCAGCCCCGTTGCGTATCATCGGTATCGTTTCGCTGGCGACCATATTCGCCCTGCCCCATGCCTGGTCCCAGGATGAAGATGCGGCTGTAGCGCCTGCCGAGCACGAAGTCGCTGATCCTGAAGAGGAGATGCGACAGCTTCAAGATATTGTTGAGATCGAAGGTGCCATGCGCATCGCCGAAGCGGAAAATATCTATCTTGAGGCGCGGGCGCTGTTTCAGCGAGCCGCCTTTGTCGAAGCCAGGGAAATGGTCGAGCGAGCCTTGGAGATATTTCCTCCCCACCGCGGTGCCCAAGAGTTGCGGGAAGACATCCTTGGCATACTCGCTGTGCGTTCCGATCGTCTGCGGATGATGGCGCGTTGGCTGGGCACCATGGGTGAAGTGGCGGTGCAAGAACAGGCGGTGCGCTTGGCGGGATTGCTGGACCGTGGTGACAAAGCCATGCAGGCTCAGGACTTCTTGGCGGCAGCTCGCTACTACGATCGCGTCGCGATAGGTATCAGAACCTTCCCCTATCGCTTTGATTGGGGCGATTTGCCTGATGTTGTCCAGGCGAAGATCTTTGAAGCCCAGGCCGAGGCGCGGCGTGAAGATTTGAATCGCCAGCGCCGTGCTCGCGAAGATGCCGCCGAACGGGCCCAGCAAGAGCGGCAGCGCGAGCAGGCGCTCCTGCGCTCCAAAGTAGACGCCATTCTTGCTCGTGCGCGCCGCCATTATGCCCGTCAAGATTATCGCCGAGCTTCCATTGAAGCGTGGAATGCCTATGAGTTAGATCGTCGCCGCGAAGACGCGCGGCGTCTCTATCTTGATGCTCGTCGGCAAAGTCATGTGCAATTCGATGAGTATATTCGCCGCGAAGAGCCAGAGCGTCATGCCCGCTTACAGCAGAATATCCATCAAAACCTCATTCCCCAAAGTGACCTCATGGTCTACCCCAGGAATTGGTTTGAAATTAACCTCCGTAGGCCCGAGGAGGTGGGTGAGCGCACTGAGGAAGGCTGGCAACGGGATCTTCGCGAGCGTCTCGAGCAAGAAGTCGAGTTTGTCTGGGAAGATACCATGTTGGAAGACGCGGTGGAATTCCTGCGCCGCCATACGGGGGTGAACTTTGTAATCGCCCCAGGTGTCTATGCTGGTGGTGGACCGCCCCCCATTACCTTATCAGGGCGCATGCGCCTGCGTACGGTGTTAAACTGGATTTCGCAGATTACCCGCCTGGAGTACACCCTGCGCTCCCAGGCCGTATATATCTCTGATGATATTTCTCAGGGCGACAATGTATTGCGGATTTATAACGTCAACGATCTGCTCTCCCCTGTCACCGACTTCGAAGCTCCCGAGCTGGGATGGTCTGGCGGCGGCGGCGGCGGCGGCGGTGGCGGCGGAGGTGGTGGTTTTGACCTCTTCGGCGGCGGCGGCGGTTTTGATGATGCAGGCGGCCTCGACATAGGTGAGATTCAAGCCCTCATTGAGGAGTCAATTGCTCCCGATTCATGGAACGACCCTGGAGTGGCGATTGATATCCGTCAGGGTGGCACCCTGTTTATCAATCAAAGCTTAGAAGTGCATGATATGGTATCCGAGCTTCTGCGTAATCTGCGTGCCCAGGCGAGCATTCAGGTAAATGTTCGTATTCGCGGACTGGATGTAACCCGAGCCTTTACCGAGGAAATCGGAGTCAACTGGTCGAATGCTGGCAACACCATGCTTGCGGGGACTACCACTAGCGGCTTCCGGCGCAGTGGGGGCACTTGGTCCAGCGCAATGAGCAGCGATAACCGCTTGCCAAGCAACCGTGTGGAAGGGATGTTTAACACTCAGGACAGCGGTATGCGTATGGAGGGTGCTTTTAATCTCAGTAACACTTTTAATGCGCCGCAGCTCAATGTGGTGCTAGAGGCACTGCACCAAGAGATGGATCAAACGGTGCTCAATGCACCAGAGTTGACCGCGTTTAACGGTCAGCGCGCCAATGCGCAGTTTATCAATCAGTTTGCCTATATCGCAGATTACAATGTTGAGACTACGGGTGATGGTGGCCTGCTGGCTCCTGAAATTAGTGTGCTTAATCTCGGTGATATTATTGATGTCAAGCCCTTGGTAAGTGCCGATCGTAAATATGTGACTTTGGAAATGCGCGTATCTTCGGTTCAGTTACGTGGTATCTTCAAGGAAACCATACGCACCCTTACCGAGATTGGCGATGGCTTGCTGCCTATTACTGTTCCGTTGGAATTCCCCATCGACCTTCCCAATGTCGAAGTGCAGACGGTGCGTACTACGGTGATGTTGCCTGATAAGGGCTCTTTGATGTTGGGTGGCTATACTCGTGGCTTGCGTCAGCGTACCCGAGCGGGCATTCCCTTTTTAAGTCACATCCCCTTCTTGGGTCGACTCTTTAGCCGAACTGGTGTCTATGATGAAAACCGTCACCTCATGTATCTTTTGACGGTCACCATTTTGGATATCGATGAGCTTGAAAAGCAACAGTAAGAACGTGGCCCATTGGCCGCGAAGGATCATCGGCACAGTGGTGGCAGCCAGTCTTTTATGGGCTGTTCCACTGGTCGATGCCGATGATGGTGTGCCATCAATAGTGCAGGATCTGCCAGCTGCACAGGCAGAAAAGGTATTCGTTAAGATTGAAGAGGCTCGCCGCCTTATGGCTGCAGGGGATCATGCGCAGGCGCAAGATCTTCTCGAGCGTGCACAACAGCGGCAGCCAAACAATGTGGCCGTAGCGCACCTTTTGCAGCGTATCAAGGGTATTCGATCTGGTCTAGAAGGCGAATCAGAAGCGCGGGTTGAAGATCAGGCGGTTGTCGATTTGGCTCACGTGGAAGTGCGCGTTCTCCTGAGTCGCGCTGAGGCGGCATTGCGTCAGGAAGACTATGATCAGGCCGAGACCTTATTGGGTGCCGCTCGCAGCCACATGGAGCGCTTCCCCTGGCAGCAGGGCCAAGAATACCTTGAACACATCGAGGCACTGCTGGCCGAGACCATGTCCCAGCGTGAACATAGTGACGAGCATGGCGCGCGCCAAAAACGTCAGGATGCATTGGATCAGGCTTTGCGTCAGCGAGAGCAGGTTGTGGCTGAGGAGCGCTCGGTGTATCAGGAGCGCTTGCGTCGCATTGTCGCAGTCCAGCAACGCGGACATTATGAGCTTGCTTTGGCGCAGGCGCGTCAGTTGGTCTCGGATTATCCCGATGCAGCCTCTGCCGAGGCCCTTTTTCAGCGTCTGGTCGAACGCGTCTTTGAGCAGCGAAAGTTGAGTCTTGCCGAACGTGAGCGAGCAGTGCGCCAGGAGTTACATGAACGCATTCATCGCGCAATGATTCCCGAGGGATTTGATGGGCGGCCTTTGTTTCCGGACGATTGGCGGCGGCGCCAGGAGCGCACGTCAACGGTTGCCATGGATGCCCAGGAGGTGCCTGAATGGCAGGAGCGCCTGTTGGACCGCATGGCGCAGCGCCTTTCCGTGGAGTTCTCTGATGTTGATCCCATTGAGGTGGTGGAGTTTGTCGCGAATCGAGCCGGCATCAACGTGGTCATAGCCAGTGATCTACGCCTTGCAGCGCATGCACCAGTCAGCCTTCAGGTCAGCAATATGCGAGTTGAAAATCTTTTCAACTGGGTGTGCCGGGCAATGGGAACCCGCTGGATCTTGCGCGGTGGCGCGGTGTTTATCGGCGATGGCCGCGAAGATGATACTGAGCTGCGTATCTACGACATCACCGAGGCGCTTTTTGCCCCCCCTGATATGCCTGGCCCGCGAGTGGCTGGTAATCGCATGGCTACAGCAGGGGCAGCAGGTGGCGGCGGTGGTGGAACGGGCGGTTTTGACCTCTTTCGTGGGGCGGGAGTGGATGATGGTGATGGTCTCATGCCCGAAGACCTTATGGATCTTATCCGTGAGGCCGTCTCACCCCAGGCCTGGGATGACCCTGATGTGAACATGGAAGTGCGTAACCGCACCCAGTTACTGATCACTGCTCCCCCTGCCCTGCATACTATGGTGCAGGAGTTCTTGCGCTCGCAAATGGCGGTGAATCGTACCATGGTGCATACACGTATGCGTTGGCTGGAGATTCGCGATACCATGGTTGAGGAGATTGGGGTTAATTGGCGTAGTGGTGGAGATGGCGCCATGTTGCGCCCGTTTAGCTCGGGAACCGCTGGCATCCGTCGCAATTACTCAACCGGATCGGCTGCCGCTGGCATTATCAACCGTTTGCCTGGAACCGCTTTGAGTATGTCTCAGGAGGCTGCCTCTAGCGGTCTGCAGCTCCATGCCGCATTGCTGGGAAGCACTCAGCTTTCAGCCATATTTACCGCTACCCGTCAAAATGAACGTGGGCGTTCGGTGAGCGGGATTGATTTGACTACGATGCACGGCCAGCGGGCCCACGCCCTGTTTTTGAGCCAGGTTTCTTATATTACCGATTACAATGTTGAGACCGGCGGAGATGGCAATGGGGTGGTTGAGCCAGTGCTGGGAACAGCGCCGGTGGGTAGCGTGCTTGATGTTCGGCCCTATGTATCAGCAGACCGTAAGTACGTTACCATGGATTTACGCCCACTCCATACCTCGCTGAGTTTTACGGTCGAACGATTTTCGGTGATCACCACCATTGGTGATACCTTTGCTGTGCTCTCTTTTCCCCTAGAGCTGCCCAATTTGCGCACCCATACTGCTGGCACCCGTGTGATGATCCCTGACGGCGGTAGCATTCTTGTGGGTGGATTTAGTGAGGCAGTCGATCAGCATGCCTACAGCACGGTCCCCGTAGTGGGCCATGTTCCCTTTATCGGGCGTTTGTTCGGTAAGCGTGGGCGGTTCCAGGAAAACACGCGACTGTTCCTTTTGGTATCAGTCGACATTATCCTCTATGACGAAGAGGAGGCCTATCTGTGACTAGTCGGACCAAGATCCGTGTGTTGACCCGCAGTCTGCCAGTCAGCCTGCTTGCTCTCGGGTTAATTGCATCCCCATTGATGGCTGATGACGATAACGTTAGCCCACCGGCAAATGATCATGAGCAAATAGACTCAGATGCCGAGGATAATACTGCGGCAGCAGAGTCTGAGCTCAACGAAGAGGCCATTGACGGTGCTGAAGACGCAACGCAGGAAGGCGCCGCAGAAGCAGAAGACGCTACTGCAGAGGATGATATAGAGCAACGTGCCCAAGACTTACTTGCGGAGTATGCGCAGGAGTTGGAAATGTTGGCGCAGGGCCGCCAGGCAGCGGCCGATTACCATTACGATCTTGGCCGTCGCTTTATGCAGGAAGGTCGTTTGGTGGAGGCAATTGATCAGCTTAAGATTGCTGTGGATTACTTTCCTAACAACCAGCAGTACCGTAGAGCCCTGCGAGACGCGGAAACCCTTCAGGGAACCAGTCGCGACAGTCGCTCCACTTATATCGATCAGCTTGCTGATGGTATGCAAGTCGAGCAGCAACGTTTATGGGCGGAAATTGAACAGCAGGTAGAGCGCGGTACCCGCCTTCTTGAAGAGGGCAGTTTCCGTCAGGCCGAACAAGCCTTCGACATGGCCGCAACGCGCCTGGAAAGTCTCCCCTTTGCCGATCCCAAGCGCGAGCCCAAGATGCGCGAAGTGGAATCGCTTTTGCAGATTACCCGCGAGCGCCGCGCTCAGCAAGAGTTACAGGACGCTAGTAGTGCAAGTCGTCTTTCCGCAGAGCGGGCCCGCCAACTCCGCGAATATGAGCTTCGCCTTGAACGCGAACGCATCGACATGCTCCTGCGTCGCGCCCTGCAGGCTCGCGAGCGCCGCGATTTTGACGAATGCATCCTTATTTGCGAACAGATCCTCAAGATTCACCCTGCCGAAGGTCGTGCTAGCGCCCTGCTGGTAACCGCGCGCCGTGAGCGCCATGCCTATCTGCGTCAGGTGACAGCTGACCGCTGGGATGAAGAGCACCGTATGCTCTCCCGCGAACTTCAGGAATCGCTGTTGCCGCAACTGGAGTTGGTTGTCTACCCCGATGATTGGGATGAAATTGATCGCCGCCGTCGTCCGCCAACGCGCGGTCTCGATAGCGATAGCGATGAGTCTTGGCGCCAGGAAATCCGCCGCAATCTTGATCAGCAGCTCACCTTGGAGTTCCATGACAATGACATTCAGGACGTGGTGAACTTCTTGCGCGTAAACACTGGCGTCAACTTTGTCCTTGATCCAGAGGTGGTGGTGTCCGGCATGGTGCCGCCGATTAATCTTCAGGTATCTGAGATCCGTCTCGAAAACGCCTTAGACTTTATTATGGAGCTCACTGGACTTCGCTACTCCTTGCAAGATGAGGCTATCTATATCTCCACCGAAGAGGGCTTGCGCGGTAACATTGAAATGCGGATCTATGACATCCGCGATTTGACCATCGGTATCACCCAATTCCCTGGCCCCGAATTAACTATCCCCGAGCCTGGCGGTACGGGTGCCCAATTGATCCCTGAAATCGAGGACACCGATCCACCAGACATTGGTGAACTTATGGATATTATCCAGATGGTGGTTGCGCCAGATTCGTGGATGGAAGCTGGTGTAGGTATTGATGAATATGGTGGTTCCATGGTGATAAGCCAAACCCCAGAGATTCATCGCCAAGTGGAAGACCTCCTCTCCCAGCTCCGTCGTCAGCGCGGCTTGCAGATCAATGTGAAAGTCCGTTTTCTGCTGGTTGAAAACAGCATGCTCGAAGAGATTCGGGTCAACTGGACGGACTTTTCTGGCCCACAAGTGACCGGTGATAATGTTGTGGGCACTGTCGATGGCAGTCCCACTGCCTTTGCGCCCCTCGGCGCCAATGGCCTGCCCTTCCTCTTCGGTGGCTACTACAATCAAGATAATGCCGCGGTTGGTGCTGGCCGCGTGCGTACGCCCTTAGGGGATTACTCTTCAAGTGTGCGCCCAGCACTGGGTGAGGGCGATCTTGGTGGGCTTACCGCAAACCTACAGATGTTCCGCGACCAGCACGGCTTCCTCGGCCGTATGTTAATTGAGGCTGTGGAAAAAAGCCGTCGCGGCAATGTCCTTGTGCAGCCTGACCTCACCCTGTTTAGTGGTCAGCGCGCCCATATTGTACGTATGAACCAGCAGTCCTATATTGCGGATTACTCCGTAGTAGCTGGGCAGTATGAGCCTGAGATTAGCATTCTGAGCTATGGCACCGTTTTGGATGTGGAAGCCATTGCTTCGGCAGACCGTCGCTACATCACCTTAACCCTGCGCCCCAGCCATACCGAAGTGGCTGCATGGCGCCGCTATGGTGCTAGTGAGCCGCGCGGTGACTTTGTTGCTGGGAATATTGAGCAGGAAGAAGGTGGTGGCGTTGCTTTTAACGCTTTGCTGGGAACTGATCTGCCCTTGCTGATTCCTGAGATTGAATATCAGACCGTGCGAACTTCCGCAACCATCCCCGATGGCGGATCACTGCTGGTTGCAGGTATGAATCGCACCAGTCGTGCTCGCGCCCATTCGGGAGTGCCCTTCTTGAGTCACATCCCCTTCCTGGGGAGGCTGTTTAGCTCCACTGGCCGTTCTGAGCAAGAGCTGAAGCAGTTCATTTATGTTGAAGGTCAGATTCTGATGTTCGATGAAATAGAGGCAAATCTCTAAGCGATCTCTTGAGGCCACTCTTGTGCTGCAATGATCGTAGGGATGCAAGGGTACTTGCATCCCTACGGTTTTAATGGCCAATGGCCAAACACAGATGCTAGTTCACCTACTCAAGGGGGTGGGCCCCGCGCTGTTTGCAATCCAATTGCAGGGGGATCACGGTTGCTCTCCATAAGAATTCTGGCATAGTACCATTCTTCACGAAGGGTAGGTGAAATCTATGGAAGCACCTGACAGCTCAATGACCCCACAGACCAAGGCGCGCACCATTGAGCAGGCCCTGCGCAAACGTGGTGTGCGTTGGACCAATCAGCGTCAAGCAATTATTGAGGCCTTGGTGGGGACCGATCGCCATTTGACTGCGGAAGAACTATTAGCTGAAGCTCGAGAGGTCGATCCTTCGGTTTCGGCCCCAACTGTCTACCGCACCCTGCATCTCTTGGTTGAGGCCAGCTTGGTATCCAAGCGTGTGTTTCAAGGGGATAGCGCCTGCTATGAAGTATTGCTCGGCAAGGGCCATCATCACCATCTTATTGATGTGGAAAATGGTAATATTATTGAGTTCACGGATGAGGCGCTTGATGCCCTGCTTGATAAGTTTGCGGCGCAGCATGGCTACCGTATTGCATGCCATAAGGTGGAGTTGTTTGCCGTACCCATAGACAAGAAAGATACGTCTTCCTGAACAGGACGAGTGGCCACTCCTGTGGTCAGAGCCCTCATCTCGATGAGGTGGTGGTATGGGGTCCTGGGTGCATCAACTTTTAGGCGGCGAAAATTCATCAATCGTTGCCTGGAGCCTGTGAATCTCCGCTTCATCCTGGGCGAGTAGATCTCGGGTTTCCTGAACTTTGTCGGCCGGTGCTTTGTTGACATAGCCAGGATTGGCCAAGCGCTGACGTTTGCCTGCAGCACTTTTTTCTTTGGCGGCGAGTTGCTTGCCCAGATTGCTGAGGTAGGCTTGTTGGTCAACGACCCCGGCCAATGGCACATGTATGGCAATGTCGCCCACGACTTCTGATACTGCGGTGGCAGGGCGGCTAGCTTGATGGTCTACGGTCAATGTGTTGAGGTGGCCACGGTCACAGATAAAGGCCTCCTGTTGGCGAATGGTGGCGGCATCTGCAGCACTGCTCGGCACCAGGGTGGCATCAAGGGCGACCCCATCGCCAAGGCCTTGGCTATTGCGGATATTGCGAATGGCTGCGACGAGAAGCTGTAGGCGATCCATGCTCTCGGCACTGCCTGGACTCTCCAGCAGAGCTTCGCGACAGGGCCAGGCTTCCAGCATGAGGTGCGCATCCCCCCATGCTGTGCCACCCACCAAGGGCTGGAGTTCTTGCCAGAGATATTCGCTAATAAAGGGCATACCTGGATGGAGTAAGCGTAGAACACGATCAAAGGCATAGGCCAGCACAGCAGCAGCCATGGAGGCCTCTTGGCTACTGCCATGGCGGAACTGTCGCTTGGCCCATTCCAGGTACCAGTCGCAGAGATCATCGCGGAAGAAGTGGTAGGCGTGGCCCACGTATTCGGAGAAGCGGAATCGTTCCAGGGCCTGACTACAGTGATCTATGGCATTATTGAGACGGTCGAGCAGCCAGCGTTCGGCAAAACCCAAGTCCTGGGCGTGTAGGTCCTGGGCAGTGGGGAGCCCCTCAAGACGACGCTCAGCCAGATTCATGAGCAGGAAACGACCAGCATTATATACCTTGTTGGCAAAGTTGCGACCCGCTTCAAAACGACTGGGCGCCAGTTTGAGATCCTGTCCTTCGGTGGTCATCTCCAGAAGGGTAAAGCGTACCGCATCAGCGCCATATCCCGGGCATTCGTAGTCCGTGCCCAGGTAATGCTGGGTGCCGCCGGAGATCATGATTAGGGGATCAATGCCATTACCTTTAGACTTGGACATCTTTGCGCCGCGTTCATCCAATACGGTGCCGTGGATATAAACGTCATCGAAGGGACGTTGGTCGCAAGTAAACAAGCCCATCATCACCATACGTGCAACCCAGAAGTAGATAATACCACGGTCGGTCACTAAGGTATTGGTTGGGTAATAGCGAGACAGCTCAGGCGTGGTGTCTGGCCATCCCAGGGTGGAAAAAGGCCAAAGGGCCGATGAGAACCAGGTGTCCAGGACGTCGGGATCTTGGCTGATGGCCTTACTGCCGCAGTGCTGGCACCCCTGAGGATCACTGCGATCAACGGTGATGCCGCCACAGTCGGCGCAATGCCAGGCGGGAATACGATGGCCCCAAATAATTTGCCGAGAAATGCACCAATCGCGCACTTCTTCCAGCCAGCGGCTATAGACCTTGGTCCAACGTTGGGGATGGAAGGAGACGCGGCCTTCATTGGTTTCGCGTAGGGCGCGTTCGGCTAGCGGCTTCATGCTGACAAACCACTGTTTGGTAACCATGGGCTCTACGGGAACGTGCGAGCGATCGCCGTGACCAACGGCATGGCGAATGGCAGTTTTGCCCTGCAGAACACCCAGTGTTTCCAATTCAGCCAAGACCTGGGTGCGGCAAGTGAAGCGATCTTGTCCAGCAAATTGTCCCGCTTCCTCCGTCATAATGCCATCGAAGCCTATGCATTGCGGCATGGGTAAGTCATGGCGCAGGCCAACTTCATAGTCGTTGGGGTCATGGAAGGGGGTGATTTTTACCGCACCAGTTCCTTTTTCAGGGTTGGCGTGGAGGTCTGCGATTACTGGAATGGCACGGCCCACAATGGGCAAGGTAACGGTTTTGCCGATGGCGCTCTGGTAGCGGGGGTCATCGGGGTGGACGGCAACGGCTGTATCGGCAAAGAATGTTTCGGGTCGGGTTGTCTCCACATCAATATGCCCACTGCCGTCGCTTAAGGCATAGCGCAGACGCCACATGGCGCCATCGCACTCAATGGCTTCCACCTCGTCATCACTGAGGGCGGTTTGTAAGACGGGGTCCCAGTTCACCATGCGTGTGCCCTGGTAGATGAGGCCTTGCTCGTAGAGGCGCACAAAGTTCTCGCGCA
Source organism: Planctomycetota bacterium (assembly GCA_007693455.1). Lineage (GTDB taxonomy): Bacteria > Planctomycetota > UBA11346 > UBA11346 > UBA11346 > REDP01. Next base: position 2,077 of record REDP01000222.1, on the reverse strand, counting down.
CTGCCTGCGAGAGCCCCTCATCCATGGTAAAGCGTTCCCGCGACCAGTCACAGGATGAGCCAAGCTTTTTCAGTTGGCCAATGATGCTGCCGCCATACTGCTCTTTCCAGCGCCAAATGTGATCAAGAAAGGTTTGTCGGTCGAGTGTTTCAGGGCTGATCCCCTGGGCACTGAGATCCTTTGCCACCACTGCCTGCGTGGCAATGCCAGCGTGATCGCAGCCCGGTTGCCACAGGACATCGCGGCCCTGCATCCGCTGCCAGCGCACCAAGGTATCCTGGAGGGTGTTATTGAGGGCATGGCCCATGTGCAGTACACCCGTCACATTCGGCGGTGGGATGGCGATGGTGTAGGTGTCGGCACCTTCCTGCGCACCAGCACCAGCGCGGAAGCAGCCCGCATCTTCCCAGCGCTGATAGACACGATCTTCTATTTCGGCGGCATTCCAGGTGGTGCGTAATTCAGGGCGTTGATCACTCATGGCGGTGTATCCTGGCGTGGCGAGAACGAAGTGTCGATGAAAGGCCGCTATGGTGGGTGCAGAGCCCGTTGCGCAAGTCATGAGGATCTGGGCCGTACGAGCGTTATCGCTGCCTGCCCACGAGGCCAGAGCGGCTCAAAGCTCGCCCCCGGGATCGCCGATCTCCTGATCGGCCTGCAAAAACGACCTGAATAGGGCGCTTTTTGCGTTAAAAGCATGCACCGCGAAGCGGAAATTCCTTACCCAAGGTGAGCTTTGACTCGCCCTGCGCATAGCGATGGATCATAGCTTGGCTCAAGCTATGAGCGTGTATCCTTGAACAACTATGTTGCGAGATCTTGTGCTCTGCGCTTGCTTGGTACTACTGAGCCCACTACTGAGCGGGTGCTTGCCTTTATTAGTGCGAGCTTTAACCGATCCCGGTGGCTTAGCCAGTGATGTAGCAACTGTAACTGCCGATAATGCCGTAACCAGCCTCGTAGAATCAGATGCCCATGCAGGGCTCAGCGAGGTTGATCAATCACTAGGCCGATTGGATGAACTTATAGCCAGTGGGGCGGATGATGGCTATTCAGGAGATCTTGGAGCAATCCGTAATAATATCGAAGAATCTCGCTATCTCCTTGAGCAAGGAAATGCCAACCCCAACGAAAATGCACTTATGCAGGGGAAGGGTATGCGAGGTGATCTTGCCCAGCGGCGAGTACTCGATACGCGACGACTAGGCGATGTCGATAGTGATCCTTCCTTTACTACGATCAGCGAATATCAGCAGCTAGAACAGATACGGCTTGATGATTTACGTGGCAATGCATTTCGACCACCACGATATCAGCCCAATTTTGTAGGTAATCGCTTTCACGATCGCGGCCATATGCCCCTCCTGCCTGCCAAGGAATCGGTAAGCGGGATGAGTCCCTTAGTCTACGGTATAGAGATGAGTAGTGGGCAAATGCGCCAGGGAATTAGTCACGGGAGTGTGGACCAACGTCAGCGGCAACATCAACAACAGCGGCATAATATTTTACGATCTTCAGCTCGTCAGGATCGACCTCTACGTTGATCCTATACTAACAATAATTACTCAATGTATGTTATGAATTTTTACGGTGATGGATGTTGATCATCTATCACTTCACCGCCATGGGTAAAAAGATCTTCTATTTGTTGTTGCAAGAGTGTGTGTTCTTCATCGTGTAACAATGGGTCGCGTATGCGTTGCAGGGGCTGGCCACTGCCTCGGCGTTGAAAGATGAGAAAAGCGTCATCACCCTCATTAATAATATCGTGATAACGTAGGTAGCGTTGCCGAATGAGTAGCCACGCCAAAAGCCACGCCATACATTGTCGAGGTCGCTCACGGCTTTGTGCACAATCGGTAAAGATACCATAGAGAGTATCACTATCAAGGAGACGAGGGCCACGTTGCTCTTGAAGATCTGGTCGTTGTTGACGCCACCAACTTACAGCACCCTCAGGCAGGGATTCATTCCAATGGGCCTCACTGACGTCAATCCTATGGAATTGTCCATCCTGCCAACCTCCGGGCGGGGCAGAAGGCGCTCGCGGCGCGCGGTGGGGTCGTGGCACTCGCGT
>REDP01000325.1 GCA_007693455.1 Planctomycetota bacterium | reverse complement strand
ACTACGAAATATCTCCGGGAACAGGCTCTCCCTGGCTTTCCCTCCGTGTCTTTGTAACTTGGCGAGAGTACTTCTTCTACCTGGTACACCAGCGATGAGAGACTTCTCACGGAGGCGATACAAAGTCCCCGACACCTCCTCCGTGTCTTTGTGGCTTGGTGAGAGCCCTTCTCTACACACCGTATACCAGGGATCCATGCGCCCTCACGGAGTCAAGGCGTGGTATTGGAGGGCCATTCCAAATCCACATGGTCTGGTTTTTTTGAATGGCGCCAATCACGCCGCTTGCTGTGCTTAATCGGGGATGCAGCTCGTCCTCGGCGCTAGTCAGGCAAGTACCTCCCTTGCCATGCAGTACTGTGAGAGCACAGTCAGGCCCATGGCCAAGCAAACAGCACCCGCGGTAGATGCAGGCAGCGACCAAGACCGCGATCATGGCGAGGATATACGTCAGCAGATTCGCTGGGAGGATGAACCCCTTCCAGCCTATGGCAGCTGGCTGCAGCAGGTCGCAAGCACCGTGGTGGGGGTTCCCCGGCGTAGCCCGCGACCTGGCGATCAAGCAGTTATCTATGCCATTCTCATTAGCCCTGCCTGTGCATGGGGAGTCGACCTTGCGGTGCGGATTGGTGCAGCCCAGTGGCTCAAAAATGGCTCATGGGGTTCTGAACGTGCCATTGTCGATCCATGCAGTCCACCCGATAGTCTGCGCAATGCCTTTCTCGACATCGACGAGCGCTTGGCCCGTAATCTTCGGGCGTTAAGCAACAGTTATAGTATGCACTTCCATAGCACGCCCACCGTCCACACTCTCTGCCGCAAGGCTGGTAGCGGGGACATGCTTTTAGAAATGGTAGGCACGGGTCGGGCTCGGATGGAACGGGGGAAAATCTTTTCCATCGGTAATGAACGTGCACTGCGCTGCTCCTGGCGCCGCGGCGACGAATTACGCGAACGCATCGCACCCAAGCGCAGTTATGGGTACACGCCTGACTGTGATGATAACCTTTGGTATCTCCATGCCGAGGTTGCTGAGGGCCTGGTGATCCTTAGCAAACCAGCCCTGTATATTGATCTTAATAAGGGGCTCATTGGGCCTCTGTCTGGGGTAGATGAACGAGCCATCGACATCCTTCACCGCGCTCCAGGCTTGGCCACTCGTGATGTGCAGGCAACCCATCAACTTCTCAAGCCGCTGATGCCACAGCTGGCCGATCCTCCACCAGAGCTCAATGCATTGTGCGAAGGCGATGAGGAAGACAATGATACGACTAGTGCACAAGCGGTCTTTTTTTGCATCGATGGAACGGTTACGCTCAATGCCAATTCCTGGAATAGTAATTGGCAGCGTCCTGGCCAAGCCTTGCTGCCCCTGGTGGGATATGGCGATGTAATCCTCCCATTACAAGATCGCAGTCCGGCCACCTATCGCGACCGCGACGGGATGTTCCGCAGTCGTGATCTCTGCTACGAGCAGGAGCTCCGCAATCAGCTCAGCAGCCTTGGTTTAATCCGAAGCCATTGGGATATTCGATTTACCCATGCCAATACTGATGATGCCCGTCTTAAGGATGAGCACAGTGCTTTTCTCTATATAGGAGATCTTAATCCGCGTTCGCGGGAGCCAAAAAGTGATCGCCATGGCAGCTTCCCCCTGCCCCATGAAATACTCACCCGACTCCGTGCCGCTGGATGGAAGCAAATTGATCACCACGGCCAACTCCACGAACCGACGGTACTGCGTGCAGAAACATGGCAGGCCGTAGTGGAGGATGGCGAGGAGAGTGAGTCTGGCTGGTTTGATCTTGCCCTGGGAATCACCGTAGGCGATGAACGCATTGACGCCCTTCCCCTTTTACGGCAATTAGTCGAGCTTGATGAAGATAGCATTCGTCACCTGCCGCGCCACGGCGATCGCAACGAACAGCGCGTACTGCTGGGGATTGATGACGATCGACTCCTGTCACTGCCCCTGGATCAGGTGATTGATCTCTACCAAACCCTTCTCGAATTATTTACCCGAGACCAACGCGGCCTGCGCCTATCGGTATGGGATTTTGATGCTGCCGATGCCGTAGCGCGCCTATCGGGCGGCTCATTTAATAACCACCGTTTTCAGACATTGCACCACGAATTGCGGCAACTTGCCAACCGTGGCCACGATGCGGTAAGCCCACCGCAAGGCCTTCAGGCAGATTTACGGCCCTATCAATGGGACGGCGTGCGTTGGCTACAAACCCTACGTCGATTGGGGCTGGGAGGGCTTTTGGCCGATGACATGGGTTTGGGCAAAACGGTGCAAACCCTGGCCCATCTGCAGATAGAACATGAAAGCGGTCGTTTACATCAACCCGCCCTGGTAATAGCTCCCGTGAGTACCCTGGGCAATTGGCGGCGGGAGTGCCAGCGCTTTACCCCAGACCTCAGCACCCATATCCACCACGGTCCCCAGCGTAGCGCTACCTGGAACAACGTGTCCAAACTCCAGGTAGTGATCACCTCCTACGCCACCTTGTATCGCGACCAGAAGCACTTTGCCCAGCAAGAGTGGAGCGTCATTGTCTGCGATGAAGCCCAGGCGTTAAAAAACCCCAACTCACAACAAGGCCGCGCCATTCGCGAACTGCGCGCAGGGCAACGCTTGGCGCTTACTGGTACACCCATGGAAAATCACCTGGGTGAGTTGTGGTCGTTGATGCATTGGCTTGAACCTGGACTACTAGGCTCTCAGGCTCAATTTGACCGCAGCATTCGCAAACCCATCGAAAAAGATGGTGATCGGGTACGCCAGCAATCCTTAGCCCGACGCATTGCGCCAGTGCTCTTACGCCGCAGTAAGGAACTGGTTTTGCATGAGTTGCCCGCCCGTACCGACATCGTCCATCACTTGGAAATGGGCCGCGAGCAAAGCACCCTCTACGAAAGCATTCGTGCAGCCATGGACGAGCAAGTGCGTGCCGCCATTGCCGCCAAGGGACTGGCCCGCTCTACCTTGGAATTCCTCGAAGCTCTCTTGCGTTTGCGCCAGGTCTGCTGTCACCCTCCTTTGATTCCGACCAAACGTGCCCAAGCATGCAGTAAATCGGCGAAATTGGATTTCCTCAAAGAACTCCTACCTAATTTACTTGAAGAAGGTCGACGTATCTTGCTCTTTAGTCAATTCACCAGCCTTTTGGATCATATTGCCGTACTCTGTCAAGATCTCTACATTCCCATGGTACGCCTGGATGGCCGCACCCGTAATCGTCAGGCTGCCATCGACAGCTTCCAACAAGGCGAAGTCCCCCTCTTCCTCATTAGCTTGAAGGCTGGTGGCATCGGCCTCAATCTTACCCGCGCCGATACGGTTATTCTGACTGATCCCTGGTGGAATCCCGCCATTGAGCAGCAAGCCATTGATCGCGCCCATCGCATGGGACAAACTGACCCCGTCTTTGTCCATCGCCTGATTATTCGCGGCAGTGTCGAAGAACGAGTCGTAGAACTCCAAGATAAGAAACGCTCCCTTGCCAGTGGGCTGTACGGCGATGACGGCCAAGCATTGGCCACCCTCAGCGATGATGATATTGCAGCACTCCTCAAACCCCTCGAAAGTGATTCATGAGCACGCAACTCCCCGTTGGCATTATCGTTGCCGTCCCCGATCTTGCCGCAGAAGGTCCCGCGCGACTGCTTGAAAGTCGCCCGGGATGGTGTGTTCTTCGCTTTCTTGCCAGTGGCGCCGAAATGACCACCGAGGCACATGGGGTTACCCGCTATGTTCTCCTTCCGGGTACGCAGATCACCTACGGGCCCGAGCGGCAACGCGGCACCGTAGCCGCCGTTGCTGCCCATAGCGATGGTATCGTACGCTATCAACTCAGCGATACTGCCGATAGCATTGCCGAAAGCGCCATCACTGCCGTCACCATTCCCCGTGATCCCCTAGAACAATTGGCCCAGGCTGCCTTCCATGACTTGCGCGTGGGCACCACTCGCACCGGCAGGGCGCGCAAAGCCGAAGCCTGGGGCCCGCGCACCCTCAGTGCGCGTGAGGATGTCTTGCGCTGGGGCGATGCAGTCTGGCAGCACTGCCGCGGCATTCTTGGCCTACCTGGGGCGCGCATTGATCTCCTTCCCCATCAGGTGATGACCGCCGAGCGCGTCCTGCGCGACGCCCATGTGCGCTTTTTGCTGGCTGATGAAGTGGGCTTGGGCAAAACCATTGAAGCGGGCCTGATCATGCAGTCCTTATTGGCGCTGAATCCAGCCATGCGCGTGTTGGTGGCCTGCCCTGGGGCCTTGATGGATCAATGGTTTTTAGAGCTTTTTGTTAAATTTGGCGGCCGACGTTTTACCATGCTCGATAGCGAACGCATTCGTTCGGTCACCAATCCCTGGCAAGAACAGTGGTGCATTTGTTCGCACCAAGCCCTCGAACATCTGGGCAACCGTGATGCCCTGCAATTTGCCACCAGCAGCTGGGACTTACTGATTGTTGATGAATGCCATCGCATGGATGCCGACGGTGTATTGTATAAACGCCTGAAAACCGTGAGTGCCCGCGCGCCATCGGTGCTACTGCTCTCGGCCACGCCACCGCCCGATGACGACGATGCTGCCTTGGCCTTATTTCACCTCCTGCAACCCCATACCTGGCAGCGTGACGACTACCAAGCACTACGCGCCATGCGCGATCGCTCGCGGGGGATTGCGCAACTGATTCGCGCCTGCAGCCAGGGCAAGGCCACAGCCATGCAAGCGCAGGCAATCATTCCCGAAGACGCCGTCTTGCAGGACTTTCTGCAACGCGGTGACCAGCACGCAGCGGCAGTGCACCTGCGTGAGACCCATCCCCAGCATCCGCGCATGATTCGCCATCGTCGAGCCCAGCTGCAACGCTGGGCCGAGGAGGCTGGCCTGCCCACGCTCTCCCTGGGAGAGCGGGTGCGAACTTGGTGCCACTACCAAGCCGATGCGCCCGAACGCAGCGTGCGCCAAGCCCTGGCCGCCTATCGCCAGCTTCTCCTCACCACCCATGCGCAGTCACCGCCTCCCCGCCTGTTGGCCTGGTTGCTACAACTCGAACAGGCCACCTGGACGCACCCCCATCTGCTGGATCGCCTCTTGGCCATGCGCCAAGCCGTAGTAGCCGAACCCGAGGAGTTTGCCGAATATCGGCAACGGGCCCAGGGTAACGAATCCCTGGCCAGTGTCCTGCGCGACGATGGCAGCGATGCCGAACGCTCGACCCATATCGCCATTTCCGCCGCCAGTCACCTGCATCCCGATGAGGCCACTGCCCTGGCCGAGCTACGCCAAGCCTGCCAGCAATGGGGCAAACACATCCCCCAACGCGACCAAGCCTTAGTGGAATCACTGCGTGCTTTTTGGCAGGAACATCCGCAAGAAAAGGTGCTGCTGTTTACCAGTCATGCCCTAGCCGTACCCCTCTTACGCGATTACCTGGGGAGCTGCTTTGGACCCGAACACATCACCGACTTTGGCGCCCACCAAGATCCCGAAGAACGAGAGAGCTGCGCCAGCGCCTTCCGTGATCGCGATGATTGCTGGCTGATGGTCTGCGATCCTTTGGGTGGCGAAGGACGCAACTTCCAATTTGTCTCCCTGGTGGTGCATCATGACGTGCCCTGGTCCTTAGCGGCCCTGGAACAGCGCATTGGCCGGGTTGACCGTCTGGGCCGAGACGGTGAAGTGATGAGTTTAGTCTGCGCCTGCGGTGACGCCGACGCCATTGATGGTGCCTGGGCCGAGTTGGTGGATGAGGCAGTAGGTGTATTTACCGCCTCGGCCTCTGGTCTGGAATACATGAGCGATCGCTTCGAAGGCGAGGCCCTGCACAGCGCCTTAAGCGGCGGCGCGCAAGCCCTGCGCCAGAGCGGTCCCGACTTGGCTCAGGCACTGCAACAACGTCGCGAACGCCTGCACGACGATGATGATGATGCCTTTGCCCCCAGCAGCGCCGATTTTCAACGCGCCCACGCCCTAGCCACCACCCTGCGCAGCCTCAACCCCCCGCATGGAGCCTTATGTCATTGGCTACGCGGCATGGGCGGCCATGCGCGTTTTGACGACGATGTCAGCGGCAAGGTACACTTGCGCGCACGCAGTGCCAATGATGCCACCACCGGCACCTTTCAGCGGCAACAAGCCCTCCGCCATCCCGAATGGGCTTTTTTTGCCCGCGGCCATCTTCTCATCGACGCCTTGCTTGATGACGCCGCAGCCGCTTGGTGGTGCCGGGCCAGTGCCTGGAAACGCCTGGTGAGCGAGGGTGGTCGTTGGGATGGCGTACGCCTCTCCTTGCGCCTCCATCTCAACCTTGTGCCCCTTCAGGAAGCTGACGTCCCCTTGGAAAGTCTACGTCGACTCCTCTCCATTCTTCCCGCAAGCCCTGACCTCCTTGCGCTGCGCAGTGATGGCCAATGGGAAGAACATGCGCAGCGCCTGGAGATGATCCGCCCAGGTTTTGACGACCGTCGTGGCGACCGTCCCTTGAGCACTTCAGTCAGTCGCGGCCTCTGGATGCAAGCCCTCACCAGCGGCAAAGCAGCGGGAGTACAGGCTTGGCAGGCATCCATACGAGCCTTGCAACCCGTCATCAAGCAACGCCTCAGCAACCTGCAATCCACCTACCGCAGCCAAGCCCAGACAGCCTTCACCGCCCTCATGAACGAACAACTAGCCGTAGTGCGTTCGCAATTGGACAGTAGCCGTCACCTCTTTGGCGCCGAACACCCCCATAGCCAAGCCCTGGAAAGCGAGCTGCAACGCCAACGTGCACTCAGCCAGTGCCTGGAACAGGTCCTCACCAGCTCCGAGCTAGCAGTGGAAACCTGCACCTACCTACAAGTCCACGAACGCCCCGCCACGCCCTAAACCCTTATAAAGGAACAGGCGGGAAACCACGCTGAGTGGTCACGGCATGCCCTGGGCGCAGCCAACCAACGCACGATGGGCGGAATG
>REDP01000170.1 GCA_007693455.1 Planctomycetota bacterium | reverse complement strand
AAGGGTCGAACTGATGCGAGCGGGCTTGGCGCATGGGTGAAAAATAGGGATGGGATGGGGAGGGTCAAGAGGTATTTATGCCTGTCCCCATTGATTGGGTTTTAGAGGAGGGTGAAGGTTAGGGGGGTGTTGGTGGGGAGTTGGGTGGCGATGTTGAGGTCGGTGGGGATGAGGATCCAGGGGCGGGCGTAGCCGCCTATGGTGCCGCGGTCGCGGTGGAGGATGATGGGGCCGTGGGGGGTCATTTGTACTGCGCCATCGACGGTGGGGCCGGAAACAATGTCGCAGCTCAGGGATGGGGGGATGGTGACGCCTGTAAGACGTATGCCGCGGCGGTCGCGATTGGCGCTGACTTGGTAAGGGCCCTTGAGGAAGGGGCGCCATTGCTCTCCCCATTCAGGGCCAGGAAGGCAGCGCAACGTTCCCGCTGGGGGCGCCCACGCTGCGGCCCAGGTATGCCATGGCGGACGACGGTAGTCTCGGGTGAGGGGCGCAATCGCACTGAGGCAGGCAAGGCGCCGATCACCACATTCACCAATACCACCGCGTACGGCGACATATCCCACCACCCCCCCACAGGCAGGACCCAGGGTGACGCTCATTCCTGGCTGCAAGGAGAGGGTATGGTAGCGCAGCGCTGGCTGGCCTTGGACGAGAACCTGACGCGGTGCACCGCCTATAACGACCTGACACGGCTGCAGGCAGGTAAGGTGCAGCTCAGTCATATCCCACTCCAGCACAGGAAGCTGATGGTCCTGCTGCAATAGGCTGTTGCAGGTTTGCGCAGAGCACTGATCAAGTGGTCCACCGGGAGCTATCCCCTGGGCTTGCCTGCCTGTGCGCCGCGCCACGACTCGGGGCCGAGCATGCGGCGGGGCCTGCCAGTGGAGTACAGCAGGACGGGTCATGGGGAGGCATCCTTATACAGGCGCGCCCTATGCATGCATTCTACGGCTCGGGGGCCATCACCGTGGATACAGACGGTGTCCACCTTCCAGGGATAGCATGCACCATTGACAGTACGCACCATTCCCGCCTGAAGATCAGTAAGTCGTTGCGCCACCTGCTCGGCATGATGGAACACAGCGCCCTCCTCACTGCGCGAGAGCAAGCACAGTTGGGGCGGAGATCCCGTCATAGCGCGATCTGCAAAACCTTCACGCATTACCCGAATGCCCCATTCCTGCGCCGCTTGAGCGAGGGCCGAGTGGGGCGGGGTGAGGACTGTGTGCATTCCCTGCTCATGGAGCCACTCAGCGAGATGGGCTGCCAAGTCTGGATTACCTGCCGCATCATTATAGAGGGCGCCATGAAACTTGCAGACGGTCACCTGCGGCAACACAGCTCGTTGCCGATTGAGCGCTTCGGCTAATGCTGACCAGGAAAGCGACAGAGACCGCCGACCAAAGTGCTGACGGTCAGGGTAGGACGGGTGGAGGTGCACTGCCACGCCACGGGCTTGCGCATTTGCCGCCAAGCGACGCGCTTGCTGTGGATCACCTGCATGCCCACCTACAGCCACATTGATGGCGTCCACCGTTTCCAGGGCGCACGCATCCACCGCGCTATCCCCCTCGCCGCAATCCACATTGAAATGCAGCCTCTTCATACGGTCTCCACCTGGACAAAGCGCAGGACATCTCCCACCTGAAGTTGGCAACAGCGATCAGCACTGGTGTGACCCAAAACATGCCAACCGCCTGGGCCGTGACTGGGATAGATTGCGGTCATGTCATCGGCTATGGCCACCGCACCCGCCTGCACCATTGCTGGCTGGGCTTTACGAGGCAGATGCAGCACAGGATCCAATCCTAAACAATAGGCAAAATAGGGGCGAAATCCAATCACTCCAACGGTGCAGGCCTGGGCTTGATGGGCGGCGATGACAGCTGCCATACTTAGTCCCAGTGCCTGCGCCACGGACGCAAGATCCGCACCATTATAGGCCACGGGAATACGGTGCGAGCGGCCAGCAACTGCGGGCAAAGGGGCAGCCAGAGCCGCTTGCGCGCTTAGGGTAAGCGCCCGCAGTAATTGTTCATCCTGCGGAGAACATTGATCAGCAAGATAACAGGCGACCTCCGTCCACCCGGCCACGGTTTCTTCGACCCCTGGCACGCTCTGCAGGTATTCCGCCAGGACAGCCATACGGCGAGCCGCTGCCAACCCTCGCGGCAGCGCACTGCGCACCAAAACAGCGCTAGCGCCGTAGGGCTGCACCTCTATCACACTGATCCCTGACTGTGCACCAGCACCCATCGGACGGCTCCTGCGCTCAGGTGAAAACGCGTGGGATCGGCAACGTCTTCTCGACACAAGTGCTCAAGCCTGACGCTGGCCACATCCTCTAAAACTATAGGAGCATCTTCGCCATGATTGATCAGGGCGCACAGACATCCTTGAGGGGTTTGCAGACGACGCATCCAAAGTTTTTCAGGAAACGATGCCTGCTGCAGCGGCGCACTATCGTCTTGCGGCAGCAGCGGTAGGAGGCCGCGGCGTAGCCCTTGCAATGCTTCTGGCTGATGTTGTGCAGCAAAATAGGCGGCAAAAGCAATGGTGGCAATACGAATAACCTCCCCCTGCCCACAATCATGGCGACATATGCCTACACTGCCGTCGGGCCAATGATCGATGGCCGTTGCCTGGCCTGGAGGCAGCGACAAAGCACCCTGAAATAAACAAGCAGGCAGGCCGCTGGTCTGCAGATGCGGTATCTGACCTTGGGGGTGAAGGCCAAGAATATCGTGCAGATCACAGGCAAAAAGCGCCGCATGCGCCTGAGGATCGGCGCGGTGGGCATCGGCATCACTCCATGCACACAAGCCATCGGCTATCACCCGCCCGCCTGCCTGGGCAAAGGCCTGTAAACGATGGCAGGCAGTGGCAGTCAGTGCCGAAGCCGCGGGGACGAGAATCGTCTGCACCGACTGGGGAATACCCTCGTCCTGGGCCAGACGGTCCTCATCAATAATCACTACCTCATGCCCCGCATCCCGGCAAAGCAGCCAAGCTCCAGCAATAGCATCCCAGTGTGCATTACAATTTCGCGGGTCCTGTACCGCATCACCTCGGCCCATAACCGCTTGAAGGCGTTCGCTATCTTCGCTATGGAGTATGGCAATACGCGCTGGCCAGGGTCGTGCGCAAGCGAGAAGCGCATGGTGCCGCTGCAGCCATTCAGCACTCTCGGCCACAGCACGCAGGCGCTGGGTTGGGCGGTTATCCAAGCCCATCAATCCCCATTCACCAACTTCAAAGCCTCCGCTACGCTGATTAAAGCACCAAAATAGGATGGCCTCGGCGCCACTGGCAAAGCCATGGGCAAGCCAGCGTTGGATTTCCCCTGCATCGGGGCCACTACTGTGCTCAGCGCTATAGAGCGTAGGGCCACCCTGCAACTCGCTGATCCAAAAACGATCGGGATCACGACTGGCGCTACGGGCAATATCGGCAAAGAACTCTATGGAATGCGCCACCCGCCAAGCTGGAAAGCGGGTACTGTGCCACGGTGGATGGGCACTTACCCCGATAAAGTCCACAAGCTCAGCCTCCCGCCAGAGGGATTGCCCTGCCGCCAAAACACAGCTTCCCACATTGTGGGGATTGACATGAATCAGATGATCGGGATCCACGCGGCGGACTTCCTGAACAAGTGCATGCACGTAATGCTGCAATTCATCAACCGCAAAACGCAGGCGATCACAGGCATGCTCAAAGCCGCGAAAAGCCGAACCACTACTCACCTCAGGGCTCGCAGCGCTTTGCCAATCGGGGGCTTGGCGATAGCGATGCGCATTCAAGGCGGCAAGGCTGCCATAGCGCTTCTGCAAAAAAGCCTGCCAGCGCGCAGTGACAGCAGCACTCGATGGCGGAACGCGACTGGGTTCATTCCATACTATCCACGAATGGAGAGCGGGGTGCCCGCGCCAATGTTCAACAACACGGCGAACATGCTCCATAGCCAACCGCCAGTATGCTTCGTCCTCCAGCGGGCCCAGGGCCTGGGAATCATTGCTCAGATTCATCCACCCGGGCGGCGACACCGCAAAGAGAGTCGGGATAACCCCCATCCCATGGGCAGCGGCGGCATCAAAAAGGGCATCGTAGCGATCCCAGGTATAGTGCCCCTGTTGCGGCTCAAGATGATCCCATAGGGCAAAAATGCGCACCAATCCCAAACCATGGGCGGCCATGGCGGCAATACCCTCACGTATCTCCTCGATACTGGTATCGCGATTGATATACCATTGTGATCCAATGACCAGTTGACGCTCTTGCATGGAGAGCCCTCTCCTGAATTACCACAGACCCTGCCCAAGGCTGTATCTTGCGGGTGACGTGCCTTACTGGCCGCAGCCATGTGGTATCTTGCCTCATGACAAAGTTATACAACCATGCACCCATGCCATACCTGCGAATCACCGAGGGCGCTGGAGCGGGGCTGTCAGTAGCTTTGCATGGCGAGACCGTCAGCATTGGCCGTGATGGCCAGTGTGGATTGCAATTGCTTGACACCTCCGCATCACGGCAGCATGCCACCTGCGAACAGCGCGCCGCGGAGTGGGTACTCTGCGATCTGGGCAGTTCCAATGGAACCTGGCATCAGGGCAAACGCATTGAAACCCTGCCGCTGGCCCATGGCTGTGAATTTCGCATTGGCAATACCATCCTCCGTTTTGAGGTCGAAGCCATTGCCGATGCCCACGGCACACAAGCATCCTGGGGCGAACAGGTTCACGGTCTGGGCGAAGACTCATCCCTCTTCAATCTCCAGGACACTGACGCACCTTCGGTCAATCGCTACTTAGTGCTCCTCCATCAATTCATTCGCCACGCCAGCACCACCAACGATCGCGCCGCCCTCTTCGACCTTCTTGATGAGCTCGCCGCCGAAGCCCTTGAAGGTGATCGCATTGCCGTGTTTCTTCCCGATGGTCATGGCTGGTCACTATGGCCACCCCACGAACGTCGACTGCGTGCACGCTTTGGCACCACCCCCTATGCGGGCACTCTTCTGGCAATCGCCTGGCAAAAGCCGGAAGCACTCTTATGCACCAGTGAAGGTGATGTCGACCCCAGTAAGAGCATGGATGCTGCTGGCCTGCGCTCGGCGATGGTGGCGCCGTTGCGGATTGGCGAAGAGGTTCATGGCCTCCTCTATGTCGATCGCCTGAATACCGACAAAGCCTTCACCCGTACTGACCTGGAATTTCTTGAAGCTGTGGCCAACCAAATGGCAGTGCGCTTACATAATCAAGGGACTGTCGCCCAACTTCAGGCTGAAATTGATCGCTTAAGCACCCGTTCCAACGCCCCCTATCCGCAGTTTGCGGGCAGCACCGCCGGTGTAAAGGAAATAGAAGGCTTCATCCAACGGGTGGCCGCATTAGATACAGCCATTGCCCTTATTGGCGAAAGCGGATGCGGCAAACGTAGCATGGCCCAGGCCATTCATCTTTCCGGCCCGCGCAGCGCGCAGCCCATGCAAACATTTACCTGCAGTGCCTATAGCCAAGAAATGTGTGCGGTAAGCCTATTCGGCCGCGGCAATGATTTGCGCCGTGATCCGCGTCCAGGACTCTTCGAGCAGGCTGACAATAGCACCCTCTACCTGCAAGATGTGGAACATCTTGATGCGGATAATCAACGGCGAATTATTAGCACCTTGCGCGACAATGTTGTACACCGCAATGATGAGCCCTACCCTCGCCCTATCAACGTACGACTGATCGTGAGCTGCAGCCCTGAACACCAAGACATGCCCTTTCTTCGCGAACTTGGCGCACTGTCCTTTACCTGCACGGCACTACGTGAACGCAGCAGTGATGATCGCGAAATCCTTACTCGCCATCTCCTTGCCGAGGCAGCGGAGCGTCTGGAAAAAAACTCTGCGCAACTGAGCAGTGATCTCAGTAATGCCTTTGCCAACTACATATGGCCAGGCAATGTGCGGCAGCTACGCGATGCCATCCATCATGGCTTAATCATCAGCCTCAACAACACCATCACCCTTGATGATATGCCAGAAAGCCTGCGCGAGCAACTCACCAACAAGCTCCAGCACACCGAACTACCCAGTTTGGCGGAGGTGCAACGTCTGCATATTCTTCGCGTACTCGAGCATTGCGGCGGCAGTAAAAGCGCTGCGGCAACTGTTCTTGGCATCGACCGCAGTACGCTCCATACACGGCTGCGTAATTATGGCGTCAATAAATAATCCCGCCAGGACGACGCAACGCTCGCCACGAAAAGGAATACGGCGCTCACGGGCAAGCCTTGCGCCGCCTTGCTCATTCTAGGCCGTAAACTCCTGGCGCAGAGTCGCCATAGCCTCGCAGAGGCGACGGACATCGGTATCGCGATGCGCCATGGTGGGCAGTATGCGCAGGCGGGCAGTATGCGCGGGAACTGTTGGCGGACGAATCGCGGGCGCATAATGACCACGCTCACGTAAGGCCTGAGCCAGGCGTAAAGCAGTGGCTGCCTCACCCACCAGCACGGGAACAATCGGCGAACGGCCCTGCGCCACCTGCCACCCCTGAGCAATCAAGGCCTGCCGTAGAGCCTGACTGCGCTGCTGTAATTGCTGCGGACGGTCATCCTCCCGACGCAGCACATCAAGGGCCGCAACCGCCGCGCCCATGGCCGCAGGAACGGGTGCAGTGCTAAAAATAAAACTGCGGCCCCGATTCACCACCTGCTCTACCAGCGCCGCACTACCGGCCACAAATCCCCCCTGACTGCCTAGGCCCTTGGAACACGTGCCCACCAGAGCCGTGGGGCGCACGCCAAGCTCGGCACAGAGTCCAGCGCCGCATGGGCCCACTACCCCTAATGCGTGATCCTCGTCCACTACCAGGGCGGCATTATGGCGCTCACACACATCGGCAATCTCGCGCAAAGGAGCCTCATCACCATCCATGGAATAGATGCTTTCAACGCAAACAATACGCCGCCGAGAGGCTTCCGCCAAGCGCAATTTACGCTCAAGATCTTGGAGATTATTATGCGAAAAACGCAGCATACTCGCCGCCGAGAGGCGAATACCATCGTAGGTAGAAGCATGGGCCAAGCGATCCACAATCACCGTGTCTTCGGTAGAGCTGGCCAGGGCCGCCAGTACCGCCAGGTTTGCTTGGTAGCCAGTAGTCGTTACCACACAGTCGTCACTGCCCACCCAACCGGCAAGACGCTGTTCCAAGCGGCGATGGCAACGCAAGCCGCCAGAAAGTAAACGGCTTGCGGCAGCCCCTGCGCCATAACTACGCACAGCACGCGCAGCCGCATTCTTTACCCGGCGATCCTGGGCCAAACCCTGATAATCATTGCCCGCCCAATTGAGAAGCTTTACTCGCTTGCCCGCATTGGGACCCCCGCACAAGGAGATCTGCCGTCCGTCTGGGCCATCAATAACACTGCGCTGGCGCAACTGATCACAGGCTGAGAGTTCGGCAAGCTCTTCGCGCAACTGTTCTTCAATCGCTTGATCATCCACACTCACTCGCGTTCTTCCTCTGTTTCAAGGCGGGCCTGACGAAGGCGTAGGTGCTGCAATCCTTCAGGGATATGACGAATAATGGCGAAACGTCCATCCACAGCGGTCACTTCAACCTCGGCCAGATCAGCAGAGGCATCATTGAGCAACAACAATGCTTGGCCCACTCGCAAGCGGCCGTGGTATTCCACTAATGCGGGTTCTGTATCAATCAATACCGCGGCAAGGGCCTGATCAGCGCGCGGACGCGGCCGTACCACTGGCGCGCTATCCGCTTCAAAGCCAGCGTCATAGGAACCAGCAGAGGCCCGTTCTTCAGACACATCAACGATGGGGGGAATGGATTGGGCGAGCAAGGCCTCGGCTAACTGCTGCCGATAACGCTGTGCCACATCAACGGTGGGAGGACGTGCTCCTGAGGCTGACCAGGGGCGCAGGAGCCCGGCAACCCGCCAACGTTGCTCCTCTTCATGGACTGCGTGCACTTGCACAACACGTTGCTCTGGAGTGGGAATTAAGTCAGCATCATCAACGTATATCTGAATAACCGCATCACTCTCTGGACCACCAGGGGCAGCATCCACCACCACCGCATGAGCCATCCACGGCTGCCCACCAGCCTCATCGTGACGCAGGACGAGAATCATTTCCACCACATTTGCACGAGAATCTTTCGCCCCATCCTGAGCGGCCGCAGCATCGTCCTCGGCAAGTATCCCCGGGATAAGCGCAGCCAACAGTGCGGCCAGGCACAGAAAGCGCAGCAACACCCCTGAAACGGGAAACAACCCTGTGGCGACCACATTGCCATGTGCTTGAACCATAATGCTCTCCTGCCGCCACCCGTGCTTCACCACGATGACATACATAGACATGCTAGTACGCCTTTGCTGTAACCCAATGATGGATTATGGCAAGCCCCCAGGGCGGCGCAAAGCTTGTCCCTGGGACCGTTGGTTTTTTGATCGGCCTGCATAAACGCCCTGAATGGGCGCTTTCTGCGCTCAAAGCATGCACCGCGAAGCGGGCATCCCTTTTCCTGACATGCTTTGAGCTGCCCTGGGCAAGCCCCCAGGGCGGCGCAAAGCTTGTCCCCGGGACCGCCGATCTCCTGATCGGCCTGCATAAACGCCCTGAATGGGCGCTTTCTGCGCTCAAAGCATGCACCGCGAAGCGGGCATCCCTTTTCCTGACATGCTTTGAGCTGCCCTGGGCAAGCCCATGTCCGAGGCACATTTGTTCACCTCCCCTCCTTTCACTGCTACGATAGCGGACAGCATCCCGACTTGGACGAGGCCCACGCACCCCACAATCTCCAGGCACACGAGAAACCCATGAGGATATCTTTACGTATGCCGCAGCATCACCTTCAGCCCCCCCTTCCCAATCCCATGCATGAGCACGACTCGCCGTTGCGCTGCGAAAGCATCCTCACCATGGCTGCCAATGAACAGCGCATCCTGTGGATCGGCAACAGTCTCACCTTTGAACACCGCCTGCCTCGGCTGGTGCAGCAATTGGCGGCCGCCATTCCCGGAACCCCAAGCATGGGCAGTTATATGATCACTCGTGGAGGCGCCGATTTAGGCTGGCATCGCCAACAGGGCATCGCTCAAACTGCCATCGCCTGTGGCGTGTGGCACTACGTGGTTATCCAAGATCAGAGTACGCGCCCCGCATACGACCCCCAACAATCGGCCACGGATGCTGCATATTTTGCTCAGCTAGCCCACAGTTACGGTGCCTGCCCTCTCTTGTATTGCACCTGGGCTACCCGTGATAACCCCGCCTTGCTTGATCGCCTTGAGGCCACCTACGCCCAGGCCGCTTCCCAGGCTGACTGCGGGTATGCGCCTGTGGGCCGCGCCTTTGCCCTGAGCTTGCAGCGACGTCCCACCCTTGCCCTGCACCGGGAAGACCATCTCCACCCCACCATGGCCGGCAGTTATCTTGCCGCCTGCGTATGGCTGGGGATGCTCCATTCTCTCCCAAGACAATTACCGTGCCAGATTCGCGATATCGAATGCATGTTGGCGGACCTGCGGCAAGACGATGCCGATCACCTGCTAGAGTGTGCCCGCAGCGTGCTCCAGCATGGCGCAAGCACTCAGGGAGACTGCACCAGTACGCTGTGACGGCGATCGGCTCTGAGATGCTGGCTAGGCGGCGTCAGGGACTAATCTTGACTATTTCGATCCGATCACTACACATTGCCGCCCACGGAGGCACTATGACCCAGGATCTTGCCCAAGCCAGTGGCCTTGCCGCTGCTGACTCAGCCACTCAGGATTACCGCCTGACCCACCTCAAGCAGCTTGAGGCTGAGAGCATTCATATCATCCGCGAGGTGGCAGCCACCTTTCGCAAGCCAGTCATGCTCTTTAGCGTTGGCAAGGACTCCATGGTTATGCTGCAATTGGCGCGCAAGGCCTTCCATCCCAGCCCCGTGCCCTTTCCCCTGCTGCACGTGAATACCACCTGGAAGTTCCGTGAAATGATTCGTTTTCGCGATGATCTGTGTAAGCAGTGGGGCCTGGAATTGTATTCATACACCAACCCCGATGGCATGGATAACCGCATTACGCCCTTCACCCATGGCTCCAATAAATACACCCACTTAATGAAGACCGTGGCCTTAAAACAGGCCTTAGGTAAATATGGCTTTGATGCTGCCTTTGGTGGCGCACGACGCGATGAAGAAAAAAGTCGCGCCAAGGAACGAGTTTACTCCTTCCGCGACCGTCAGCACCAATGGGACCCTAAAAATCAGCGCCCCGAATTATGGAATCTCTACAACGGCATGGTAGATGACGGCGAAAGCATCCGTGTTTTCCCCCTTTCCAACTGGACGGAGCTGGATGTCTGGCAGTACATTCATCTGGAACAGATTCCCGTTCCCGATCTCTATCTTGCCGCCAAGCGCCCCGTAGTCGAACGCGATGGAACCTTGATTATGGTGGATGATGAACGCCTTCCCCTGCGTCCTGGTGAAGTCCCCATGGAGAAAATGGTGCGTTTCCGCACCCTCGGCTGCTACCCGCTGACCGGAGCCATCGAAAGTTCCGCCAGCACCCTCCCTGAAGTGATTCGCGAAATGCTCCTCACCAAATTCTCAGAGCGACAGAATCGCGTGATCGACCACGATGGTGACTCCTCCATGGAAGATAAAAAACGCGATGGCTATTTCTAAATCACGCCCCATCGCAGTTGCTCACCCCAGCACTCCCCCTCTTTTTGTTGAAGGCTGTTGCCATGCATGATGCTGCTCTCATTGATGAGAATATTGAGGAATACCTCGACCGCCACGAACGCAAAGAGCTCTTGCGCTTTGTCACTGTGGGCAGCGTCGATGATGGGAAATCCACCCTTATTGGTCGACTTCTCCGCGATACCGGGGGCGTCTACGAAGATCAGCTGGCCGCCGTGGCCCAGGCATCCGGCCGTGATGCTGGTGCGGATGGCATTGATCTCGCCTTAATTACCGATGGCCTCAAAGCCGAACGCGAACAAGGCATCACCATCGATGTTGCCTATCGCTATTTCACCACCCCAGCACGCAAATTCATTATTGCCGACACCCCGGGGCACGTCCAATACACCCGCAACATGGCCACCGGTGCCAGTACCGCCGATGTCGCCCTTATTCTTATTGATGCCCGTCATGGCGTCCTCTCACAATCGCGACGGCATGCCTTTATCGCCAGCCTCTTAGGCATCCCCAACCTTCTCGTATGCGTCAATAAACTGGACTTGGTCGACTTTAGTGAAAATGTCTACCAGCGCATTGTCGAAGACTTTCACGCCTTTAGCCAGCGCCTCTCTTTCCAGGAAGTGCGTCCCATCCCCATTTCTGCCTTAACGGGGGATAATGTGGTGAGTCGCAGCGAACACACGGGATGGTACTCAGGCCCCACGGTGCTGGAATATCTCGAAAGCGTACCCATTAACCGCGCCCGCAATTATAACGATTTATGCTTCCCTATTCAATTGGTGCAGCGCCCCAACCTAGATTTTCGTGGCTATTCGGGGACAGTAACCTCTGGTGTGGTACGTCCAGGCGATGCCGTCACCGTGCTACCTGCAGGCACGACCACGACCATTAAAGCCCTGCACACCTTTGATGGTACTATCGACGAAGCCTTCCCACCAATGGCGGTCACCATTACCCTCAACGACGAAGTTGATGCTTCTCGTGGTGACGTTATTACCCACCGTCAAAATCCCCTTACGGTAAGCCGACACATTGAGGCGCATCTGGTATGGATGCACCAAGATGCCATGGAAATTGGCAAACAATATCTCATTAAACACGCCACCAACCAAATCCCCGGCACCATCTCGCGCCTCCACCACCGCACCGACATCCACACCCTCGGCGAGGAACAGGCCGAGCGCTTGGAACTCAACGAAATCGGCAAAGTATCCCTCACCCTTGCCCGCCCCATTGTTGCCGATCGCTACCAGGACAATCGCGAGGCAGGTGCCTTTGTCCTCATCGACCGCATGACCAACCTCACCGTGGGCTGCGGCATGGTCACCGGCTTTGGCGACGATGAAATGCTCGACAGTGACACGGGTGCACGGGTAGTAAGTCCCCAGGAACGGGCCCGCCGCTTTGGCCAAAAACCAGCAACCGTGTGGCTAACCGGCCTACCAGGATGCGGCAAAACCGCCATTGGTCATGCCCTGGAGCGCCGTTTATTTGACGCCGGACATCTCCCCTACGTCCTCGACCGTGAGCGGGTTCCCCGCGCCGATCTCCATGGCACGGGGGCCAAACTCGCCCCCGTCATCGAAGCCGCCCGCCAAGGCCTGGATTTGGGCCTGGTCAGCATTGTCGCCTTTACCACACCTGGCCAGTACGATCGCCAACGCGCCAAGGAGCACCTCGACCGCGGCGACTTCCTGGAAATCGCCGTCACCGCCGACGAGGGCATCCGCAACCAACGCCTCAAGGAATGGAAGCGCAGCGAAGAGGATACGGATGTCGCCTACGACACCCCCACCTCCCCTGACCTCACCATCGACACCAGCGACGGCCTTTCCCTCGAACCCATCGTCGACCGCATCACCTCCCTCCTCCGCGAACGCGGCATCCTCCTCTAATTTACCCTCCTACCCCTTACAGACGGAAAGCCACTAACGCGCAAAAAGATAGCGATTGAGCGGGCTTGCAGCAGGGCGGGGGGTGGGGAATGTTTTTTCGTGCAGCATTCAGGCTAGATATATGCCGCTCTAAGGGGAATATGGGGCGGCACGTTATGTGCATAGTCTTTTTCAGCTGTTTGCCCCGCTGGGGGTGTGGGACGGGACAGATGGCGGTAATCATGGCACCGTAGCCTTAGGCTGCGGTGCCATGTTTTTTTCGGGCCACTGACGGCATAACCCCTGGATCACAGACCCCTTCATCACCCGGCGGGAAATATGCTCGTAGAGGCATATTGTTTTTCGCCACACAAGTGCCGTGAAGCGGCTGCGGCTTTCCCAGGGCGACTCAAAGCTCACCTTGGGTAAGGAATTTCCGCTTCGCGGTGCATGCTTTTAACGCAAAAACCGCCCTATTCAGGTCGTTTTTGCCGGCCGATCAGGAGATCGGCGATCCCGGGGGCGAGCTTTGAGCCGCCCTGGCGGCTTTCCCTGACGGGCGATGAGCTGACCCGAGAGCGTCTGCATGGGGATTACTGACGCGAGGCGCGCTTGCGGTCCACTTCCTTGAGCATGGCTTTGCGCAGGCGAATGTGATGGGGAGTCACTTCCACCAGTTCGTCAGGGCCGATGTATTCGAGGGCTTCCTCGAGGGTGGGCCGGGTGACGGGGACAATTTTAATCGCGTCATCGGCGCCAGAGCTGCGCACATTGGTTAATTGCTTGGATTTGGTTAGGTTGACGGTGAGGTCGCTTTCTTTGCTATTCTCGCCGCAGATCATGCCCTCATAGATCACATCACCAGGCTCGATAAAGAAACGGCCGCGATCCTGCAGGTTCCATATGGCATAGGCCACGGCTTCACCAGGGCCCATGCTCAAGATCACGCCATTACGGCGAGCCGATAACTCTCCACACCAGGGGGCATAACCCTGGAAAACGGTGTTAAGAATGGCTTCGCCACGAGTGGCGGTGAGCAGCTGCGTACGCAGGCCGATCAGGCCGCGAGAGGGCACAATGAATTCAAGATGCTGAAGATCACCGCGGTTGGACATGCTTTGTAGCTCTCCACGGCGCTCAAGGATGAGGGCCATCACTCGGCTTGATGACTCCTCGGGAACGTCCACCACGGCCAATTCCATGGGCTCGAGACGTTCGCCGCGATCCCCTTCCTTGAGAATCACCCGAGGGGGGCCTACCTGTAATTCAAAGCCTTCGCGGCGCATATTCTCAATCAATACGGAGAGATGCAGAAGGCCACGACCTGCCACCTCGAAGACTTCAGCCGCATCGGTTTCGGCGACCCTCAGGGCAACATTGCGTTCGCATTCACGATCCAGGCGCGCCTTTAATTCGCGGCTTTGCAGAGGCTTACCATCCTGCCCCGCCATGGGCGAGGTGGTCACGCCGAAGGTCATGCGAATGGTAGGCTCATCAATGGGAATCGGGGGCAAAGCATTGGGGTGCTGGGGATCGCAGATGGTGTCGGAGATATCAATGCCATCGAGGCCCGTCACCAAGACAATATCGCCGGCTTCGGCTTGCTTGATTTCACGGCGGCCAAGCCCATCAAAGGTATGTAATTGCAATACCCGTCCAGGGCGAGGCACGGCATTGGCATCCTTTACCACGGCTACACGGTCACCTGCATTGATACTTCCGGCGTAGACGCGACCGATGGCAATACGGCCCACGAAGTCGTTGTGATCAAGGTTGGCGACCTGCAATTGCAGGGGTGCACCAGGGCGCACGGCTGGTCCTGGCACTTCGCGAATAATGCTTTCAAACAATGCGCGGCAATCTTGCGTGCGCTCGTCAAGATCGGTGGTCATCCAGCCATCGCGGCCTGAGCCGTAAAGAACCGGAAAGTCGAGCTGCCAATCTTGAGCGTCCAAGTCGACCATGAGGTCAAACACCTCATCAACCACTGCCTGCGGACGGCATCCCGGCTTATCGACTTTATTGACCACTACCAAGGGCTTGAGGCCGTTTTCCAAGGCTTTGCGCAAGACAAAGCGCGTTTGCGGCATGGGCCCCTCAAAGGCATCCACTAGCAGGAGCACCCCATCAGCCATGCGTAAAACGCGTTCTACCTCGCCACCAAAGTCGGCGTGGCCTGGGGTATCAATCAGGTTGAGACGAATGTCTTCCCAGGTTACAGCGCAGTTTTTAGCGAGGATGGTAATCCCCCGCTCGCGCTCTTGGTCGTCGGAGTCCATCACGCATTCAGCAACTTGCTGCCCGGCGCGGAAGACACCGGCCTGCTTAAACAGGGCGTCAACCAGGGTCGTTTTGCCATGATCCACGTGGGCAATGATGGCGATGTTACGGATATCGGTGCGGCGTATTTCTTGCATAAGGCGGGAAGTCCTATCAAGCACTTGGCAAGGGGGAAGCGGCGAAGTTTCCACGGCAAGCTTTCGTCACTCGGGACGTCTCCATTGCCCACGCTGCGTCCCCTATGTGGGAGGGTGTCCAACGCCTGCAGCCAACGACCTACTTTTTCGCTTTTGCCCCCCATCTAACGCCCACCATGGGCCCATATCTCCCGACTCGGTATGACCCTGCTGGGCCCTTACGCGACCACTCACTCGACTAACATTCGACTACTAGGACACGCCTGCTATGCCTGGATTCCCTCGATTTTTGACTGTCTGCACCCTTGCTGCCGTCTGCAGCAGTGTACCTCTGCTTGCCGACGAGGACTGGCATGAAGCAGCGCGAGCACTTCCTGGTATAGGCGAAGACCTGCGCTGGGGTGGCAGCGATGGCACCACAGTCGTAGCCTTCAGCGATGGTTATGTGGTGGTGGAAAGTGCTGTGGGCCATTTGCGCATTGATCCTGCGGTCCTGGAGCGTGATCCCGATCAAACCTGGGCGACCGCTGCCGCCTTGAGTCAGCGTGCCGCTGCCGCCTTAGGCGAGGACGCGCCCACCCTCACCTTGCGCCAGAGCCCACTCCTGGATCTCCATCTCCAAGCCGAGAATCTCCTTGTTACGGCGGATGATGTGCTTCATCGCCAAGACGTCAGCACCGAAACCCACGATACACAGATTGCCCAAGTCAGCACTGCCGCCCAGGGCATGGGGATCGCCTTGGCCGAAGCGCCAATCGGCCGCCATGCACGCTCTGTGCTGGTACATCTGGTTGACCTGCTTGATCAAACGGATCGCGACCCCGTCAGTGATGAAATAAATCCCGCCTTTGCCCGCAAAGTCGTACGCCACGGCTGGCTGTTGGATGCGGTTGACGGCCTTGAGCCTCCCGCCCAGGCCCTGACCCTGGCGGTGCAGGAGGCCACTAGCCTGCGGCCCTGGAAGCACTTTCGTGGCGAAGCAGCAGAATGGACGGTGTATGGCGATGCCTGGGAAACCCACATCACCCTCTATCGCAGTGAGGATAGCCTCCGCGCTGAACTCCCTAAACCGATTCCCATGTATTATTGGCCCATGCAAGGCGACGATGGCTTTACCCAGGCTCGCGTTATCGCCCATCTTCCCGTATCCAGCGACCCCATCAACCAGCCCCAATCAGTCTCTACGGCTCAGCGCTACGACTTCTATCACGCCAATACCCACCTGGCACAATGGACTGCAGAGGATGGTTTCAGTTACGACTACGAGCAATGGCGCAGCACTATCCCCGATCAACATCGCCGCCTTGACCGTAATATCGTGGATGGCTATATGCCGCCACACATTGTGATTATGGACGGCTATGGAGACATCCACGGCATTATCAACGAACACGGTCGCCTCCTGCCACCGGCTGACGGATCGCGTCAAGAGGCCGAGCGTTTTATCGATGATGCCGCGCAACTGCTCCCCGATGCCGCGCAACTGGACTTAATCAGTCAATACCTCTTCAAATATGCCTATGATAGCCCTGATCCCACCATGCCCCTGCTGATGGGCACGCGCGAAGTAAAGAGTGATATTCATCAAACCGCTTGGGAAACGCTCTCTACCACCATCGGTGGCGTGTGTCGTGGTGACTGTGATGATCTTTCTGAGGTCATGGAGCATATTGTTGAGCGGCAAGGCCGCCTCGGGCATGTCATCTCCCTACCTGGCCACGCTGCCTTGGCCTGGGCTGAGGAGGATGATGAACAGTGGCATGTCTTTGTCATGCAGACTGGGCCTACTCTCCAATTTAGTCATCCCCGTCTGCAGGAAGCCCTGCGCGCGACCTATACCAGCTTTGATGCCAGTGACACCTTCGACCCCCATGGCATTGGTCTACTTTTACGTTTCTCAGGAGAAAATACCCGCTCTCCCTGGCGCCTTTCGTATCGTATTTTTGCCGAGCCCGAGTATGCCGCAACCATGATTGATGTGCAAAAGGACTGGCATTACCAAACCTATATGCAAGCCATCAACAAGATGCTAGCGATGGTTGAAGCAGGCGACCACGACACTTCCAACTACCGTGAACTGGCAGGACTGTATTCATTTACCGGGCAGTATGATAAAGCCATCGAATACCATCAAAGTGCCATGGAGCGCACCGATGAAGCCGAGTCCCACCTCCTTATGGCCATTGAGTTACTGATTCATCTCAATGATGCTGAACGTCATGATGAACTCGAAGCCCTGGCTGTGGATATTCTTGATCGGCAGCTGCCTGAGGCACGGGGTGAATTGGGCGAGTCAATCATACAAATTGGCCTGCAATTGGCAGGATTCCTTACCCGCTATGACTTACCCGAATTGGCCGCCAGAGCACTCGGCGAAACCGTAGCTGACCTGGGGATTGATCGTGCGGCTGAAAATGTTGCCCAGTGGAGCCAATTTAATTTTGATCCCGAAGCCTGGCAGCTGAGCGGACAGTTACGGATGATTGATCGCATCCTGGGCTGGCACAGCCGCGTGCTCGCCCGCATTTTCCGCCATGATCGAGACGGCAGTATTCGCGAAGCCATCCCCCAACTTAAAGGACTGATCCAAGCTGATCGCCTCTACCGCACCTATATTGCCTTCAACGGACAAGCTGATGGCGGGGATTTGGCCAGTACCTATGCCCTCATAGGCATGCATCTGGAAGCGGAAATGGGACGCCAGGAACTCCTTGCCGCTCTTGCCGAAGCACCCATGCCCGAAGCTCCCATCGATCACCGTAATCGCGATCACCTCAACGCCGATGATCTTCGTGCCCGTGATTTACAGTGGGTCAAAGCCTCAGTGGCGTTCTGGAATACCATCATTCTCGAAAGCCTTGATGATATCCGCGAACGCGCTCTGAGTCCCGAGCAGGCGGCGGAAATTGCCCCGCAACTAACTGCCGCCATTGCTGCCGCTGAAGATCTTGGCTTAAGCGGGCCGCGCACGGACTATATGGCCCATTATTCCCAGCTCATCATTGCCCTGATCACTGAGGACGAAGAAGCCCTTGAAGGACTCTTGCAGCATGTCCGCGCACAAAACGACAAACGCCTCACCGATAATACCGCCCAATACATGGGTGATGTGGCCTATGCCCTCAACCGCGAATGGTTCACCCGCAGCGTAGAAATGTGGCGCGATATCGTCGATCATAAACCCAAATATCTCTGGATTGCTTGGCGTGCGGCCTTGAATCACGCGCCTGAAAAAGCCTTAATCGCTGCCCGTATCGCCGCCGAACGCTTCCCTGACAGTCAAGCTTTCGTCGATGAGTATGCTTTTATGCAAGAACTCCTTGGGGACCAATGACCAATAGCACGCTCCTGTCAGCACCCCCCTGCCAGCCAAGCGCAGCACACAGCTAGCGCCGCAGGTTCCGCGCTGGGAAATCACTCGTTGACCACTCGTTGACTGCTGGGACATTAAGGCCATGGCTTTATGGGGCAAAGCACGCAAGCCGGAACCGGAACCAGAAATCGATCCCGCCGTAGAGCGAGAACGACTCCTGCGGCGTCAGCAGTGGAAACAGCTCCTGCAACATTTATCTGACAACCCCCTCTTTCGCCAGACAACCTTTGATCACTTATTCTGGATTGACCCTTTTACAGGGAAAAAGATCAACGCTCCCTTTGATTGGCTGGAGACGGTAAAGGAATACTACGGCCACAATCAACACTGGCGCAAGGGTCGCACTATTGCCATGCCAGAACTGCGGCTTATCCAGTGGCGCCACCACTTGGCTGAGCACTTCTGGAATGATGAGCGCTTTCGCCTGTTTTCGCACGATGGGACCTGGCTCAACCCCTTTACAGGGCAGAAAGTCGCCGGCATCAGCCAATCAGGCAAAACCATCGACCAGAAGGCCATAGACACTATTGCGGGGATCCTGGCAAAGATTCCCCAAGCCCATCCTTCTCGTCTTCCCTCGCTGCAAACGCTCATGGATCAATTTCCCGATCTGGTCAGTGAAGACGATGGGGAAGACAATGAAATCACCATCAGCAGTGAAGATTTTTCCCTGGATACATCAACCCAGGACATCCCTCACGATCGCGCGGACAGTGCTGAAGATCTTTTCCATGGGGGCATTGCGCGCATTCGCCGCAGCCCATCGCAAACCCCCACCCCATCACCAGCCGCGCCACCTACAAGACCCAGGCCCACCGCCTCTTCCGACGACCTACCAGCACCAGAAGCCTCCCCCAGCGACCACGAAGACCATGACAATGAGACCGTAAGCCTAGGGAATGTGAGTGAAGACAGCGACAGCACTGGCCAGGGCGGCGGATTCCATGACGCCGAAAGTGACCTGGAAATGGCGGCCAGGGTCCAACAACAAATGCTCGGCGAGATTCCAGCCATAGCCAATGCCGAGATTGCCCTCCACTATGAAGCCTGCCACTATGTTGGCGGCGACTTCTACCACTTCATTGAGCTTGCAGATAGTCAATGGTTTGCCTTAATCGGTGATGTCTCTGGGCACGGCATTCAGGCGGCATTAGTCGTCCAAAATATCATTAAAAGTTTACACTTTATTTGCCGTCAAGGTGCATCACTTAATGTCCTGGAGATCATGGCGCAGCTCAATGACAGCATCCGCAGCGATCTTCTCAGCGGCCAATTCTTCACCTGTTTTGCCGGCATCATTGACGCCCGCCATGAAGGCCGCATCGTCGTTGAGTCCGTCTGCTGCGGCCATCACCCCTCTATTATCGTCAATCCCTACGGCCCCATCTACATGCGCAGCATCGGCACCAAAGGCATGGCTGTGGGCCTGTCTTCGGGATCGATGATGAAAAAAGTCACTCGCATTGATACTATTGAACTACTTCCTGGAGACTGCTTATTTGTCTGGACCGATGGACTCTCTGAAGCCATGAGCCCCGACGAGGAAGAGTTCGGCGACTGGCGCACACGTGCCGCCTGCATCGCCCACGCCGACCGCCCTATTGAGGAACAAATCGACGCCTTAATGGACTATGTTTTCAGTTTCTCTCAGAATATTCGCCATGACGACATGAGTGTCATGGCCCTACGGGTTCCTCACCCCGATGACGAGTACGATGAAGACGAGGATCTTGAGGACCCATCCTAAGGGGCTTGCAAAGCACGTTTATCGCGCATCTCCAAGCATCTCGTTTAGGTCACCTGAATGTGCTCAGTCAAGATCCGCCAACAACGGGCCTCCAAAGTAAATGGGCCACCAAGCACCTCGCCAGTTATGAGGTCTTGCATGGGCCGACGCACCTCGAATACCACTGGCCCCTCACCATGGTTGAGGGCAAAGCACAAGCGCTCACGGGGGCTCTCGCGCACCAACACCTCTGCCGAAGAAGCATACACGCGAATGGGTTGATCGGGCAGTGGCATAGGCAGATGCTGCCATAGCCACGACAGCATACTATCGCTGAGGGCGCACCCCACATGCACCACCATACCAGCGCCATAGGCGCGCCGCGTCACCGCCGCCCGACCAGCCATCCAGCCACTCGCATAGCGAGCGCATACCTGCACCTCTTCATCCACTGGTGCCAAAGCCTCTACCCACGTCCCCACACTGGTTGCTGGGCCACCAGCAATAGCATGAATGCGCTGCTCCTCGCGCATGGTAGTGGCCTCGTCAATGCGCGTGCCGGTAAGTTTCGCCAACGCTCCTGGGGGCACGTGCTGCGTAGGCTG
The DNA here is from genome assembly GCA_007693455.1 of Planctomycetota bacterium. Taxonomy (GTDB): domain Bacteria; phylum Planctomycetota; class UBA11346; order UBA11346; family UBA11346; genus REDP01. The sequence continues at coordinate 7,897 of REDP01000170.1, read as the reverse complement.
CCACAACTGGCTATCGCGCTGGCCCGCCAGCGGACCCACCACACAACAGCCACCATTGCGCACAAAATGCTCTAGGGCGGTAATATCATCATCCTGCAAAGCCACGGCATAGGGAAGCAGGGCTACTTGATAGCCGTTATGCAGATCACTTGCGGCAATCTGATTTTCATTCAAACCCAGGGCCGACAAGGCTTCGCGACCCTGCTCGATGGAACCTATGCTTTCAGCCATCCACGGCTCCACAGTAGCAGCAACCTGCTGCGCAAACGCCGCAATGCGCGCTACGCTAACCTGAGGAACACTGGCGGCAATACGCTCAGCATGGGGCTGCAACGATCGCACCAGAGAAGTGGCCTCTTGCAGATGACGAGAATCATTTGCCCACGGCGGCAATAACCCACCCCAATTACTTTCCTGTGCAGCCGGAAACGTTCTCCAGCGAAACCAAGCAAGAAGATTACAGCCATGAGCGATACTTTGCAAAGCCGCCAAGGCAAGTTCGCCAGGCGCCGAGACAGGACGACGATAAGGAGTTTGACCAACCTGACTGGCCTGTTGCTCAACCACCCACAAACGAGCGGCATAGGCCCGAAAACGACCGTAGTTCATCCCCATGGCGGGACGCTGGGCACTGGGCACAAAAGCTGGATAATGATCATGACCGTAAGCATCAAACCCCTGCAATAAAGCTTTACGATCCACGGGGTCAAAAGGACAATTATGTAGAATAGGGACTTGAGCACCATGACGCTTAAGAATATCCACCTGTTCATGCAAGAACGAACGGCCAAGATCAGCAAGAAAACGGCGATAATCAGCCAATTGATGGTGGTTGATGTAGGCTGGAGTGGGACCCGGCAAGGCCACCTGCTCAAAACCATCCATCTGACGCGACCAAAACACCAGCCCCCAGGCTTGATTCAGTGCATCGATACTGCCGTAGCACTGGGACAACCACTCTTGGAATGCCTGACGCACACCCGCCCCCCACAGCTCGCCAAGATGGCACCATAACTCGTTATCAACTTGCCACGCACAAATGCGGGTGTCATGGGCATAGCGCTCGGCCAAAGCCTCCACCACCCCCCGACAGCAACGGCGATAATCAGCATTGGTGTAGTCCCAGCAACGACGAGAACCATGATACCAAGGCGTACCATCTTCACGCTGGGCTACCGCCTGGGGATACGATTCCACCAACCACGATGGTGCCGCATAAGTGGGCGTTCCCAGCATAACCTGAAGGCCATTATCGGCCGCACAGTCAAGAACTCGATCCACAAGCGTAAAGTCGTAACGCCCCTCGGAGGGTTCAATCAGAGTCCAGGAGCCTTCAAGCCAGCGAAAAAAAGTACAGCCCATCTTGCGCATGGCTTGCATATCTGAGAGCCAACGCTCTTCAGGCCATTGGTCAGGGTAATAGCACACGCCAAAACGCAGACTCTGATCGCCTTTATCACCCATGCCTTACCCTTTCAGCAAAATCTTGCACCGCAATAACCACAAAAGCACCCCTTCTTTTTCGCCTTGACTCATTCTCATGTAGCCCGCCATACATCTTCCTCACCGCCTTGCAGTAGGGGCATTCTTGCGGCTATTTTCAACGCAACCACAGAGAGCGGGAACAACGAGCGCCGCCCCATACACATCCAGCCCACACGGGCTCTAGCGCTAGCGCTTGGATTTCTTCTTCATCTTCGCTTTCTTTTTGCGGGCCTGTTTGGCTTGGCGCTGCTTTTTCTTATCGTCACGAGTGGCAAAGAGTCGATTTGGATTGGGCATAAACGACTGTGGGTTGGCTAACTGCTCTGGGGTAAGATCTGCGTCTGAATCGGGCAACTTGCCAACCATGTCCTGCATATCACCAAATTTACCAATCATCTTGCGCATAGTCGTGAATTGCTTGAGAAGCTGCTGCACCTCGGCAGTACTACTTCCCGAACCATTGGCGATTCGGCGGCGGCGGCTCATATCAATTAGATCAGGGTGCTGCTTTTCATACCCTGTCATCGAAGAAATAATCGCCATATACCGTTTAAAAATGGACTCATCCACATTAAGCGCCTTAAATTTCGCGCCCACCCCTGGAATCATACCCAGGAGGTCCTTAATCGAACCCATTTTCTGAATGGCCTCAAGTTGCGTGGCAAAATCGCCCAGATCAAACTTATTCTTGGCAAATTTTTCCTCTAACTCGGCTGCCTTGTCCTGATCAATAACACTTTGCGCTTTTTCCACAAAGGACAGAACATCGCCCATGCCAAGAATGCGTCGCGCATAACGGTCGGGATAAAATGGCTGCAAGGCGTCAGTCTTTTCCCCAACACCGACGAATTTAATCGGAACGCCAATGAGATGACGCAATGAGACGATCGCACCACCACGGGTATCACCATCAAGCTTAGTGAAAATAACGCCATTAAGTGGTAAACGCTCATGAAAGGCTTTGGCTGAATGAACGGCATCTTGGCCAGTCATGGCATCGACAACCAAGTACGTCTGATGCGGGCTGGTGCGCTTGTGCACCTCAGCCACCTCACTCATGAGCGCATCATCCACATGCAATCGTCCAGCAGTATCCAAGATCACCACATCACGACCATCGGCCTCTGCCTCCTGCACCGCCTTGGCGCACAGCTGCGGAGGCGTCAAGCCAGGCTCATGAAACACCGGCACCGACACCTGTTCACCAAGCACACGTAGCTGTTCAATGGCCGCTGGACGCTGCAAATCGGCCGCCGCCAACAGCGGGCGCTTGCCATTTTCCTTCAACAGTCGTGCCAGCTTGGCACAGGTAGTCGTTTTACCGGATCCCTGCAAACCCGCCATAAGGATGATAGTAGGCCCGGTTTTAGCCCATGGTATATCGGCATCAGCCTCACCCATAAGCGCTACCAGTTCATCATGAACAATCCGTACTACTTGCTGCCCTGGATCAACTCCCTTGAGGACCTCTTCACCAACAGCCTGCTGGGTAACCCGTTCGAGGAACTCACGAACAATACCAACATTAACGTCGGCCTCCAGCAAGGCTCGGCGCACTTCCCGCAGGCCCTCGCGGATGTTCTCCTCGGTGAGCTTACCGCCCCAACGTAGCTTATCAAAGATCGACGAAAAACGCTCGGAAATACCTTCAAACACGCGACTCTCCACTGTTTCCACGGCTACTTGACGGGAGCACCAGGACCAGAAGTCGGCAATGATGGCGCAGCAACGCCAAGCGCAACGGTGATTCCGCCAGCCAATCCCAGGAGACGCAAAGCCTGCACCACATGCCTGACTGCCTGCTTCGGCAACGACGGCGGATAGCACACTCCGAATAGTAAGCCGACGCAGCCAACCGACCTGGAAAAGATCGGCAAAAGTCATGGGCACACACTACGAATGAGGCGACAATGCGGGGAATACCTGCATAAAATGTCCGCGCAATAGAACAATCACCTCTCTTAAGACTTCGTCTACCGTGATGCATGCGATTCTCGGCAGAGAGCTACGTGGAATCGAATATTTACACCTATCCTGTACTACTTACTTACTCGGCCTCGTTAGCTCAGAGCACCGATTCCCTGTGAAAGGATATAACTCATCTGCGGAATGGTGACTGATAGTTTGCTGGCCGCGATATGCGCCCAGTCAAAGGGGTTTGCAAGTCCCAGGAATGCCATGGAGTACGTCTTGTCCGCCAGGTTTCGCGCCGGTCGATGGTAATGGATAGTATCAGCTTGTATCAATAACTCATTGCAGCCGTGGCACATGAATGATGAGCACCTAATGACCCTGATATTACTCTTGACCCTACGAGGGTAATGGTCAGCGTTTTAGCATGAGCATATCAACTGCCCTCGCCAAACGTCTTACCCGCTGCCTCCAGTCCATTGATCGGCCGCTGACCTTTTGCACCGAATTGGTGGGCCCTTCCATAGTTCCAGGCCTGCGCATTGATCGTCACGGTCCGGTGGCATTGCCCGTTACCAGCGCCACGGGCAAAAAATTGGCTGCTGCCGGAAAGCCTGCACCCTACGGCCGCGGCACCCGCACCGTGGTCGACCAAGGCGTGCGACGGGTAACCATGTTCCCGCCCAAGTCATGCCACATCGACCATCCAGGTTGGGCGGACTGGTTGGCCGCCCGTGTCGACGAGGTCCGCGATCGCTTGGGCCTGGGGGAACGCACGCTGAATGCCCACCTTCACCAGTTGCTCCTCTACCAAAAGGGGGATTTTTTTCTCCCGCATCAGGATGGTGAAAAAGCCGATGGTATGGTGGCCACTATGGCCGTGGTCCTGCCTTCACAGTGCCGTGGCGGCGATGTCGTCGTACGTCATGGCGGGCAAGAGCAGCGCTTCGCGTTTGATCAGCCAGCCCGAGCCTTTGATTTTCAAGTGGCTGCCTGGTATGCGGACTGTGAACATGAAATCGAAGTGCTAGCCGCAGGCTGTCGTTTGGTATTGATCTATAATTTAGTGCTCAAGCGAACTCGGTCATCCCCTGCAATATCCATCTCTGCCCCTCATTTCGGCAATGAAATCACAGAATTAACAAAGATTATTGGGCGGTGGGTACAGTCAGCGCAAGCTTCGGACCAGGGGCCAGCACAGCGCCTGGTGATCCCTCTTGAGCATGCGTACAGTCAGCGGGGACTGCGGCTGCAACGGCTTAAAGGCCAGGATGAGGCCCGCGCTCGGGCCCTGTTTAGCGCCGCCAGAACTGCGGACTGTCGGGCCTATTTAGTTCACCTCACCTACCAAGAAATGGGCGAAGCGATTAGCGATTATGATGGATATTATGGCGATGAGCCAGATGAGGCGTCTGTGGAAATGGGGGATGTATTTGACTGGAATCTCAGCGCCGAACAGTGGACCGACAGTAATGGCAAACGCGCCCATTTTGGCACGATAACCCTTTGTGACGAAGAGATTCTTGGTGGTGTGGCTGAGCTCAAACGGGAGGTGAGCGAGCAGGATTTTGAGGGCTATACCGGCAATGCGGGCATGGAACTGACGCGCTGGTATCACCGCGCAGCCCTGGTGATCTGGCCAGCAAACCAGCACGCTGCGGTCTTGTGTCAGGGTAGCCTGAGTGCAGGCCTCGCCGGACTTGAGGAAGCAGTGGCTCGTTACCAGCGCCGACCACGGCTTACTGATCTGCAAGACGAGGCCATTGCCTTTGCCAACGCGGTCATGGATGCCTGGCCAGAGCACAAGGGCGATGGCTATGGATTTCTTGGACAAGCCGCGGACGAAAACGGGCCCCTGGCAGGACTGATCGCCACCCTTGGCCAGCCTGATTTGGCCCGGCGCTATGTGACCGAGATCCTTGCCCGGGATGACCAGGAACAACCCGGCGCAGCCAGCGCTGACCTCGCCACCTGCATGGGCTGGAGCGCGGCCCTTGATGCCACAGCGAAATTGTTTGCACAAACCACCAGATACCGCTTAGCGCGCGATGCGCAATTCCTCACGCATCTATGCCGACGGTGCCCCAAGCAATATCACAGCGCAGCGCAGGGCTTGGTGCAAAGCCTCATCGAAATACTACTCAAGCCAACTACCAAGAAACCCGGCCATTATGGAGGTAAACGTGATCAAGGCGGCGTGCTCCAATCCCTTATTTCAGCCATGCATCAGCTGGATGCGCAGGATCTCATGCTCCATCTCGTACGCAGAATGGCCAAACCTCAAGCGCCCTTCGATTTGGTACAAACCCTAGTGCCCACAGCACTCAAGCTCGCAAAACAGCGTAAACGCTTGCCGGCATGGCCGCCTTTCCGTAAGTGGCTGGAAGACTGCCGTGATGCGGTAGCCCGGCGCATTGCGCAAGCCCCTCAGCCGCCAAACGATTGGGCGCGCCCAGGTATTTCATCGATGGATAGGGGCAATGATACGCACTACCGCCTATTGGATACGTTTCTGCGCGACCCCCATCAAAAGGATGCGCGCTTTCCTCTGCGCGAGAATTTGCGTCAGGATCTTCAGGGCATTATTGCGTGTCAACAGCTTGATGTCACCTATGTCACGGAGCGCAAGGGCAGGCCGCATTCCTTGGTTTGCACCAAGACCGATGGCAGCTACCGCCGGGCTTGTGCTCAGCACCAACACGAGACCGAACTTCATCAACGGCTAGTGCGTATTATGCGCTATTAGAGGTGAATGATCTCTACCGCAGCGAAATATTATTACCTCTCGTATAATTTTCCCAGAACATCAATGATTTGCAGGGTCTGGGTAAACCAGATGGTGCTCATAATCGTTCCCCAGTGCGCTCTATGAGCAGGGCTCTGACCTGTGCAGCCATTGGTCTTGGCGCTTCTTATCCGATCTATGTGCCATAAAGGCATCTAACGAAAAGGCGAGGAAGCGTAAAAGGCCTATCAACGGGAGATCTCCTATGCCCCACCTCACCCAACCAGCCGCCCTAGAAGCCATGTGCCAGCGCATCAACGCGCTTACCCCCGCGGATCAGCCACACTGGGGGACCATGAGTGTGGGCGCGATGCTCTGCCATCTCTATGATGGGTGCCAAATCGCTCTGAGCCGACTGGATCCAGGGCCGAAGATCCCCAGTATGCTTGCCTCGGCCCTGGGGCGCTGGCTGGTGATTCGCAGCCCCATGCCCTGGCCCAAGGGCGGGGTCAAGGCGCCGCCCGCCTTCCTTACTACTCCCGCAGAGGAGTTTGACGCCGACCGCCAGCGCCTCCTGGCAATTATCCAAGAGCACGCCCAGTACCAAGGCCCATGGGGGGTGAGCCCTCAGGGCGACTCAAAGCTCACCTTGGGTGAGGAATTTCCGCTTCGCGGTGCATGCTTTTAACGCAAAAAGCGCCCTATTCAGGTCGTTTTTGCAGGCCGATCAGGAGATCGGCGATCCCGGGGGCGAGCTTTGAGCCGCCCTGGGTGAGCCCTATCTTTGGCGCTCTGTCGGCCACGGCTTGGCAGCGCCTGCAATGGCGCCACTGCGATCATCAACTGCGGCAATTTGGTCGCTAGAGGACAGCGCAAAGTGGACGACGGTGGTAGCTTGTGTCTAAACCCTGGTGAGTATGGTTTTTTTGTTGGGAGAACGATTGCCATGAGCCTTTCGGTAGCAGGTATTACGCATATTGCCCGGGGCTTCTACGAAGCTCAGGCACGCGTCCTGTTTGTTGGCGGCTTGGCGGTGATTGCCCATGGCCTGGTGCGCTTGACCACGGATATTGATGTGGTGGTTGACCCACAGCCGGCGAGAGCACGAGCATGTATCCGTATCCTAGAGGAACTGGGCTATAAACCGCGGGCACCGGTGCCCTTCCAAGATTTTGCCGATCCGCAACTGCGTAAGCGCTGGCGCGAAGAAAAGAACATGGTGGTATTCAGCGCCTGGCATCCCCAAGGGCTGGGAGAGATCGACTTATTTCTTGAGGCGCCCTTTGACTTTGAGGCCGCATGGCAGCAGGCCCATTGGGCCGAGGTGGCCCCTGGCTGCCCAGCACCCTTTGTGGATTTTGATCGTTTGATCGCCATGAAGCGGGCAGCAGGACGCCCCAAAGACCTGGAGGATGTGGACTTATTGCTGCAGATCCGGGGAAGCACATGAGTCAGCAGGCCTGGGATGATCATCGCCTTGAGCAATTGCGCCGCGCCGCCGCTTGGCCCCTGTGGCAGCGTCTCCAGTGGCTAGAAGAGGCCCTGCGGGTGGCCGAGCATCTGCACAAGTCGCCCCCGGTAAGCCCGCCAAGCTGGGCGCGCCAGGAATCAGCGCCGCCACCCACCAGCAAGGATCCCTAAAACTACTATCCATTTCGCAACGTCCCCATATGCGAACCGCCCTCTCTCCACGCCTCAAAGGCTTCCCCCAGGGGGCGCTGAAGCAATGGTGGTAAGTAAGCCCTACTTGATGGGCGTCGGTCTCCAGATCAGCCG
>REDP01000324.1 GCA_007693455.1 Planctomycetota bacterium | reverse complement strand
GCAGGTGTTCACGGGTCGTGGAAGGGCTCCGACAACGGTTGATGACAGCGCTGCCGCCCTTAAGGAAGTTGCCGCTACCCGTGGAGCTATCGGCTATGTGAAGACCGCGGATGCTACGGTAAAGAGCATACCGGTAGGCGATTGAACCCGGTGTTGGCATGAAAAGCGGATCATAAATGAGGCATGTTAGCCAGGGGAAGGGATTATGAGAATCGGTGCTAAGATTTGGATCGCAATGGCTCTGGTGGCCAGCGCCTACGCTACCAGTGTTGTTTTGGAGGTGATTGCAGGCCGTAATACCGCTCGTTTCCTCGACAATACCCGGGAAACCCTCCTTCCGGCCTTGGGCGAGGCTGAATCTGCCCAACGTTCCCTGGCCCTGAGTTTTCAAAACTTGAGCATGGCAGTCCTCACGGGAAATGAGGATCAGATTGAAATCGCTGCCGGCGAAGCTCAGCAGGCCAAAGATGCCCTTCGCCAAGTCGCTTCAGTTGAACATGATTTATTCGCTTTCCCTGCCCAGGCTGTGAGATTCCTCGCTGATTTGGAATTGTGGTGGCCTGACATAGAGCGCTTTAGTCGCCTTATGGCTGCATCTTCCGATGTTCCTGAGGATCTCGCTGAAAGTGTGCCTGGCTACATTGACAATATTCGTGGGGCCAGCGAGGCCCTGGTTACCGATCTCCGAACTCAGGTAAATGAAGCCACTAGTGATCTGAGCAGGCGCATTGCCCAGCGGATATTAATATCAGTGGTGGTGGCAGTCGGATCCCTGCTTCTGGTAGGATTTCTCGCCTGGATTATAATCCGTGGCATAAGTCGACCGCTCAGGGCGATGACTGAAACCATTGATTACCTTGCCGCAGGAGATCTCAGTCGCCCCTTTGTCTGTGCTCAACGCGATGAAATGGGGCAAATTGCCAGTGCTCTGGCCCGAGTAATCACCTTTCAAGAAGAACGAGCTGCCGCTGCATTGGCCATAAGTGAAGGGAAGCTTGAACAGCAGATCGATCTCGCCTCCAAGCACGATAGACTGGGCATGGCCCTGAAATCCATGATTGAGCGCTTGCGCACGCTTATGGATGAAATAGCGAGCATTTCTGACCAGGTTGCAGAGGACAGTGGTCAAGTAGCCACTGCCAGTAGCTCTCTGAGCGATGCAAGTTCATCGGCCGCGGCAGCTATCCAGGAAATAAGTGCCACGGTCAATGAATTGGCTGCAGGTGCGCGTGGGAATGCCCAAAGCGCCAACCAGGGTTTGGATGCCGGACGATTAGCTACGGATTCCGCTAACGAGGGCGCAACGCGGATGCGTGAATTGGTGCTCGGCATGGATGGCATTGCCAATGCCAGTGGGAAAATTCAGTCGGTGATCAAGGTTATTGAAGATGTCGCATTCCAAACCAACCTTTTGGCCCTGAACGCAGCTGTGGAGGCGGCTCGCGCCGGTCGTCACGGCAAGGGCTTTGCGGTGGTGGCTGATGAAGTGCGAGCCCTTGCTGGTCGGAGTTCAAAGGCGGCGAAGGAGAGTCAGGCCCTAATTGATCAAATGACTGAGGCCGTGACCCAAGGCAACGCCAGTTGCGAGCATGCAGGCGATGCCTTCAAGGGCATCATCTGTCGCATCAATGATACGACTGAGGCAATGCAGGACATCGCTGAATCAAGCTCCCATCAAGCCCAGGGCATTCAGGAGACGGTGGGTAGTCTTACCCATATTGATGGTGTTACGCAGAGTAACACAGCAACCGCGGAAGAGACCTCTGCGGCTGCCCAAGAGTTGGCGCGCCATGCCCAGCGGCTTAAGCAGATATTGCAACAATTTCAGAGTGGATCCCTTGGCAGCGAGGAAAGCACCCTTGCCGCAAGTGGTTCTGAGCCTAAATCCCACATCCCTGCAATAGGCATTGACGACCAGGCTGATGAGCGTGCTGGTTGGCCCCACATGTGATGGCAGAATTGACCTGGGGGCAAATTGGATAGCGATTTATCCATCAGCAGTGGTCGCTTAGACATTATTAAGATTCTTACCGCGCGTGTGGTAGGACTAGCTGGTGAGATTCCACCGTTGATGTTTGTTCTAGTTGAAAGCGATCCGCAAGGTGGCGTAGGGCAGCGGATTGGTGGGCGAGGTCAGCACAGGCCGCTGCGGTTTCTTCAGCGCTAGCGGTATTGGCTTGGGTAACCTGTTCGATTTGGCCGAGGCCTTGGCTGACTTGACTCACCGATTCAGCACCTTCGGTGGCGGCACGATTAATGTCGACCATGCGCGTGGCTGCATCCTGAATATGACGATGGATTTCGGCGAGCACCTCGGCGGTAGCCGTGGAGGCGCCTTCACCACTGCTTACCCGTTGGTGGGCAGTTTCGACGAGCTTTGCTGCCTCCCTGGCTGCAGCTGCTGAGCGGGTGGCTAAGGCTCGTACCTCATCGGCGACTACGGCGAAACCCTTGCCGTGGCGCCCCGCACGCGCAGCTTCTACCGCCGCGTTGAGGGCCAAAAGGTTGGTTTGAAAGGCTATGTCATCAATTACTTTATTGATGCGGGCAATCTCTTTGCTGGCACTGCTGATCTCACTCATTGCGGTGCCGAGTTCATGCACTTGATTAGTACCACGCTCAGCCGCGCCGAGGGCACCTTGAGCATACTCATTGGCTTCCTTGGCGCGCCGCGCGGTATCCTTAGAGTGGCCGCCAATATCGGCCATCGAGGCGGAAATTTCTTCCAGAGAGGCGGCGCTCTCGGTGGCCCCTTGGCTAAGGGCGTTGGCGGCATCGGCAATTTGTGTGGTGCCAGTGTCGAGTTCGCCAATGGTCTGTTGCAGGCTGCCAACGGTGTCGCGTAGGGATTCTCCCATGTCGCGGAGGGCGACACCGAGTTGGTCGGCATCAGAAAGTGGGGAGATGCGCTGGCTGAGGTCACCGTTGGCAATGGCCTGAGCGAGCGCGGCCCGTTCTTGTTGTTGACGCACGAGGTCGTCAACCGCCTGAACCAGCATGCCGACTTCATCTTTGCGGGCAGCATGGCGTGGATCACTGGCCACGCTGAGAGTGCCGCTGCTGCAGATATCTCGCAGGTTACCGACCACGGCGCGCAGGGGGCCGGCGATCGAAGAGGCTAGAAACAGGCCAATGGCCACCAAGGCAACCAGCACGGCGACGGTAATGGTCGCTACCCAACCGAGAAGAGTGGACTGAGCCTGGTCGCGTTCGGAAACCTGGCGAAGCATCTCTGCATCGATATTGTCGACATAGTTTCCGGTGCCAATAATCCAGTCGAAACCAGGGTGGTAGAGGCTGTAGCCGCGTTTGGGTGCAGGCTCGTCTTCGCCAGGGCGTGGGAACCAGTAGTTCGTAAAGCCACCACCAGCCATCGCTTGCTTACGCAGTTCTTCGATAATGCGGGTCCCCATAACATCCTGAAGATCACCACGAGGCTTTCCTTCAACATCCTCGCGACCATAAAGCACCACATTATAGCCACGGCTATCATCGGCCCAGAAATAACCATCGAGGGTGTCCTCGGCAAGCCTGCCATAACGAATGTCGCGCAGGAGATGAGTGGCCACTTCCTTGGCTTTCTCAGGATCTAGGACGCCCTCTTCACCGAGTGCGTGAAGGCGTTCAACCATAGAGTGCGCGGTTTCCACCTGGATACGAATCCATAGATCAGTCCCCTCGCGCAGATCGCGTTCAATGCCGGTGAGGATATGGCTTCGATCCACGCGCATAAGGATCAACTGGGTGAGGACGAGTGCGGAAATGACAACTATACCGAGGCCAAGGAAAGAGATGACTAACTTATTGCGAATGCTACTAGAGAGGGCCATGGCACGGTAATCCTTACGGGAGTTAGGTAAGTAGCGTTAAGAAACGATGATGGAGAGGTGGACTGAATGGTATCTGCAGCGAAGGCCTGAACAAAAGGAAGGCAGGGTTGAGATAAGGGGTAAACGCCGAGGTTTCTCTTTACGGAAACAGGTGGCGTGCTCAAACGGTTATATACTGTAGGACTAAACCTGTTGGCAAATCGGTGTCAATGGTTTTCTCCGTGAGCTTGTGCAGCGATGAATGGTACAATTCCCAAGCTAGGCTGCTGAGGCAGTAGCCAGGGATCAATGAAAGTTATTTATTGACGGTGCCTTACATGGTGAAAATGGGGCCGCACTTGGTGCCTGTTAGATGAGTGAGATCGCGCGATCAAAGCAATTGAAGCAGAGCCGGCGGTAGCCGATAGCATCAGAGGGGGCAGTGAACCTAACGGGTGTTTACACAGGGGGACTTGAAGCTATAAGAATCTTATCTACAGTAATGTTGATCGCTCGTGGTTAAAAGATGAGTCCTGGTGACGCCTTGAGGGGAGAAAGGACTTAACGGTTATGAGGTCGCGGTAAGAGAACAGCAGTGTCGTTTAATGGATGGACTAAATTAACGTTTTCCAAATAACGAAAATAAATAAGGAGTTGAGATGCGGTCTGTTGGTCAGGACATATTCAATGGATGAAGAATTTATCAATGCATTTGTCGATGAGGGGCGTGAGCTGATCGATGAAATTGAACCATCGATTATAGAACTTAAAATTGCCGCCGAGGGTCGCGGCAGCATTGATGCGGAGCAGATTAATGCTCTCTTTCGCTTGTTTCACACCTTAAAGGGATCCGCTGGCTTTCTAGGTTTTGGTCATGTAACAGGGATTACCCACGAGGCTGAATCACTACTCGACCAAGTGCGGATGGGAGCGCGTCAGTTAACGGTATCCCTGGTTGATCATTTATGCCAGGCCATAGATCATTTGCGGGTGCTCTTAGACGGGATCGCCCACAATGGTCGAGATAGCTACCAAGAACAGGTAAGTGGCCAACTTATTGATGAACTTGCAGCTTTACTTGCGGAGGGGAGGCCTGAGGAAGAGCAACCCCAGTCGATGATGCGAATTCATGATTCGGCCCTCGCTGCCCCGAAACATGGTGCTACGGCAGCCCCCCTTGCGGAGACGGAATCAGGTTTTCAGGAAGAATTGCGTGAGCGCTTTGTGCAGGAAGGTGAAGAGCTTCTCGATGTTTTTGAGGGGGCATTGCTTGAGGCAAGCAAAGATCCTCAACTCATGGTTCAGTCATTGCATGATGCATTCCGACAGATTCACAGCTTTAAAGGTAATTGTGGCATTATGGGATTGGGCGAAATGGAATCATTGGCCCACCGATCGGAGACGGCTCTTGATGTGGTCCGTAATGGGTTTACGGAGCGTCCAGCCAGGGTCATCGAAGACCTATTGAGCATTAGTGATGTTCTGCGCGGGGCTCTGCGTTCCTACCAGGTGGATGGTGACGGCTCAGTCATTGGCCTTGATGCTTTTATGGATGTTCTCGGTGAGCACCTATTGCCTGAAACAGCACCGTCGGAGGATGACACCGCAGCGCCAGTGCCAGACAACTATGCTGATCCCGAACCTCAGGAAATCGTGCCCGCCAAAGTTGAAAATGACACTCCCTTGGAGCTGCCGGTTCAGATCCCAGCCCGTAAACCGCGTACCATTTCCGAGGTACAACGGATTACCGCTTCGTTTAAGAAAACAGACGGCAAGGCGCCAGTTCTCGGGGCCGCGGCAGCGCGCCAGGATGTGCGCGTGGATTTGGCTAAACTTGATTCCTTGGTCAACCTCGTCGGTGAGTTGGTCTTGGCGCAAACCATGGTGGCGAGTCATCCCAGGGTGGCAGATTGTGACGATGAAGTTCTGCAGCGGTCGATCCACTTACTGCAGCGTGTCGCGGGTGACCTTCAAGATATCGCGATGTCGGTGCGCATGATTCCCTTGTCAGGGACTTTCCGCAAAATGCTGCGAGTCGTTCATGATGTGGCGAAGCGGGTAGGCAAGCAGGTCCGCCTCGAGTTTATTGGCGAAGAGACGGAAGTCGACAAGACGGTGATCGAAAAAATTTCTGACCCACTGGTGCACATAGTTCGTAATGCCGTTGATCACGGACTCGAACTACCAGAGGAACGGATCGCCCGTGGTAAGCCCAGTGAAGGAGTTGTGACCCTTGAGGCTCGCCATGAATCCGGGGAAGTGTGGATTCTCATCCGCGATGATGGTCGGGGTCTCGACCGTGGAAAAATACTCAACAAGGCCATCGAGAAGGAGGTCGTTGGGGCGGAAGCACATGAGTGGAACGATAGCCAGGTCTTCAATTTGGTGTTTTCTCCAGGGTTTTCAACAGCGGCGCAGGTGACCGATGTGTCAGGACGCGGTGTGGGCATGGATGTTGTCAAAAAGAACATTGAGCGTCTCAAGGGGAGAGTCGATATCTTGAGTGAATCAGGCAAAGGAAGCACGATTCGACTGCGGCTTCCATTGACCCTGGCGATTATCGATGGATTGGTCATTCGCGTCGGAAGTGGGCGTTATATTCTCCCCATCCTTAATGTTAAGGAAGCATTTCAGCCCCAGCCGGGTGCAATTACAGTGGGGCCAGACGGCAGCGAAATGGTTCGAGTCCGAGAAGAAATTTTTCCTGTGATCAGGCTCAGCGAGGTTCTCGGACGTCGTGCTGACGGTAATGAACTGATCGGCGGTCTTCTGGTATTGGTTGACATCAATGGCTATTGGGCGTGCCTATTGGTCGACGAATTAATAGGCCAGCAAGAAACCGTTATCAAGGGGCTGTCCCAATATCTTGGAGAGGCCAGGGGAGTTGCAGGTTGTACTATTTTGGGCGACGGATCAGTAGCTCTCATTTTGGATTTGCCAGGAATATTGGCGATGAGCGAAAGTGTGCCATAATGTGTGGGCAACTCAGCAATTATTCGCCGTAACTATGAAAGGGATATGACATGAGCGCAAGTGACTATGATGATGATTTGTATGATGACGATGATGAAGATACCATGCTTAATCGATATCTCACGTTCGCTATAGGTAAAGAAGCCTACGGCATTGAGATTCGTCAAGTTATAGAAATAGTGGGGCTGCAGCAAATTGCTGAAGTCCCAGACATGCCAGAATATGTTATGGGTGTTATTAATCTTCGCGGAAGCGTAATCCC
>REDP01000200.1 GCA_007693455.1 Planctomycetota bacterium | reverse complement strand
TTTCTGCTCGAAAAGCATGCATCGCGAAGCGGGCATCCCTTTTCCTGACAAGCTTGGAGTTGTCCTAATCTTGGGATGTCGTTGCTCTCACGGCGCTCTCACCAAGTCACAAAGACACGGAGGGAAATTCGGGAACTTTGCATTGCCTCCGTGGCTTAGCGTCTTTCGTGAGATGCCATCCATCGGCGGTATACGGTGATGATGAAAGAGCTCTCACAAAGGCACAAAGACACGGAGGAAAGACCGAGGATGGGGTGGCTGCGGTGTGGTTTTGGTGGCTATTCGGGTAGGCTATCGTGTATGCGTGCGAGGACGCGGAGCATGTAGGTGGTGGTCATGTTGGGGATGCCTTCGGCCCAGCGGGGGGCGTCGTTGATCCAGAAGGCGCGTGGGGTGTTGCTGTCGGGGTCTAGGATTTGCGCCCGCTTTTGGAGGGTGGCAAAGAGGTCGCGCCGCCAATCGTTTTCTCCCTGGTCGGTGGTGACGGTGGTTTTTTCCAGGAGATCAAAGGTGCGGGCCATCATCAGGTAGTAGTAGAAAAGACCTTCTTGTTCTTGCTGTGCAGCCATGCCGGGATTGATGTCGAATTGATAATGTTCGGTGACCCAGTTGAGGGCGGCCTGGACCCGTGGGTCTTCAGGGGCGACATCAAGGGAAAGGAAGCTGCTAATTAAGGCATAGGTCATGGAGCCGTAGCCTTGGAGTTCTGCGGCGCCGCCTTGACCACCATCAGCAGGACGTCGGTCTACCGTGCCATCGTGGTAGGTGCCGCCGGCCATTGAGGAGTCGGGGGAGTAGACCCCGCTGCCATCGTTGCCGGCCCATTCGAGGTCGTTGGTGCTGGAGAGGTTTTGGCAGCGGGTGACGAATTGTAGGGCGCGCTGCATGGCAGGATGATCGGCTGGGACGCCCGAGGCGCGGAGGCCTTCAATGGCCATGCTGGTATTGGAGAGGTCCTCATTGCCTTCACCGCGCGAGCCGTAGCCAATGCCGCCGTAGACGATGGAGTCTTCATCGGTATTTTGCAGGCCGAAGATATATTGTTGCGCGCCTTTGATGAGGTCCGCATCGGCATCGGGGATATGTGCCAGGAGCATTAAGGTGACGCTGGTGTTGTAATTTCCAAGGCCTTCTTGGGGATCGTAGATGCCGCCATCGCTTTGCTGATGGGAAAGTATGTATTCCAGACCCTTTTGAATCTGCGGATGGTCGTGGGGGACGCCATTTTCCAGGAGGCCGAGGACTGAAAACACGCTGATGCCCAGACGGAACATTTCACCAGAAAAAAAGGATCCATCCTCTTGTTGCTGGTCTAAAACCCAGGCGACCCCTTTGTCGGCCAGGGCGCGCACTTCGGCGCGATCAGGCAGGGCCGCTACACTGCTTTCGTCTGCATGTGCGGCGGGTGCGGCAACGATGCCGTGGGGGATAATGCTGGCGGCAAATGGAGCGATGCTGATGCAGGCGCCTAGGGCTAGGGCGAGAAGTGTGGGTGAGCGCATGGAGATATCCTTTATCAATAGTGCTGTTTGGTTTGAGGGGAGTTGTTAGGGGTAGCAGCGTGATTCATGCCAGCCTGCAGGAAGTTGAGGTGCGCTTGCTGTCGATGCTGTAAGCACGCTGGGGTGGAAGTGTTTATGGCGGCGACCTGCGTTCCTGCCAACCAGGGGTGGCATGAAAGTGCTCGGCGGTTTGTTGCGCCAGTCGCCGACTGCGCAGCTTTAGGCTTAATTCTACGTTGCGGGAGAGGGCTGAAAAGGTCCAATTATGCGAACCTACGATTATCGTATCGTGATCAATGAGGAGGGTTTTGGCGTGGGTGCGTTGCTCGAGACTGTCGATAAGTACGGGTACGCCAAGGTGGCTCAGCCATTCTTGGGCAGCGAAGTGCTTGCGCTCAATCTCATCACTGTCCCAGCGCATACTTTGATCCAAAACGACTTGTACGTCAACGCCGCGGTCCTTGGCCCGAGCAAGTGCTTGGACCAGACGGGTGACAGGGCCAGATCCCTGGTTTTCTTGACGGAGGACAAAGAGCATCACCCAGACGCGGCTGCCGGCTTCGTCAATGGCGCGCTCAACCGTGGCCACAAAGTTGTCTTCGCCGCTATTATTATGGAGGAGACGTGGGGGCTGTTGCCAGGCTTGCTGACACCAGCCAAGGAATAAGACGGCACAGCTGAGGCATGCGAGAAGCAGCACTCGTTGCAGCCAGGGCGGGGCAGGTCGCAATGCGGGTTGGAGGGGGAGAGCCATCTTATGAGGCTCCATGCGCCCCATGGGCAATGGAGTGTGCTGCAGCGAGAACGATTTTGGGGCTGAGTTTACTCCAATCTACTCGTTCGGCACGCTTGCGTTCCCAGGCTGGTGCGGTGGCTTGGAGGTTGCGATGATGGCGGCCACGGGGCCCATTGCGCTCGCATGGGACAGGGCCGAAAAGGCCCAGAGTGGGGCAGGCGCAGGCCGCGGCCAGGTGCAGGGGGCCCGTGTCGCCACTGACCAGCAGGCGGCAGTGCTGGAGGAGGCCGGCAAGATGCGGGATGTCGGTTGCAGGGGTGAGGATACTGTGCGGAACCTGGGCCTGGAGGTGTTCGGCGACCTGGCGCTCGTCAGGACTGCCCCAAATGATCAACGGGCGCTGGCCAGCATTGACCAGGAGTTGCAGGAATTGGCGTTGGAAGTCCTGCGGCCACACTTTACTGGGCCACCCTGCACCCACGTTGAGTGCATACGGCTGTTGTAGGCCGTGTTCTTGGAGCCAGTCATGGGCCCATTGCCTTTGCGCGGGCCATGCTGGTAGGGGCGTGCGGGCGCTTCCTTGGGGGCGTAGCCCCAGGCCCAGGGCAAGGCAGCGTTGCTGGTCGATGACGTGGGTGCAGTGGGCTGGTACGCGGCGATTGCTCAATAGCCAAGCGCCTTCACGGGCGCGGCCGCGGCGGAAACCGATCCGAATGGGGCTGCCGAGGCCCCTGAGCCACCACGCACTTTTGGCCAGGCCCTGGGCGTCAATGACTGCATCAAAAGGATAGCTACGGCGCAATTGCCGGGCGATCTTGCGCAGGGTCGTCATGCTGGCACGGCGAGGAATGGTATGAATGCGATCAATCACCGGGGAGCCCGCAATAATGGCGCGCCAGCGTTCCTCACATAACCAATGCACACGATGGCCTGCGGCGTGCAGATCAGCGGCCAAAGGCAAGGTGTGAATGATATCGCCAAAGGCTCCGAGGCGTATAATGCAGACGTCCATGATGTGCAGAGCTTGGCAGTATCGCCAGGCGCGGCAACCGCTGCGCCTTGCACTGGCGCCAGAGAGGCTCACGCTGCACATTCACCCGCCACGAGCAGGAGAGCAAACAGTCTCATGCTTTGGCGGTATATCTAGAGGGGTTACGTGCATGCTCACCTTGTTCGCGGACATCGCTCCTGACCTGAGCCAGGTTGAGGGCATCATGGCTGAACAGCTAGTGTCCAGTGAGCCACGGGTACAGCAACTCATTGCTGACCTGGGGGAGTTTCACGGAAAGCTTTTGCGCCCTTCCTTGCTCATCCTTACTGCTCGCTGTTTGGGGGCGGTAAGTCCGCAGCACATGCGTCTGGCGGCGGCCTTGGAATTGATCCACACCGCAACCTTAATCCATGATGATATGATTGATGGCGGCGATACCCGCCGTGGCACGCCAACGCCCCATGTGCGTTTTGGCACCAGTACGGCGATTCTCCTCGGCGATTTCTTTTATACCCGCGCTTTCCATCTCGTGGCCGACCAGGGCGATCCCTGGATGACGCGAACGATTACCGCCACCACGAATGTTATTTGTGAAGGTGAGCTGCATCAAATGTGTGCGCAGCGCGATCTTGCCATGACCCGAGAAGAGTATGATCGCATTATTTACGCCAAGACGGCAGTGCTCTGTGAGACCGCTTGTCGTCTTGGTGCTGCGAAGGGCGATGACAGGCAGCGCCATGCCGCGGCAGCTTTTGGCCGCAGCTGTGGCATTGCTTTCCAGATAGTTGACGATTGCCTCGATCTTGTCGGCGATCCGCAAAAAGTGGGCAAATCCTTAACCTCGGATATTGAGCGAGGGCGGCTGACGCTTCCCTTCTTCTCGGTTTTGGAGCAAGCCAGTGATCATGAGCGAGAAGCCTTAGGGCAACGCCTCGTGGAGATACGGGGGCCTAACGATGTTCAGTCCTTACGTGATGTGGTGATTGAGCGTGGTGGGGTTGAGGCCGCTCTCAAGGAAGCCCGCACCCATGTCGCCCATGCCCGTGAGCAACTGACGGTTTTGCCGCCGGGCCCTCATCGAGAGGTTTTACACGATCTCGCTGGCTTTATTGTCGACCGCGAATTCTAGGCAGGCCCATCGCAGTTACTCTTGGTCCTGTGGCGGCCAGGCTACGCCAGCCGTAAGCGCGCTGCCATAGCGCAGGGCCATCTGGGTCATGGTTTCAGGGGGACGTTGTTCGTCGCTGATCGGAGCCACCCAATCCCACTGGTACCCCTGCGGTAAGATGCCTGGATCCATCTCCAGGGAGTGCTCCCAGACCACGGCGCCGGTGGCATTGTGTCCAACCAGGCCAAGTAACTGACCACTGATGGGAAGATCTATGTCACTGCGATTGTGGAGACTGATCACCAAAACGTGCTGTGTCCCATCGGGATCGCTGCTGAGGGCGATATCCATTCCCAGGCGGACCCGCGGTTCGGCATCCTGGCGTCGCTGATCGGCAGCCTCTGCCGCAGCTTGAACGGCTGCGGGCAGGGGGCGCGGCTGACCATCGGCGGGCAGGCTATGGCGGGCGGAAAAGTCCTGCGCTTCTTGGGTTAAGTGCTGGAGGATGCGTTCGGGGTCTTCGGCAGCATGGTCACTGATACCATCATCGATGGCAAAATGGACGCCGCTTTCAGCCATGGCGCGCGCATGCTCGGCTTCAATGGCAGCAATCACAGCGGCTACATCACGATCCTGATCGGGTTCTTGGGAAAGGATGAACTGGGTGAGGAAGGCCAAAACCGTGATCAGGCATGCTCCTCCAGCCAGAGAGGTCCAGAGGAGCGTGTTGCCCTGCGTATGTACGACTGGCTGCGGCACGGGGCCAACGCGTCTTACCATCCTGGCGAGCGGGTATAATAGGTGAAGCTTAACCCCGTGATAAGTGCTGCACTGCGGTGTACGGCATCGCGCGAGCGGCTTTCCAGCCAATAGTGACCTTCGGCAAAAATGGAGAGATAGCTGTCTTCCAGGGGCAACGGAATCCCCGCTGAAGCGCCAAGTTCAAAAACGGTGAGGCCGTTGCGACGCAGGCCAATGAGATGTTCACGATAGCCGCGACTGCCAAAGCGAAGTGCTTGGTAGAAGGCGAGGTCCACGTAGTCTGGTTGAATGAACTGGCGCGCCGCCAAGGCACCACGCAGGCCAGCGTCATCGTCAAGATCATAGGCCAAGCCACCGCCAACCTCGAATCCTTCCCAGGGCAAAAGATACCACACATCTACCCCCAAATAGTAGGGCTCATCGCCACTGCTATGGGCGGGGTAGAAACTGGTCTCGAAGTAGGGAATGATCTGCAGCATCTCGGGGATCTCATAGAGATAATCAATGCGCGCCGCAATCTCCGCCGTTTCACCAGCATCAATATTACTGCGGTTGGAGTCATCAAGGGCGATAAAGGCGTCCACTGACAATCCGATATTCCACCAGCGCGCCGTGCCACTGACAAAGCCCGTGGCCGCATCAATCCGAGTGGCACCCTCATCCACATATTTACTGATAATGCCGGCATCTCCCCCTAATTCACTGGGGCCCAAGCGCAGGCGCGTTTCTACCGCCGCAGCACTTGAGACTATGCAGCAAAAAAGAAGGGCAGAACTCAAAAGATGTACACGCATAATAAAATCCCACAAATGAGAGAGGGCAATGAATGGCGGAACGGGTGTTCGCGCTTATGATTCGTCTCCTGCATGGCGTTGCAGGAGTCGGCGCATGGCCGTAGAAACCGGGCATGTACCTTCAAGTACCGCGACCACTTCCTGAGCAATGGGCAACTCAACCGCATGTGCAGTAGCCAAGGCCACGGCAGCTTGAGCGGTCCAGGCGCCTTCAGGCACGGTGCCGGTCTGAGAGCAGAATTCTGTCAGATCTTTGCCGCTGGCAATCGCTGTTCCGAGTGCTCGATTGCGGCCATGTTTGCTATAGCAGGTGGTCAGTAAGTCACCAATCCCAGCCAGACCAGCAAAAGTGTGATCATCAGCCCCCAAAGCTCGCCCCAGGCGGCGCATCTCAGCCAAACCACGGGTAACCAAGGTTGCCTTAACGTTATCGCCCAAGGCTAAGGCATCGACACAGCCAGCGGCAATGGCGATAACATTCTTGAGGGCGCCGGCAAGCTCCACCCCCGTGACGTCATCGCCACGGTAGACGCGTAGAGGCGTTTGGTTGAGGCGGTATTGCAAATCACTGCTCTCACCATGGCCAGCTAAAACCAGCCCCGCCACTTGCCCGGCCAAGACCTCTTCGGCATGACTTGGCCCAGAAAGGCAATAGAAGTGATGGGGCGGTAGACCCTCGGCCAAAATTTGCGATATGCGCAGCAGGCTTCCTTGTTCGATGCCTTTGCTGACGCTTACCACCTGTGCCGCTGGGGGCAGCCATGTCGCCAGATGCTGGGCCATGGCTCGCGTATGCTGGGTGGGGACGGCCCAAATCCAGATGTCGGCAGTCGCACAAACAGCCGCATCACTGCTGATGACCAACTGCTTTGGTAGGGGATGCTGACTGAGGCGAGGGTGCAGGCGAGTGTGTAGGAGCTCTTCAATAAACGGGGCACGTCGTCCCCAAAGGACCACATCATCGCCTGCTTGATGGAGCATGCTTGCTAGGGCGCAGCCCCATGTACCCGTTCCAATGACAGCAATACGACTCATGGCCGACATGGTCCTGCCTTTACCTCAATGATCAATGGTAAACGAAGGGCAGCCCCAGAGCAATGGCATTAAGCGTTTTCGCGTGTTGTGTGTTGAAGTTTAAGCTTGGTCCACCGACAGGCCCCAACGGGGCCTCGCATACTAGCCCAGGGTTGC
>REDP01000179.1 GCA_007693455.1 Planctomycetota bacterium | reverse complement strand
CCTGAATAGGGCGCTTTTTGCGTTAAAAGCATGCACCGCGAAGCGGGAATTCCTTCCCCATGGCGAGCTTTGTGTCGCCCTGCGCAGCGGCCCTTGTTGGCCCTTGCGTGAGGGCGCTTCGTCCATGTGATGCGCGGCGTATGTCAGACCCGCGTCGAGTTGCGGTGCGCAACCATTATCACAGCCCACGATTTCGCCTCGACGAAGAAACCTTCGCTCTGGCTGAGGGCGATTGTGTGGTCCGCCCAGTGGTACATCACCCAGGGGCGGTAGCTATTGTGGCCCAGCCCTCGCCGCAGCGCCTGGTATTAGTCCGCCAATATCGCTACCCGATTCAGGCTTGGACCCTAGAGATTCCCGCTGGTACCCGCGAGTCTGGTGAAGAGCCACTGGCCACTGCCCAGCGTGAGCTGGCCGAGGAGGCAGGCTTAGCAGCGCAAACCTGGCAGGAGCTTACGCGCTTTTATCCTGCTGTTGGGGTGTCTGATGAAGAAATGATTCTCTACCGAGCCCAAGATCTGCATCCTGCCATGGGTGATCCTGATCACGGTGAATTGGTGCAGGTTGAGGAGGTGGCATGCGAAGATCTGCCGCACTTGATTAGCCGCGGGAATATTTGTGATGCGAAAACGCTGATGGCCTGCGCTATATTAGGGGTGTGGCCATGCTGAGTGCCACCGGCAGCGCCATCATTGGTTCGGTGCACACGGCGGGCAGGGCTATGCTCTTGCTCCTGGCGAGTGGTTGGCGACTGTCCTGTTTACGTATGTCATGGCGGCAGTTAGTCCGCCAGTTGGATATGGCGGCAGTGGGCTCGCTTATGGTCTTGGCTCTGATCGCCGCACTGACGGGTATGATTCTGGTCATGCAGACTGCGCCTACCTTAGAACCCTATGGCGCCATTGATGCCATCGGAGCTATTGTTGGTGCAAGTTTTATGCGCGAGATGGCGCCACTGTGGGCGGCGATCATAGTCCTCGCGCGGGTTGGTTCGGCGATGGCCGCTGAGTTGGGAACCATGGTGGTGAATGAAGAAGTCGAAGCCCTTGAGGTCATGGATATTGATCCACTGCGCTATTTGGTGGTGCCCCGACTTTTGGCATTGATGGTAGCGGTGCCGATCTTGGCTTTGGTGGCGAATCTGGTGGGATTGATGGGGGGTGCCTTTGTTGCTGAGGCCCAGTTTGGCGTCCCCTATTCAGAGTTCTTTAATGGCGCGGCAATGATACTCAGTGGTTGGGATCTTTTTGGTTCACAGTTAAAAGCTTTGGTATTCGCAGTTATTATTGCAATTATTGCTTGTGATCAGGGCCTGAACTGCCGTGGAGGAGCCGAAGGGGTGGGTCGTTGTACGACCAATACCGTACGCTTAAGTGTGGTTTTTGTGTTGGTGGCCGACCTCATTTTAACCAGCTTCCTCTCTATTGGTGGGAGTGTGTTATGAGTACCGAGCAACCTTTAATCCTTGAGGCTCGTGATCTCCGCAAGAGCTTTGATGGCTTTGCCGTACTCAAAGGCATTAACTTGGAACTGCGCAAGGGCTCCGTATTGGTAGTACTGGGCCTCTCGGGCAGTGGCAAAACCACCCTATTGAAAATTTTTAGTGGCGCTTTGCAAGCTGATAGTGGTATGGTGGAGGTGTTCGGTACCAGCCTGATAGGAATTAGTGCTGCTGAGTTAAGCGCCTATCGTCGTCGCTTGGGGGTGGTTTTTCAGTACTCGGCCCTCCTCGGCAGTCTCACCGTACGTGAGAACATAGCCCTGCCCATGGTCGAGACTCAGGGCATGCGCTTGCCCGAGTGCGAGGAACGGGTGCGCGATGCTTTGTCGCGGGTGTTTCTCAATGCCGATGATGTCTTGGATCGCAAGCCAGCGCAGCTTTCTGGCGGTATGCGTAAACGCGTAGGCATCGCCCGAGCCCTGGTCCAGGAGCCAGAGTTATTGCTGTATGACGAGCCAACCTCTGGCTTGGACCCTGTTACTGCGCGGGGGGTAGACGAATTGGTGATACGACTCAAGCGCGATCTTGGAATGACCTCGTTGGTGATTACCCATGACATTGATGGCGCCATGCGTATTGCCGATCATATAGCGATTTTACACCTCGGTGAAATTCTCGCCCTGGGTACGCCCGATGAACTGCGAGAAAGTCAGCATCCTGCAGTTCGACAACTTTTAGATGGTACGGTGGACGGCCCGTTGACCGCCGATTTCGCCGCAGCAGCACAGGAGTCTGCCCAATGAGGATGGAAGCAAAAATCGGACTGCTGTTCTTTGCCAGTCTTATATTATTGGTATGGTTCGCCATATTTGTCACCGGACTGAATGCTGGTTCACGTACCTATGAAGTGCGCTTTGACCGGGTTATGGGCTTGCGCAATGGTGATGCGGTCCTCTATAATGGTGTGCGAGTGGGAACGGTGACCGATATTACTCCCGTGCGCAATGGTGAGGGCGGTAGCGAAGTGGCGGTGTTCTTTGACATTGAACGGCGCATGCGCGAGGCTGTGGTGATCGGCGATGATCTCTCCATATCGGTGCAGCAAGGCCTCCTGGGTGGGGGTAGCTTGAGTATTAGCTCTTCTGGTTCTGGTTCTGAGATCGAGCCAGGCCTCATGTCGCAGGTACGTGGTCGTGAGCCAGTAGACCTCAATACGGCCATGGCCCAAGTGGTGGATCTCATTGCCGAAAACCGTCAGGATATTCGCTCTACCATGCAAGAGCTGCCGCGTGCA
Organism: Planctomycetota bacterium; assembly: GCA_007693455.1. Taxonomy (GTDB): domain Bacteria; phylum Planctomycetota; class UBA11346; order UBA11346; family UBA11346; genus REDP01. The sequence goes on along the minus strand of REDP01000179.1, from coordinate 26,163 downwards.
GTGGGCAGTTTTGGTGACATGAGTGAGGAAATCCAGGCCACAGTTGCCGAAAATCGCGAGGTGCTCACCCAAGCTTTAGAAAACATGCGCGATATGATGGGGGGAGTGCGCGAGGTGGTGGCTGAGAACCGTGAAGATTTACGCACCTCGATTACACGTCTGGCAGACTTACTCGAGAATCTTCAAGGGATGGTGCAGGAAAACCGCCCCAACCTCCGTGCTGCCATTGAGCATTTGCCTACCTTAACCGAAGAGTTTGCTGGTGTTGGTCAAGAATTGCGGGCGATGATAACGCACAACCGTGAGCGTATTGATACTATTATTGCTGGCTTTGCCAATTTTGCTCCGCGTCTTGATCGTATTGGTGCTGATGTGGAGCGGGTGACCTCCTATGTGGCCAGTGGTCAGGGATCTTTGGGCCGAGCAATTTTTGACGATGAATTGCATGAAACGGCAGTGGACGCTTTGGATAGCGTGGGCCGCCGTGCCGATGAAGTGAGCGATTTTACCAAAACCTTTGCCACCATGCGCCTGTATGGCGGCATTGAAGGTGGCTATGGCACGCGCAGTGAAACGGGTCGTGGTACGGCCTACTTGCGTCTGGAGCCGCGTAACTGGAAGTATTATGAATTAGGCGTGAGTTTCCGCCATAATCCTTATTTAATTGCCGAGGATGACGAAGATCCCTTCTTCGATGAGCGTACGGAAATTGATCCCCACCTGGCCGTGGGTTTCCGCTTTCTGCCCAGTGATGCCATGGAACGCCATCGTCTGGATGTTGCCGGCGGTCTATTTGATGGCCAAGTGGGATTGCGTGCGGGCTTTGCCCTGCATGATCGCGTGGATGCCTGGATTATTGCCCGCTTGGCCGATGACGAGCGTCTCCCCAATCGTGAACCACGTGAGTCTGGCAACCTGCAGGGTCGAGCTTGGCTGAGTGTACAACTTTTGCGCGGAGTCTATGTGGAAGCAGGTGCCGATAGTCTCTATCATAAGCCAGGCCCTTATGCGGGAATGCGCTTTGAGATTCTTGATCGCGATTTGGCGAATCTCTTTGCTGTATCGAGTGGTATGTAATTGAGCCTGTCGGCTCACCAGTGTGGGGAGTGGTATGAGTGCACCCTTGATTGAGGCCCAGGGCCTGGAGAAGCATTACGGTACTGTGCATGCCCTGCGTGGGGTGGATCTGAGCGTAGAACCAGGAGAGGTGGTGGGCTTTCTTGGCCCCAATGGCGCGGGCAAAACCACCACCATGAAAATTCTCACTGGCAGCATCGCCCCCAGTAGCGGCCGTGCGCGCATTGCGGGCTATGACTTACTCACTGATCCTCTGCAGTGTCGTCGCCATATTGGCTATCTGCCCCAGGACCCTCCCCTCTACCCTGAAATGACGGTAGCCGCGTACCTGGATCATGTGGCGCGGCTTAAAGGTGTGGCGCGGGCCTACCGTCGTCGCGAAGTGGTGGAGGCCATGGAGCGCTGCAGCATTCTTGAGGTAGAGCAGCGCCACTTACATAAGCTGTCGGGTGGCAATCGTCAGCGCGTTGGCCTCGCCCAAGCGCTCTTGGGGGCGCCCCCCATGCTGATACTTGATGAAGCTACTGCAGGTTTAGATCCCACTCAGGTGGCGCGCTTTCGCGACCTGGTGCGCTCGCTGGCCAGTGATCACGGCATCCTTCTCTCCACTCACATTCTCTCCGAGGTGGAATATTGCTGCCGCCGCGTGGTGATGATTCATCGTGGAACGGTGGTGTTGCAAGCGTCCGTTGCTGAGCTGCGGCAGCGTGCCGCCGCGCAAAGCATACTGCGGTTACGGCTGCGTGAGGGTGGTCCGCAAGGTCTTGCCCAGGTTCTCGAGGCCAGCGACTGGGCCCAGGACATTCGCATTGACGAGGACTGTGTACTGTGTCGCGTTGATGCCTCACGGCGGGCTGAGCTGGTTGCTGCGGCCGAGGCCCATGGAGGTTTGCGCGAATTACATGAAGAGCGGCGCAGCTTAGAGGAAGTCTTTGCCGATGTGGTGGCCGATGCCGAAGCGCCAGAGGCCATGGCGTAAGAACACCCTTTGCCGTTGTATTCCTGAAACGTATTCAGCCGTCCCCCTGATATTCCTGAGCGAGGCGCAGCTCACCATGGGGATGGAATGCGCGCTTTGCGGGGTATGCTTTGAGCGCAAATAGTGTAAAAAAACACCAGTTGATGGCTTTTTCTGGCCGGCCGGGAGATCGGCACTCTCGGGGGCGAGCTTTACGTCACCCGGACTTATATTCCTGGTAATGACTGGTAGCGTTCATCGCCCTCGTCATCATCGTCGTGGTAGCGTGCCAAGAGGGTCTCAATGGGGGTCCAGTGCGTGCGCCCCGTTTCCTCGCAAAACCCAGCAGGGGGCGTCTCGTGTTCACGGTTGTGGCGCAAGAGATGCTGACGCCAGATCAGTTCGAGGGCATCGTCTACGGCGGTGGTAGATTTGCCCTGGTAGCTGCGCTGCTGCCGCAGGCTCACCAAGGCCAGACGAGTGACTTGTACTAAGTGGGTCGGTAAATAATGGCGCAGGCTTTGTTCGTGCAGGCGCTGGGAGACCAAGTGTTTTTCCTGCGCGGCTTGTTGGGCAGCATGATGGCCAGCAGCGACCAAATCAGGATGTTCGGGGGCCTGCGCCCCCAGCTCTTCGGCAATAGCCAATTGCATGGCGAAGGGAATGCGGTGCCAGGCGCCTTCACTCAAGGCGTCAAGGGTTGGATCATCAGTGGCCAAATCCAGGCGCTGGGCGAGCTCCTGCCGTTCTTGGGTATTCAGGCGAAAGCCGCCACTCACCGTACCCAAACGTAATCCCATGGCGGTGGTGGCGCTGGGCCCTCCCCGTCGATCAACAAACCAGGCCTGCCAGGCAATACGCAGCTGCCGCAGCCAGCGCTCATACACTTGCAGGGGCAGCAAGGCCCAATCGGGAGCCTGGCTATCATCACCCTCCAGCCAGGCTGGCGACACCCCCAATACCTCGGCCAATGGCCCGCGATACCGTTGCCCACGAATGCGCCCTGCAAGCATATCGGAGAGCGTGCTCACGCTGGTCATTCCCGCCAGACGAGCGATGCCACCCTTGAGCCCCCCTTCGATGCCCTGCTCCTGCAGGAGCGCTTCGATATCACTGCGCCGCTGTGCAGAGAGATGTTCAAAGGCTGCAGCCAAACGCTCGGCAAAGGACTGGGGGGCCTTGGTCATATCAGGGTTGTAGAGCCGCCCCCAGCGAAGTCCATACTTTCACCATTAGGGCGGTGCCCAGCGTACCCCCAAAGGATGTTCTGGCACCAGCATGCTGCCCGAATCGAGCCCTTCATTGCGGGCATTTCTTTTCCTGACAAGCGTTGAGCTGCCCTGCATGCACCATGGGTCTGGCGCTTGCCTGCCGGGACCTGGCTCCACCATGACGCCATGCGTTCAATGACGGGTTTTGGTGTGGCTTCTCAGGAAGCGGGTGCGGTGCATATCGATGTTCAGGTGGCATCGGTGAATCATCGCCATTGTCAGGTGCAGTTGCGCTGCGATGTGCGCGATGTGGCCTTGGAGGATCGCCTGCGTACGCGGGCGCGGCAGCAGTTGCAGCGGGGTGCTATTACCCTGCAAGTAACGATAAGTGAGACCGCTGCCGCCGGCCCCGATTTGTCCTTGCTCGAATCATGGTGGCAGCCCTTGGCCGCGGCGGCCCAGCGTCTTGGCGCCCCCACCCCAGCACTGGAATCCCTCCTGCCGCTGTTGCCACGGCGCAGTTCAGGGCAGGACCCAGAAGCGCTCAATGATGCTATTATACAGGCATTGGATCAGGCCCTCGTGGGCTGTTTGCGCTCACGCGCCAATGAAGGGGCCGCCTTGCGAGCGGATTTTATGGCCCGGGCGCAGAGTCTGCAAGCCATTGTGCAGGACATGGAGCGCTTGGCGCCCCAACGCTTGCCTGCCATGCGCCAGGCCCTGCAGGAGCGTCTTGCCGATGCCCTTGGCGCATCGGCCCTTGATCCAGAGCTGCTGGCGCGTGAGTGTGCCCTTATGGCAGATCGCTTGGATGTCAGTGAAGAGATGACGCGATTGCGAAGTCATCTCCAGGCCTTGCAGGGCTTAATTGAAGCCGATGACGGCGAGCCTTTGGGCAAGCGCCTGGAGTTTCTCTTGCAGGAGTTGGGGCGAGAGGTGAATACCGTGGGCTCCAAGGCCAATGACGCCGACCTTACCGCACAGGTTTTGCAGGCCAAGCATATCCTTGAACAATGCCGCGAGCAGGCTGCCAATGTCTGGTGATGGTGAGTCTTTAGAGGAGGCGGTGGTGAGCGAGGGTGGTCCGCGCAGTCCCCAGGAATACTATCGCAATCTGCGTCATCTCCTGGAGATGGAGGTCGCCGATGGGATTGCTTTTGCCCCGCGATCTACGGTCACCAAAGAACTCCAGCGCAGCGAGTCTATCGCCTCGCCTGTCGCCCCATCCTCCTCGCCACAGGCTTCTTCTGCTGCCTCCTTGCCAGCCCCAATATTTGCCCCAGCCGATACCCCCGCTGTGCAGCGTCTTGAGCGGGTGGCGGAGTTGGTGGCCGCCTGTCAGCGCTGCGGTTTATGCGCTGCCGGCCGACAGCACACCGTTCCAGGCGAGGGAGCAGCTGATGCCCGCTTGTTGTTTGTGGGAGAGGGCCCTGGCTTTGAGGAGGATCGCAGTGGTCGTCCTTTTGTGGGGCCAGCGGGTCAGCTTTTAGACCGCATGATTCAGGCCATGGGCCTGAGTCGGGACCAGGTTTTTATTGCCAATGTGGTGAAGTGCCGTCCGCCAGACAATCGCACCCCTGAGGCCGAGGAAGTCGCCGCCTGCTTGCCCTATTTACAGGAGCAAGTTGCCGCCATTGCCCCAGAAGTCATCTGCACCTTGGGTCATACCCCACTGCGGGCTCTACGAGACGACCAGCGCATTGGCATTACCCGCGCCCGCGGCAGTACCTTTACCTGGCGGGGAGTGACGGTGGTGCCAACCTTCCACCCCAGCTATCTCCTGCGCAATGAGTCAGCCAAGCGTTTGGCCTGGGCTGATCTCAAACAGGTCATGCAGCTATTGGGATCTTCACCACCGTCGCGCTCATGAGCATGTTTCGCGCTGTCGCCGGTCTCGCGCCGTATCTGCATGTTATGCGCACGGTCTTTCTGACTCGTATGGCTTATCGCATGCGCTATGTCACGGGGATTGCCACCTACTCCATTTTTGTTGGCGTTCACTACGCAATCTGGAGTGCGGTGTATCGTGATCTCGGAGAGGGTGCGGCCATTGGCGGCATGGACTTGGCCATGCTGACCACGTATCTGGCGGTTGGTTATATGGCTCGCGCCGCCTATTATACCAATACCGATTCCGAGATTGCCTCGCGCTTTCAGTCTGGCGAAGTGGTTATGGACTTACTCAAGCCCATAAGTTTTCATGGTAATTGGCTGTCCCAGGCAGCGGGGGAAACCGCCTTTCGCTTGCTGTTCTTCACTGCACCCATGGCAGTGGTAATGGTGCCCCTGTTTGCTGTAATGCCGCCCAGTGGCGATGGATGGTGGCAGTTTCCAGTGTTATTTCTGATAGCATTTTGGTGTAATTCGGAAATCAATGCGATGGCAGGAACCCTCTGTTTTTTCCTCGAAGACATTACCGGTCTTATGAGTCTCAAGCGCAATTTGGTTATGCTGGGATCGGGGCTTTTGGTGCCGCTGCATTTTTTAGAGCCGCTTATTGGCGCTACAGCGGTGAATGTGCTGGTCTCGACTCCCCTGGCCCTCATTGGCTATTATCCCACCTTGGCCTATGTTGGCGGCTTGGGAGAACATGGCGTTCATCCCTTTTCCATCGTACTCGTGCTAGGCCTTGGCTGGGTGGTGATCCTGCGTATTGCGAATATGCTATTGTGGCGCACTGCCATTGCCCGCCTTGAAGTGCAAGGCGGGTAAGGTGTATTACTGGTGCTGGCAATCGGTGTCCTATGTGCCGCGCAGGTGGCGCACACTATCGGCGATACGAGCAAAGCAGTCGGCAATCTGATCCAATTCCAAGCAGCTAAAGGCCACGCGCAGATCGTGCTTGGCAAGTGCGATGGTGCCAACGCCGTGGCGCTCTAAAAGATCCAGACGCACTGCTTCCGCTTCTACGTCTGTGAGCCGGAGGCACATGAAATACCCAGCATTGAATGGGTAGGCCTGCCAGCAGTCGGCGTAGGCGGGATCTGCCACGGCGGTACATACGGCCTCATAGCGTTGGCGCAGGATGGCTACTTTGTCCTGCTGTTGCTGACTAAAGGCGGGGTCCTTGAGCGCTTTGGCGAGGATGCTTTGGGCGGGCATGCTGACATTGGAGACACTGCCGCGTACTGCCCCGGCAGTTTTCTTCTCCAAGGCGGCGTAGAGGTCGCTGTTGCCGCCTTTGATGCCATAGGTAATAAAACCAACGCGCAGGCCCCAAATAAAGGCCTCTTTGGTACCGCCGTCAACCTTGATGGCTAAAAGATTCTCATGGCATTGCGCTAGCCAGGCGAACAGGGGCTGGGTTTCACTTTCGGCGTCATAAAACATGCCGTAGTAAGCGTCATCGCAGATGACTACCAATGTAGTGCCCGCCTCGGCTTGCTTGCGCAGGGCCTCAACAATGGCCGCGGCCTCCTTGCGGGTGGGATGATAGCCAGTGGGATTATTGGGGAAATTGAGCACCACAATCAGCTTGCCATCACCGTGCTTGTGCAGTTGTTCTTCAAAGCCAGCAAGATTAAAGGTGGAGAGGGAGTCGTCAAAGAAGGGGAAGGTGACCAGATTGGCTTGCTGGCGCACGCCCCAGGTGAGACGATAGTTCCCCCACAGTTGATCGGGTAACAGGATCGTATCCCCAGCATCAACCACCATTTCCCCCACCACACTCAGGGCATGGGTCAAGGCATTGGTGACAACTGGCTGGCTAACGGCCTGGCCATTGAGGGCTGGCATTTCTGCCTGCTGTTTCTCAGCCCAGGCGCTGCGCAGGGCAGGTAGGCCAAAGGAGGAGGCATAGGGGTAGCATTCACTGGGGGAAAGGTCTTGGAAATAGCGATGCACTGCCGCGAGATGCATTGGCCCATCGCCTTCGGTGGCAATGCCGATGGTGGCGTTGTAGCGATGGGCGCGGGTTTTGGCCTCGCTGGATTGGGTGAGGATCCCTTTGGGAAAGAAGAGTTTGCAGCCAAGCTGGGACAGGTGATGGATCACCTGTGGGTGGGCATCGCGGATGCTTGTGTTCAGCTCTTCAGCTAAGGGGGGGATGCTCATGCCGACTCCTGTGGGAAATGCATGCGGTGATCTACTCTCGTAGCGGGGTAGACAATGTCATGGCTTTGGTGTCGGTGATCAAGCCCCGACTTGCCGTGCAGGGTTTCATGCTGATGCTCTAGAGCCATGAGCAACACCATCTCCATCCGCGTTCTTCTCTGCCTCTCTCTAGGCCTGTTGATCTTGGGTGCGTGCACAGGGCCGCGTGAAGATGTGGTGCCACGCGACACGGCTTTGCGCTGGCATGATCCCTTGGAAGTGCGCGTGCTCAACGTGTATGACGGCCTGCATCACTCCCGTGATCCACAGGTATCGCATATTGTCGAAGTGGAGATTTTAGAAAGCTCGCAGGACCGCTCTATGATTGGTCGTCGCATGGCGTTACCCTATGACCAATGGATGGCAGGCGGCCCTCCTCCCAAGCGTGGGACGGTGTTGGTTATGCGTCCTGCGCAATGGGTTGAACGTAGTCGAGATCCTGGACGGCGGTCTACTGATCGATGAGACCGCTTCGATCTCCCGGCCCCGTGCCAATCATGCATCCCATACGCCGCCTTTCCTGGCAGGCCCTGGTGATGGTGGCGGATACCCTGTTGTCCTTGGCTTGTCTGGTTATTCCCGTTGCCGGTATCCTGCGTCGACTGCGCAGGGGATCGGGGATTCCGGGTCTGCGCTACAAGTGTTTTGGGCCCTCGGCGGATCTCCCTTCTGGGCGGGTGGTGGTGCACGGGGTGAGCCTGGGGGAAGTGGGTCTGATGGGTTTAGTGGTTCCTGAGTTGGAGCGCGTGTGGCGGTGCTCAACCCTTCTCACCAGCACCACCGATACCGGTTGGCAAGCCCTACAACGACATTGGCAGCATCATCCTCGTGCCTGGTGGCCCTTTGATCTTCCCTGGGCAGTGGAGCGATTCCTTGCCGTAACTCGGCCTCGGGCCGTGGTGCTCTTGGAATTGGAGCTGTGGCCACGTATGTTGATGGCCTGTCATCGTCGGGGTATTCCTGTCTACGTAGTGAATGCGCGGGTGAGTGAGCGGAGTTATCGCGGCTATCGCCGTGCCCGTGGACTGATTGCGCCGTTATTGCGCCCCGTCCCCTTGGCCTTGGCGCAAAATGCGCGCTGGGGCGCCCATTTACGGGCGTTGGGCTGTCAGCAGGTGCAGGTGAGCGGTAGTCTCAAGGCGGATTTGGTGCGTCTGGCTGCTCCTGATGTGGTCGAAGATGTGCGGCAACGCCTCAATCTTGATTCGCAGCGGCCCATCCTCCTGGTGGCGAGTACCTCAGATGATGAGGAACGTCCCTGTATCAAAGCATGGCGCGAGGCCTGTCCCGATTGGCAGTTGGTACTGTGTCCGCGGCATCCCGAGCGTGGGGCACAAGTGGCCCAGGCATTAGCCCACAGCGGAGCACGGCTACCCGTGTGGCGTTGGAGTAATGCCGCCGCCGAGCCCAGTGCAGATGCCGTGCGCATTGTCGATGCGATTGGTCACTTGTCAGCGTTATATGCCCTGGCTGATATTGCCATTGTGGGCGGCTCACTGGGGTCGGGGCGCCATGGGCAAAATATGCTCGAGGCCGCGGCTCATGGCTGTGCCACGGTAGTGGGCATGGACACCAGTAATTTCCCCGATGCCATGACCTTGCTGCGTGAGGCCAACGGTGTCGTTGAGACATCCGTTGAGGATCTGGCTGCATGTCTGCGCCGCTTAACCACTGATAGCTCCGAACGTGAGCGTTTGGCTGCTGCGGGCAGGGCTGGTTGGCGCGCGGCATGTGGGTCCACGCAGCGTTGTCAGCGACTGCTGGCGCGGGTTCCCCCGCGCATACCGAGGTAGCCAGGGCAGCTCAAAGCTTGCCCCCGGGATCGCCGAATTTTGCGCTACAAGCATCCACCGCGAAGCGGGGATTCCTTGCCCCAGGTGAGCTTTGCGCGGCCCTGCTGAGGTAGCAATATCTGCCCTTGCAATATATGCGCCCCAGCACACTATTTTCTAATAATGCTTTCAAGAGTCCCCTGTCGTCTCACAGAGTGATAGTTGTCTCACAGAGTGATAGAAACATTGTGTCTACCGCCCCTGTCTCCTGAGGGAGTTTTCCATGCAGATGCACCGTGCAGTATTGAGCCTATCCTTACTTGGGGTTGCCGCCACCGCTTCAGGCTTGGAGTTTGGGCCTGTTGGACCACGTAGTGTGGGCATGGGCGGGGCTTCGGTGGCGACCTCGGAAGACGGTCTTATGCAGCAGCATAATCCTGCTTTCCTGGCAGATTCGCCACGTTCGGGAATGATTCGCTCTGGACGTTATGGCCTCAATCTGGTGGACGCCAGTGTGTCCGCGGCCATGGTTGGAGACATCGGTGACTATTTTGATCTGCTGGCAGACATCGATATTGATACATTGTCAATGAAGGACGAAATAGAAGACTGGACTGATGAGGATATTGAGGATATTCTCGCGATTGCTGCCGCCTTGGCGGGTGTGGAGCGTCCAGGGAATGGCATTCTCATTTCCGCCAACGCGGGGTCATCTCTGCGCCTGGGACGTTTTGCCATTGGTGCGCGTGTGCGTGGGCAAGCGTCGTTGTGGGTTGATGAGATCGACCGTGAGCGCCTGGGGTTTATTGATAACGGCGACATTAACGATGCCATAGGAAATGCGCGGGATGGCGATAGCCGATTTAACAGTGGTTCCCATCAGATTGGCACGCTCAATCCCGATCAAACCAGCCGACTCAACGACATCCTCGATGGTAACAGTGACAATGTGAGTTACATTGATTACTTATTGGGTAACTTGATCGATGACGGCGTGGTGCGTCGCTCTGACCTTGATGATGCCATTGATGTGATTAGTGACTTTGCCGAGCAATTCGCTTTGGAATCTGATGGAAGCAACGACTTTGATAATAATCAATCGCGGGTCACTGCGCGCGGTATTGGCATTGCCGAAGTGCCCATTAGTTATGGTCGCGAGATCAACGATATGTTTGCCGTGGGAATAACCCTGCGTTTGATGATGGGGCGTGTGTATGGCACTTCTGTCTATGTTTTCGATGACGATAATGACGAGGCCATTCAGGAAATAGACAGTAACTGGAATGAAAGTTTTAATGCCACGGTGGATGTTGGGGTGCGCGCACAGGTAACCCCTCTTTTGACCTTGGCTGCTGTCGGGCGCAATCTGACACGGCCAAAGTTCGAAGGTTTTGATCAGGAAGTATTGATTAACGGGCAGGAAGTAGGATTGCGCGTGCCGGATATCACCCTCGATCCCCAGATAACTGTTGGTGCGGCACTATCGCTTCCTACGCGCTTGACCCTCACCGCAGAAGTGGATGTGTTAAAAACCGAATCCATGCTACCAGGCTACGATAATCAATTTGTGCGCGCAGGAGTGGAGTGGGACCCGATTCGTTTTATTCCCCTGCGTGCTGGGGTGTCGCGTAATATCGCCGAATCTTCAGAAGATTTCTCTGTGCACGCCGGGTTAGGGTTGAATTTTTGGCTGGCCCGCCTGGATCTAGCGGGGCACTACTCTATTGGCGATACCGTTACCTATGATGGCGATAAATATCCCCAGCGGGCTGGTGTGAGCCTCGGTATTTCGGCCGGATTCTAGCCCAAGAATGTCCGTCTCAGCGGGCATATTTCTAGCGTACTTGCTGCGACTCGGGGGTGTAGGCGCCTGGCGTATAATGCATACGACGGTGGCGGCGAATGGCCTGAGCTTCTTCATTATGAGCGCTGGCGTATTGAACATAGGGCCAGATAGCAATCGAGCCCCGTGAGTCGAAGCAACCGATCACCTCAAGGTAGTGGGGCTGTAATATCTGCACCAGATCATCGCAGATAATCCGGCAGACATCTTCATGGAAGTCCCCATGCATGCGGAAGCTGCCGAGATACTCTTTGAGGCTTTTGCTTTCCACCAGGCTTAAAGCGGGGATATAGTTAATGGTTATTTCCGCCCAATCGGGTTGTCCCGTGACAGGACAGAGGCTGGTGAAGCGGAGGGCATGAAGACTAACCCAGGGACTTTCGGCGGGACTGTGGTCGTCATCAGCAAAGGGAATGGCTTCGAGAAAGTCTGGACGGTAGGTGTAGGCGGCTTCGCGACGTTTGCCAAGGGATGCCTGTGGTAAGCGGTCGTCGCTGCGGGTACTGCTTTCATTCATTGGAGACGCTCCAGACGGCGAAAATGTAGGTGGCCACTGCGGCGAGAGGCGGTTTCCTGCCATTGGGTTTCATCAATGGGGGGGAAGAACGTATCAGCATCGGGAATGGTGGTGGTGATTTCGGTGAGCTCGCAGATGGTGACCTGGGCCAGAGCTTCGGCGTAGATTGCCTGGCCGCCGCAGATCCATGGACACGGATCACTCTCGCGGGCGAGGGCGATGGCCGTATCAAGATCGTGTACCACTTCGCAGCCAGGGGCGGTATACGTTCTATTACGAGTCACAAGAATATTGCGCCGTCCAGGCAAGGGCTTGCCAAAGGATTCGTAACTGCGTCGACCATGAATGATTGCATGTCCCATGGTGGTGCGCTTGAAATGGGCCAAGTCCTCAGGTTCATGCCAGGGCAGGCCGCCTTGGCGGCCAATGGCGCGTTGGGGTAGCGAGTAGGCAACAATAAGTCCTAGTGGGGGTAAGGTGCTCGTCATGGGAGGTCTCTCTAGCCAATCATCGGAAACGAAAAGAGGAGGTGAGGTGGGGCAAGGCCAGTGGCCTAGTTGCCTAACGAGGGAGCAAGCCGCCGACAGCCCAGTAATGGGTGCAGCGTCATACTGCTACTGGCGCTTTGATGCCTGGGTGGGGATCGTAGCCTTCCAGGTTAAAGTCTTCAAAGCGGAAAGCGAAAAGATCGTTAACGCTGGGGTTGATGCGCATCTGTGGCGCAGGCTTAGGGCTGCGGGCAAGCTGCCGCTCGGCTTGCTCAAAGTGATTGTGGTAGAGGTGGGCATCGCCAAGGGTATGAACGAATTCTCCCGGCGTGTAGCCGGTTACCTGGGCAATCATCATGGTGAGCAGTGCGTACGAGGCGATATTAAATGGTACCCCAAGGAATACATCACCACTGCGCTGATATAATTGGCAGGACAGGCGCTTGTGCTGCGGGTCGCACCAAAACTGAAACAGGGTGTGGCAGGGAGGGAGTGCAACCTGATTGGCCTCACAGGGATTCCAGCCACTGACGATTAAGCGCCGTGATTCGGGCTGCTGGCGAATGCCGTCAAGGACCTGGCGCAATTGATCAACACCGTCTGAGGCGTAGCTGCCATCATCGTTGCGGTTTGCCCCATAGTTGCGCCATTGGTGACCATAGATCGGTCCTAGCTCCCCTTCACCTCGCCCAAAGCGGGCACACTGCTCGGCGGTGGCCCATTCGTTCCAAATACTCACACCATGCTGCTTGAGCCAATGGTTATCGGTGCGGCCACTGATAAACCACAGGAGTTCGTAGATGATGCTTTTGAGGTGCACCTTCTTAGTGGTGAGCAGAGGAAAGCTGTGCTGGAGGTCGAAGCGCATCTGATGCCCAAAAACACCGCGCGTGCCTGTACCCGTGCGATCACCGCGATCCACCCCATCGCGTATAATCCTGCGCAGGAGCTCAAGGTAGACATCATCAGCAGGGGACTCACTCATGGCTTTGTATGGTGGGGCCCATTGCCGCAGGGCAACGGCGATGTCGCACTGTCGGTGGTTGGGGTGATGGCAGGAATAGAGCCCTGGGCGGTGGACATCCAGGAGGGAGGTGGAATGGCCTCATTGGCCCAGCAGGCGAGAAGGTGCTGCGCCAGGTCGGGGACGACTAGGCTTTCGCCGCCATCGATGGGGTTGCGATGGTGTATGGTATTGGGGGCTTGGGCTGCTGGTAGTGCTTGACTGTGGATGGCTTCCATGAGTCGTAGGTGATCCGCGCATTCAGCAATGCTTGAGGGGAGGACTTCCTGGCGTTGCAGGGCTTGGGCGCAGTGACGGAGTTTTGCCAAAGGTGCTTGTTCAGGGTCGCCGTAGACAATGGGGGGACCGCCCTTGTGGGGGTGGAAGGCGAAGCCAGTGCCAGGCTGATAGTGGACGCAGCCAAGCTCACACTCCAGTAGGAACAGGGGTGCCCATTCCATCTCTACGCAGTGACTGGCGCAGTGCCGTAAAGCGATACCGGCATAGTCCACATCCACAATGCCGCTGTCGCAGGTAGCGATGGCATGACATCGGCCCAGGGCTGCCCGCCAGGAATAGGGTACGCTGTCTTCTGCGGGGGGACGCGCCAGGTGCATGAGGAGGTGGAGATGATGCGCGGTGGCATTACTCAAGACCGAGTCGTTGACTATTGCCCCTGCGCACTCGCGCTGGCCGGCCCAGGGGCTGCGTTGGAAGTAGCTGTGCTCACGCTGCCATAATACGCAGCTGGCAAAGCGCTGCGGTTGCCCCAGGCGCCCTGCGGCGAGATCTGTGCGCAGCGCTTGTACGGCGGGAGAAAAAACCCACTGAAAACCAATGGCCACCTGGCGATGGGTATTGCCAATTGGTGCCTGCGCCGCCAGGTGCATGGCCCAGGCATCGTCCCAGCAGCCAGCCGCAGGCTTTTCACAGAGGACATGGGCCCCATGTTCAAGGGCCGTGATCGTCGCCACAGGGTGAAGATGGATGGGGGTGGCAACCACAGTCCATTCCGGTTTTTCTTCTTGGAGCGCCGGGATAAGCGCGCTGTAGTGGGTAATGCCAGCTGCCTCGGCACGCTGGACCCCAGGCCCGGTGTGATTGGGATCCACTACTGCCGCAAGATCAACGAGGCCCTCGACTTGGAGGCAGAGGAGTTCCTTGAGGAGCACTTCGCCATAGCCATTACAGCCCACTAATATCGTACGAATGGGAGGTGCCTTCTGGCGCATGGCAAGGGGTACTTTCAGGGCTATCGGCACCGTGCAGGTCTGCAGGCTCCACTGGAGGAGTGGTGCAACGCGGTCATGGCTTTGCTGCCGCCGAGGAGGGGAGGAATGTGTGATGATATCATGCCAGTGACGCTGACAATGTACTGTTGGGCGCTCTCTCAGGGAGGCTCACCCAAACTTACCGCTCTGCTATGTGTTTGACTAAGTCGGAGAAAGGTCGAGCTGAGGCTTGCAGGTAAAGGTGCTGCCTGACTCAGATGGCGATAATGAGCTCTATTACCATTGTTTGGTAAGGCTGATAGAGTTAAGATTATGGTTTTGCAAAAAAAATGCAAAAAGAGGTGAAGGGGGAACTGCTGTGCAACGGAGTCGCCGACTAGCGCTGTATGTATGTGTGAGTACTGCGATACTGCTTGTGATTGCGGTATTGTCGGGTGTTTCCTTCTAGCTGGATGTGACAGCGGAAACATCAGAGCGTGATGGTTTATCATCCTCAGCACCGTTACGCGCAGAGCATGAATCCCACGCACAAGGCAGCATAGGGCTGTACGCCGCCGCGGCTTTTGAAAATCCCGCTAATACCCATGACCATGCTTCCCCTCGGTCCATTGATCCAGTCCATAGTGCTGGAGGAGTCTCAGATAGGAGGGATCGTCCTGGTGCGGATCCTGCCCCATGTAATGCTGATGCGGTATCTCCAGAAACCGTCGACCAGGCAGCATTCTGGCAGGAGCTGCGGCAGTTGCGGGCAAAGCCCTTGGCGGAGTTGACGTTGCCCGCAGAACTGGCTCGGCGCTATGCCCACTTCGAAGGTCGTTATCCCGGTATTGATCCAAGTGAGAAGAAGTCCCTGGCTGACCACAATCAGATGATTCGCTCCCGCTATCCCTTCCGCATGAATGACGAACAGCGCCAGAGCGTCGCTCATGCCGTTGGTGAAGCAAGACAGCTAGGGAGGGACCTGATCGTTGAGCGTGCCCAGGCTTCTCATATTCCCATAAGTGGTCAAGACCCACATGGTCGTGGATTTCATTTACGTGGTTTTGTGGACGGCCAGCCGCAATACGCCATTACCAGTAATGCGAGTGCGGCTTATGCGAGTGGCTCCACTTGGCTGCGTCGCAGTGACAGCTTCGATCCCCCCTGGAGCAACGCAGTGGATGGCAGTGGCTTAGTGGTCGCGGTTACGGATAGTGGGACGATCTACGAACATCCAGAGTTTACCGATGGAGATGAACGATCTCGCATTATTTTTAAGGATGAGGGGTTTTCTAGTCGTCGCGATCACATGACCCATGTAGCAGGCACCATTGCTGCACGAGGGATTGATGAGGATGCCATGGGCATGGCACCAGGGGTGTATGTCCGTGCCCCTGTGATAAGCGAACAGGTGCGGTCCTTCTCGGCGGCCTACCCCAATGCCCCCTGGCAGTCCGTTATGGGCAGTACATCACTTGGATCCAGTGATCCACGCGGTGTTTACGACTGGAGGTCCCGCAACTTTGATAACGACCTTTTAGATTACCCTTATTACCTGCACTTTTATGCGGCGGGCAATAGTGGAGGCTTTAATAGCCTCGATCCTGGCCGCAATATTGCCAAAAATGTTCTCACGGTGGGGGGCATTGGCTCTATTGATCGCAATGAAGACGGCAGCTACCAAAGCGGTGGCAGCATTGCTAGTTGGAGTTCACGTGGGCCCACGCAAGACGGTCGCATCAAGCCAGACTTAGTTGCCAAAGGCACGGGACTGCGCTCTCCAGACAGTCCCTCTGGGTATGGCAGCAAGTCGGGTACCAGTATGGCAACGCCCAATGCCTCTGGTGGCAGCGTTCTTGTAATGGATTATTTCCGTCAGCGTTTTCACGGTCAGATGATGCGTGCTGCCACGGTAAGGGCATTGTTGATCAACACCGCTATCGATTTGGGTAACCCAGGGCCAGATTATACGTATGGCTGGGGCGCCATAGATGTGTTGGCGGCTGCTCAATTGATCCGCAGCTATGCTGATGATGCGCAGACACGCCTCCTGCGAGAAGAACTCTTGCAGCAGGACCAGGGTCATCAGTTTACCTATTACAGCGATGGCGCGCCCATTCGGGTCACTCTGGTGTGGCATGAGCAGGGGGGCCCCAACTCAAGCTCAGGGCCAGTCTTGGTGAATAATCTCCATCTGCGTATTCAGGGCCCTGGTGGCGCCCATTATCCTTTTGTCATGCCCTACGTAACGGGTACGGATGACACAGATCCTTTCGATCCGGACCTTTACAGTGCCCATGCGGTAACCGGGGAAAACCATACCGACAATGTTGTACAGGTGGCCATTGCAGATCCGAGCCCAGGCACGTACACCATTGAGGTGTATCATCAGGGCGAACTTGCACACGAGCAGGATTACTCCCTGGCAATCCAAGGCTTGGCAGGACAGGATGTCTCTCAACCGGTCATAACGGAGGTGGATTATGCTCCCCAAACGGGCATCAATCATCAATTCACAATCAGTGGTGAGGATTTTATGGTGGGTGCCCGGGTTGAATTCCGCCGTTCGGGCCAAACGACTCAGCAGGCCCACTCTGCTATGGTTCACCCCCACCATATTGCAGTGCGCATGGACAACCGTGCCATGACATCGGGAGTTTGGCAACTCGTGGTAGTGAATCCCGATGGCGCTGAGGCCAGTGCTGACTATGAGATCCCCGCACGCCACGTCTTGCATGCCAGTGACTTTGCCAATGACGACCACGCTTGGACCCTAGAAGGGTCCTGGGCGGTACATGTCCCGGAATCGGATCCCCGCGATGCTGCCGTTGGAGAGCGGATCTTGTCTTCGCACCCCAATACCAATGTAACCACCGATACCCAGATCGACTATGCCTACTCGCCGGTTTGGAGTATGCAGGGACGCAGTAACGCGGTATTGAGTATGCGCCGCTGGCTAGAGATCTATGGGGCTGCTAATCATCTTCCAAGGTGGAACTCACGCCTCGAATATGCCATCAATGGCGGTTCCTGGTCTCTGCTCTGGGAGGATGGAAACAATGTTATCCGCGATCACGGTTGGCAATATATTGATCTGCCCCTCCCCAGTGTGGTGGATAACGCCGATAGCCTACAACTGCGATTCAGCATTGCCTTCTATGAAGCATCGGATCCGATTTATGGGATTGCTGATAGTAATTTTCACACTGGGTGGAATCTCGACGATGTCAGTCTGATAGCGCACGGTGAGATAGAGTCATCTTCCCGCAGTATTCGCATTCGCCGCCTGGGCGATCTACTGTGGCTGATCAGTCCCGATGATGGCATTGATGCAGATGACGGCGAAGGTGACGAGGCCGAGTTTGCACCCCTGGATACCCAGCAGCAACATACACTTACACCCGTGGGCGGCAGTGGCTGAAAGGCAGGCACATCACAGCCATATGGTGTTGAGACCCACTGGCGCTTATCCTGTCGACAACTGGTCATTGTTGCTTGGGGGATCGCTGCACAATGTTGCTGTGCCGCGATGACTGCGGCTCACATCCCTCGACTCTGCTCGTAAACGGTGCAGGTTTGCAGTGTTACGACTGCAGTTGAGAAAGTTCTTCCATCTCACATAACGCCCCTTCCGGGGCCAGAAAGGATCATTTCCATGGCACAGATTACGCTTAAAGGCACTCCCGTTTCCACCGTTGGCGATTTGCCCAGCGTCGGCGTCGCTGCCCCAGATTTTACCCTGACCAAAGCCGACTTGAGTGATGTGAGTAAAAGCGATTTGGCAGGTAAGCGCATAGTGCTCAATATCTTCCCCAGTATCGATACCCCCACCTGCGCCACTTCCGTGCGCACCTTTAACGCCAAGGCTGCTAGTCTTGAAAATACCGTGGTATTATGTGTGTCGCGGGATCTCCCCTTTGCCCACGGGCGTTTTTGCGGAGCAGAAGGCATTGATGCGGTGCATGGGGCATCGGACTTTCGTCATGGCAGTTTTGGTTCGGCCTACGGTGTAACCATTGCTGATGGAAAACTTGCTGGCCTCTTCTCCCGCGCGGTGGTGGTGATAGATGCCGATGGCACAGTGCTGCATAGCCAGCAGGTTCCTGAAATAGCCGATGAGCCAGATTACGCTGCGGCCTTAGCGGTCCTGTAGACAGCAGTTGTCTGCCAACCTATCTGTGGGGCTAGGGGCTTGCAGCTTTGGCCCCACAGGTTTTCTACGGCGGCGCAATATGTCTACAGGGAAAGTGATGCCAGATTTGCTCTCGTGAGTGCTTGCTTGACCAAGTGACCGGCCCAACCATCCCTACCGATGAGCAGTTTTTATGGGAAGCATCAAGCCCCGCCATGCGGCCCATCCTTCTTGTCGGGCACGCCGTGACTTGCCCTGGCAGCAGCCAGTATTTTGGTTGTCTGGGAAGCCCCTGCACTATAAGCAGGCCTCCCCCAAATTAAGGGGGTATGTAGAGAGGACGACACGTAGTAATGGGTACTGATGATTACAGCAGCACAGCAGGTGCGACCAAGTCGGTCAACCAAGTAGAGCAGATTGTCATTCGCTTTGCTGGAGACTCTGGCGATGGCGTGCAGACTATTGGCGATCAGTTCGGCCTTTCATCGGCCCTGGCGGGCAATGACATTGCCACTTTACCAGACTTTCCCGCCGAAATTCGGGCTCCTGCGGGCACGGTATTCGGCGTATCAGGCTTCCAGATGCAGTTTGGCTCGCAGGATACCATCACTGCCGGTGATCAGCCCGATGCCCTTGTCGTCTTTAATCCCGCTGCTCTCAAAAAGAATCTTGGTGATCTTCCCGAAGGGGGCATGCTGATTGTTGATGGCAGTAACTTCACCAAGAAGAACCTCGACTTGGTGCAGTATGCCAGCAATCCCCTCGAAGATGGTTCGCTGGATGCGTATCAGTTGCACGTGGTCAACATTACCGATCTCACCGTGGAGACCCTCAAGCCCCTGGGAGTGAAGGGCAAGGCGGCCAAGCGCTGCTCGAACTTTTTTTCATTGGGCTTGGTGTTCTGGCTCTATAGCCGTCCCATTGAACAGGCCGTGGATTCGATTACGGAAAAGTTCGCTAAGAAGAATCCTGAAATCGCCATGGCCAATATTGCCGCATTGAAGGCTGGCTACCATTACGGCGAGACCGCTGAGGCCTTCCAAACTCGTTATGAAGTGCCGCGTCATGAAGGGATTGCTCCGGGAACCTACCGTTCCCTCAATGGAACGGAATCGCTCGCCATGGGCTTGGTGACGGCTGCGCGTAAGGCTGGCCTGCCGCTGCTCTATGCGGGTTACCCCATTACCCCAGCCTCAGATATGCTGCATTACCTTTCTCGACTCAAGGCCATGAATGTGCGCACCATGCAAGCCGAGGACGAGATTGCTGCCTGCGGTATGGCGATTGGTGCATCCTATGCTGGTGCTTTGGCGGTAACCGCATCAGCGGGGCCAGGCATATCACTCAAAAGCGAGTTTATCGGCTTGGCCAATGCCATCGAACTGCCCTTGGTCATTGTCAACGTGCAGCGCGGCGGTCCCTCTACCGGCTTGCCGACCAAGATGGAGCAAAGCGATCTTTTAATGGCGCTGTTTGCGCGCCATGGAGAATCGCCGCTTCCCGTGGTTGCCTGCCGCTCACCCGCCGATGCCTTTGATGCGGCCTTTGAGGCGGCGCGCATCGCCCTCACCTATATGACCCCAGTTATGCTCCTCTCTGATGGCAATATCGCCTTTGGTTCGGAGCCGTGGCGTATTCCCCAAGAGGAAGATTATCCCACTATTGAGGTGCGATTCCATACTGATCCAGCATCCTTCCAGCCTTATGCGCGCGATCTTGAGACCTTAGCCAGACCGTGGGCAATCCCTGGAACGCCAGGCTGCGAACATCGCGTGACAGGCCTCGAACGGGCAAGTAATACCGGTAATATTTCGTATGACTCTGATAACCATCAGTTGATGACCGATCTGCGGGCAGCAAAGGTAGCCAAAGTTGCCGACTCCATTCCTCCCTGTGTCGTTGACGGTGATGCTAGTGGTGACCTGCTGGTGGTCAGCTGGGGCTCCCCCTATGGCCCCGTTTCTACCGCAGTGCATGCCTGTCGCAGCAAGGGTTTGCCAGTGAGTCATCTCCACCTGCGCCATCTGAATCCCTTCCCCAGTGACCTCGGTGATATCCTCGCGCATTTCCGTAAGGTGCTGGTTCCCGAAAACAATTGTGGGCAACTGTCCTTATTGTTACGAGCAAAATATCTGGTTGATGCCCAGGGCTTCAATCAGGTGCGCGGCCTCCCGTTTAAGGTGCGAGATTTGCAAGCTGCTATCCATAGTCAGTTAGAGGACTTGTCATGAGTACTGCCACAGCAACCCCTCCCTATAGCAAAGATGACTTTGTTTCCGATCAGGATGTGCGTTGGTGCCCAGGATGTGGTGACTATGCTATCCTGCATGCGGTGCAGAAAATAATGCCCGATCTCGGTGTGGCGCCCGAAAACGTGGTTTTTGTTTCGGGGATTGGCTGCAGTAGTCGTTTTCCTTTTTATATGGACACCTATGGCTTCCATACCATTCACGGGCGGGCCCCTTGCATTGCCTCTGGAATCAAGGCGATCAACCCAGATGTCGATTTGTGGTTGGTGACGGGTGATGGCGATGGTCTTTCCATTGGCGGAAACCATTTGCTACATACCTTACGGCGCAACTTTCGGGTCAAGATACTACTCTTTAATAACCGTATTTACGGCCTTACTAAGGGACAGTATAGCCCTACTTCAGAAGTGGGGCAGATCACCAAGAGTTCGCCCATGGGCGCCATTGATCACCCAGTTGAACCCGTGCCCTTCGCCATTGGTGCTGGCGCATCGTTTGTTGCCCGTACTGCTGACAATCAGATTAAGCACATGGAAGCAACGATTCGCCGTGCCGCAGAGCATGATGGCACCGCTTTTGTGGAGATCCTGCAGAACTGCGTGATCTTTAATCATGGCACCTGGGATGGCATAACCGGCCGCGAACAGCGCACTGAACATCAGCTGCTTCTCGAACATGGCCAACCATTGATCTACGGATCCGAATCCCAGCGCGGGATTGTTCAACGCGGGTTTAGCCTAGCCCCCACCATCTTAGAAGATGGCGAAACCACTGCCGGTGATTGCATGGTGCACGACGAGCGGATGGACGATCCCACCTATGCCTACGCCCTCTCGCGTATGGGTATTGGTAGTGAAGGACCGCTGGCCCTGGGCGTACTGCGTCAGGTGCTGCGCCCTACCTATGAGCAGATGCATGCCCAGGAAATGTCCACTGCCCGCGCTGGCGGTGAACCCTCGTTGCAGGACATGTTTCAGGGCTTTGGCAAGGCTGCTACCTGGGTGGTCTAACTCCCCATTGCCAGATAACGTTTTTTGCTTCGAGTCAAACTCATCCACCACCTGGGCTTTGCTGGGGTGGTGGATGGATGTTTGGGTTCTCCTGATCTCGCCTTGGAAGTGCCGCAAAACTGATTATGCTTGAAATTGAACTGCAAGCAAACAGGGAGTGTGCTATGCGAGACGTGCTTTTAATTACTTGGCATGGTATTCACGAACTCGATATTTTTCCGGGACTGCCAGATACTGGTGGGCAAAATATCTATGTGCAAAATATGGCCGAGCAGATCCATGATTTGTACAACTGTCGGGTAACGGTGCTCAACCGAGGTGGTTTTGTCCATCCCTACACTGAGCGCATGCGTGAAGGAACCAGCAAAGATCCCCAGCGCGAACTCTACGTCATGCATGTGGCTGACGATGTGAAAGCCTTTGTGCGTAAAGAGTTTCTTACTGGAGCATTGATTGAGAATGCGGTGCAGTCTGTTCTCCAGCAATTTCCCTCGGGCTATCAGCCAGATGTCATTATCTCCCATTTTTGGGATGGTGGATTGATGGGCGATTATCTCTGTCGACACTTCCCCCAGGCAACTCACGTGTGGATACCGCATGAGCCGGTGGGTATGAAAAAGGCACCTTTGACCGAGGCCGAGCAGGAGCACCACAGCATCTTTATCCGTGAGCGTTATGAGGAGCGGGTGTTGCGTAATGCCCATCTGGTTGGGTCTACCTCAAAGTTGGTTCGCGATGATCTCGCTGATGCCTACGGAGCTGACTGGACCCATAAAATCATCGACATTTTTCCCGGAGTTGATGTTGAGCGATTCCATCCCATGCAGGATCGCGCGCTTTCGGGGCGCGAAGTCCAAGAACATGCGGCATTTTTGAATTTGCCCGCAGAGCTCTTCCAACGGCCGCATATATGCGAGTTTGGCCGCTCCGATGTGCTCAAAGATAAAGATCAGGCCGTGGCAGCATTTGCCTTAGTTGCCCGTGAAGAGCCCAATATAACCCTCTTCTTAAATCTTGATGAAACCATGGAGCCAGAAGTGGCGCGAAAGATCCATGCTATCGTAGATCGCGAAAACCTCGGCGACCGAGTGCACATCTTTAGTCCCAAGGATCTACCACAAAAAGGTCCAGGTTCGGAAATTCTTCCCAATATCATCAAGACAGCTCGAGCCTTTATTTCCATGTCAGTAATGGAGGGCTTTGGCATGGCCGCATGTGAAGCGGCTGCCAGCGGAGTGCCCGTTGTGGGGACTGAGCATATTCCTGTGGTAACCGATGTTATTGCCCCTGCAGGCGGCGGTACCGTGGTGCGCGGTAAGGATGTGCGGGCTGCTGCTGATGCGCTGTTACACTATCTCCGCCTAGAAGATGCAGCCTGGCAGCAAGTTGCAGACTGTGCCTATAAGAGTGTGGTTCCGGCCTTCACCTGGGAGCACATTGTAAAAGATATGTTCACGCAAATGCAGCAGCGTGGTTTTGATCACGGCTCAGTCTGACGCAAAGCTCGCCCCCGGGGCCGCCGATTTCCCGATCGGCCAGAGAAAAACCTGCCCGCGAAGCAGGCAGGTTTTTCTCTGAGCGTTGAATCGCCCTGGAGCATGGCTCAGGTGATTCCTTGCTCCGAATCGCCTGAGCCGCTCTATGACAGAGTGGTTAGTGCGACTGGCTTGCGCCTTCCTGAATGAGATGCACGTCTCGTTGCGGGAAGGGAATGGTGATACCTTCGCGGTCAAAAGCCTGTTTCACATTTTTGATTAAGTCAAGTTTGGCAAACCACCAATCTTCCGGTTTGACCCATACTCGGCAGAGGACGTTGACTGAACTATCATCAAGACTGGTTACGGCAAGCAGGCGATCTGGTTCATGGAGATAACGAGGATCGGCATCCAACACCGAGCGGATAATGGCGAAGGCGCGATCGATATCATCCGTATAACTGATGCCAAAGTTCTCATCCAAGCGGCGGAGATTGTTATGGATAACACTGAGATTGACAATTTCTGAGCCCCACAGGCGATTGTTGGGGATAATGACTTTGGGGCCGTCAGGGAGATGGGCTGAGGTGGCAATAAGGCCGATGTCATCAATGATATAAAACTCTCCACCAGTCTTGATGACTTGCCCGATAGAAAATGGGCGAATCACCATTAGCATAACCCCACTTGCGACATTACTGAGGCTGCCCTGCAGAGCCAAGCCAACCGCCAGACCAAGACCACCTAATACCGCTACGATTGAAGCGGTTTGCACCCCGAATTTACCCAGTACGGCAATGATGGTAATCAGCAGAATGAGTCCGCGAACAATGCGCACGGCCAGACTGCGCACTTGTGGATCAATCTTTTCCCGCTTTTCCAGCGTGTGGTATAAAGTGCGCGAAACAAAGCGGGCGACCATCCAGCCAACCACCAAAACCAGAATGGCGCCAACGATATTTTCACTGTACTGTACGCCATAGTCCACTAAAAGGTTGATATCAAGGTCGTTGATCACGCCGTTGCCATTATCGGTGGCGTCCGTGGCGCTGTCTTGAATTTCGCTGCCACTGGCAGGGGTATCATCATGGGTTTCGGCCATAATTGTGCTCCTTATCGTGTGCTCATGCTCAAATGCACGTTATTTGATAGTGCCGTGTGCATGTGTCTTTCAATGACAAATATAGTGGTGCCCGCATTTTTAGAGAGGTCGCTGGATGGGGGTCTTGCATCATCCTGTCACAAGAGAGCATGAAAACCGTTCAAGGAGACAGCGTCTTAACGGTAGGGGCTCTTGAGAGCCTCCAGAAGAAAGGGAGTTTTTCTATGCGGTATGGTATTCAAGGTGCTTGGTTGGCTATTGCCTGCGTGGTGATGGCATTGTGTGTTGCTTGCGGTGGTGGATCGGGGAACGATGCTGGAGGTGATAATGGTACTCAGGCAAGTCCATCTGCCCCTGCCAATGAACATCCCCAGTCACAGCCACCAGCTGAACCAGCGCCGCCATCTGCCGATCAGGAAAGCCAGGAGGAGGAGTCGGTAGACCCCACTCCAGACCCCACTCCTGAGCCATCGTCTGATCCTGAACCACAGGCCGAGGCTGGACATTCGGATCCTGACCACGCTTCTGCTGCCCAGGAATTACGGGAGTTGGTTGAGCGTTTAGATTTTACTGCTGCCCGTGTACTTGCAGCCCAATTGGCGCAGAGAATTGATGATCCACAGCTGCAGGCCCATTATAACCAATTAGCGCAAACCTATTCAACCTATATCCAAGAGTCCCCGCAATTGCGTGAGATGTTCGTGTTTCTGGCGGGTAATCGTCAGCAGCAGCAGCGGGCTATGAGTGAAATCTTTAGTCAGGGTGACCTGGCGCATCTTTTTATGGATGCGATTATTCTCCCCGAAGTGGACGTCACCAGCCAAGATGACGAAATCCTTCCGATTGTACTAGAGCTTGCGCGAGCCTTGAATCATCATCAATCATTTGCCCCAGCCCTACGTCGCCATGTCGCTCTCCCGCCCGGGGAAATGCGGATAATTGTAGCCGAACACATAAGTCAGCTTATGGACCAGGATCCAGCCGAGCATGCCACTGCCCTGCAGAAGCATATACTTCGCCACGAAGCCAAGGATGTGGCGGATTTGCTGCCCCAAGCCAGTCAACTGGTGTTGGCAGAGCTTGCTGATGAGGGCTTTGACGAAGATTTACGGGAGGTAATAGTATCCGCCGCTGATGCCGTGGGTTCTGATGATGCTGCCTTACGTGGAGCGGTATTTGAGGCGGCTGCGGTATTGGGTGACATTCCTTTCAGCGAACGAGTTACCGAAGTGCTGGGTGCTGGTCGTGCAACCATGGCAGGACTGCCGCCAGGATGGTCAGGCAGCGATTTGGGGGAGGTGCCCGAGCCTGGATCAGTGTCATTTGAAAATGGCCGCTTCATCTTGCGTGCTGGCGGAGCGGATTATTGGGGTGACCGCGATAACGGATTTTGGGTATGGCGTAAGGTGAGCGGTGATGTGTCTCTGCGTGCGTACATCCATTCCATCCAGGGTGTGCATGAACATACTAAGGCTGGCATAGCCTTTCGTGCTAGTAATACCGGCGAATCGCGCCATGCCTCGGTGGTGGTTTCGGCTGGTGATGATGACCCTGAGGAGGCAAAGCGTTTCGTTCTCGGCTCACGCAGTGAAGATGGCGGTAGCTCAAACAATGACGGTAATACCAATATCCTCTTGCCCCATTGGGTGCAATTACATCGCCAAGGCGATGAGGTCATTGCCGAAGTGTCCCAAGACGGTGAAAACTGGGAAGAGCTCTCGCGCATGACCTTGGATCTGGGCGATGAGTTTTATATCGGGCTGGTTCTGAGTGCGCGTCATGACAGTGATATCGCCGAAGCCGAGATGGAAGTGCCCCTGGAAGATCTGTTTTAGTTCATCGGGTTCGCAAGCCTCTTTTTTCTGACAGCACAGACATTGGAGCGACGTAAAGTTGTTTGCCCCCGGGATCGCCGCTCTCCCGAGCGGCCTGCATAAACGCCCTGAATGAGGCGCTTTTTGCGTCAAGAGCATACACCGCGAAGCGGGAATTCCTTACCCAAGGTGAGCTTTGAGCCGCCCTG